>NZ_JBBEWR010000001.1:0-562632 GCF_037646345.1 Ascidiimonas aurantiaca | reverse complement strand
CGGAAGAGTATGTCGCCGCCTTCTTTAAAAAAGCACGTATCCATAACAATACGTGCTTTTTTTGTTTTGAGGAGTAAGGTCTTTATTACCCTTAACCGTTTGCTGGCAAATACTAAAGAAGCCTAAAATGCGCCATAACAGCAACCCCGATCGCAGAAAACAGGAGCACCCGGTAATATAGGGGTACACTCTTCATCTGTACTACATAACTCACCAGTGTACCCGGGTTCAGTAGGGCATTCTGAAGAACCTCCATGTATTTTTGCTCGTTGCTTTTTGGTAAGCACTACAGCTCCGTTAATCTTTAAAATTTTTCGTATCATAATGTATATTTTTATGTTATTTTAAACTACAAAACATAAGTTATTTCTTACTTAATAAAGTGTTAATTAACAGATATCTTGCGTGTTAAAAGTACAGTAATACACTTTTATTTGTTTTTAAGTGACAAATAAAACAAAAACAGGAAAAATAACGAGAATATGAAATGTTTTTAAACTCTTGATTTTTTATTGCCAAAAAGCGCCTTCATAACTGTCTTAACACTATAAAACCCCATCATAATGGCTCCTATACATACAATAAGCGCTATAACCAGAACCGGCCAGTAAAACGGGTGTTCCTCATTCTTAAACGCCTGGTAAAGAATAACAGGACCGGTGAACATTAGCAATAGGGTAATGCTAAAGTAACGAATGCTTTTAAATAGAAGTAGGCGATTAGTTCTCATATATAGCGGACTATAAATTTCCAAAAATAAGAATTAAAAAACATATTTATGTAGCAAAAAGGTTAGGATATCCTCTTAATTAAAATACGATGAAAATACTATAGACACCAGATAAGTTTAAATATTAACTAAAAGGCTTCAGGTTTTGCAAAGCTGTCACCAAAAATCTTACCATGGCTTCTGCTTTAGTTTAAGATCATTAACTGAGGGAGAACTGATCCTCATGAGAAAATCGTTGGTATCTATAGCGCAAATTTAGGATACGAAAGTATTCACGGGTTAAAAGATGTCAAATTCAGCATTGTCAGTGATGCCCTGTATTGTTTTTACGACGAAAATAGTGCGACATAGATCTGTCCTCCTCAAAAAAGAGCTAATGAAACTAACGTATTGATGTTGGAGGAGGGTTAAAGAATTTTGCCGGAGTCTTAAAGTCATTTTTAAATAAGGATATACAGAATATCCCCAGATCCAGAGTAGCCGTAGGCACGAAAAGAGGTAGGGTATATTTTTTGAATGCGGAGCCTGTTTCCGGAATTCAATTACTGATGGAGCTTGCCCATTTTGAGGATAAACTGCAAAAGGCCGATTGGGTAATTACGGGAGAAGGGTTACTGGATGCGCAAACACTTTCCGGAAAAACGATTCAGGAGGTTATTAAGAAAGCAGGGAAACATAATGTACCCGTAGCAGCTTTTTGCAGGACGGTTGCCTTAAGCCTACAAGAACAGGATACACTTGGACTTACCTATGTAGCATCGATATTAAAAAAAATATCAAATTTAGACAAAGCAATGTGTGAAGCTTATGAAAACCTGGTATTTACTGCTTATAATTTTGGGAAAGCAATTATAGACCAAAATAAAATGGCCATAAAAAATTAGCTTTCGAGTTAGGTTCAGGAACCTGATAGTATGCAAATAGTACTAAGATTATATTTTTGTTAACGGTGCTTCAAAGTGTTTTTGTCAAAGAAAATCTTAGGGCGATATATTAATTGGTTCTTTTACTACTAATTATTTAGTATATAAACTAATTTATTAGTAGTTTTGACCAAACTATAAAATATGCAACAGCTTACCAAAAGAGAGAGCCAGATAATGCAAATTGTCTGGCATCTTAAAAAGGCATTTATTAGAGATATTATGGAAGCTCTCCCGGAACCAAAACCACATTATAACAGTGTGGCTACCATTGTGAAAATACTGGTTAAAAAAGGTTTTCTGGTATCTGAAAAACTGGGGAATACGCATAGATATAGTGCCACTATCAACAGGGAAGACTATAGGGAAGGTTATCTCATAGATATTAAAAAAAAGTATTTTGACAATTCCTTCCCCAAGATGATAGCATACTTTGCTAAAGAAGAAAAGCTTTCAGAAGAAGAAGTAAAGGAGATAATGAATCTTATTCAATCAAACAAAAAGTCAAATTCATGATTATTTTTCTTTTAAAAGCATCAGTAATCCTTATTGTGCTGTTTACTTATTACAAGCTGGTTCTTCATAAAGAAACCTTTTTTGTTCAAAACAGAATATATCTTATAGGTAGTCTGGTACTGGTTTTGCTATTGCCTTTCGTACCTCTTCCAAAGTTTGTTACCGGCCAGGGAGCATTGGAAACAAAAATAGAACACCTTTCTTCAGAGGTTTTCGTTTTGTCAGAAAGACCATTTTCAGAAAGTGAAAACAATAACTTGGTTCCATATACCTCAAAAACACAAAGTGCTCTGCCATTTTGGCAAGAAAGAGGCCCTATTTTCTGGGTTTTAATTGTTTATTATTTTGGAGTAATAGTTTTGTTGTTGAACTTCTTATTGCAGATCGCAAGTATTTTGATAAAAGGTCTGAAAAGTAGCGATAAAATATACGATACAGATAGTATTATTGTAAATACAGTTTCTGTAAAAGAACCTTGTTCTTTTTTCAATTACATTTTTATAAATCCGAAAAGTTACGACCTTGACACGTATGAATTAATTATTTCGCACGAAAAGATTCATGTCGCCAAATTACATACGCTGGATTTTTTACTGTCTGAAATAATGATCATACTCTTATGGTTTAATCCGTTTATATGGATTTTTAGAAAAGAGATTGAAAAGAATATTGAATACCAGACAGATGACCTTGTGTTAGCAGAAGGTATCATAGAAAAGGAGGATTACCAAATAAACTTGTTAAAGATTGCCACATTTAGCAAGCCGCTTGTGGTTACCAGCAATTATAATCAATCATTAATAAAACAACGAATTATAAAGATGAACTCAAAAAAATCAAACCCATATAGTAATTGGAAATACTCATTTATTGTTCCTATTCTGTTTTTAGCTCTTTTAATACTGAATAAGCCACTTTCTGTAGTTGCGCAGGCTACGGAAACGCCAATTGTAGGAGCAAGTGAAAGCATTCCTCCGTCAGATTCTCAAACGAATACAGAATGTAAAGCCCTTATAAAGGCAATACGCCTTGAAGACACTGATCAAACGAAAGAGCTTCTTACATTCATAGATCCAAACTGTATTGACAAGAATCTGTATAGCGATATAAATTCTGACAAAACCTCTTCTAATCGCGATATCATAATAAAACGTACGCCACTGGTAACAGCCGCCGGTATCGGAAATTTGATAATTGCGGAGATGCTTTTAAAGGCTGGAGCCGATGTTAATTTTTATGCCAGAGGCGATGAATCTCCATTAATGGCAGCATCGGTCAATGGTAATTTGGATTTTGTACAATATTTAATAAAAAATGGAGCAAGAGTAAATGAGAAAATCGTTAACAATGGTACCGCTCTATTGGTTGCCTCAAGGGAAGGGCATTTGGAAATTGTTACATATCTAATTTCGAAAGGAGCCGCTATTAATGTTCAAATGCAAGGGGACGGTACACCTCTCATTTGTGCTGTGCGCAGAGGGCATTATGAAGTTACAAAAGTGTTATTGGAAAATGGAGCGGATCCTAATTTGAGCTCTCCGGGAGATGAGTACCCAATGTATCACGCGCGCACAGCAAATAATCAGGCCATGATTACTTTATTGAAGGAATACGAGAGTAAGGACTAAATAGTAGGCTTAAAAAGCGATTTTTATAAGGGTAATACAACAATTTCAATTTAGAATTTCAAAAGCAATATTATGAAGAAAAGATCATTTCTCTTAATCATGTCTATCATCTTTTTTTCCGGATGTGCCCAAACCAGGGATGAAGACCCGCAGGAATTGGTTAGAACAATGGCAAATGAACTGGTTGGTAAAAAGTGGATGCCTCCCGGTATGTCAATAGCCGTGTTACAAAAAGGAAAGATTGTATTTGCAGAGGGGTTTGGTTTCGCAGATCTTGAAAATAAAATACCGGTTACCACAAAAACACAGTTTCGCGCTGCTTCGGTTTCCAAATTAATGACAGCAACGGCACTGATTAAACTGGCCCAGGAAAATCATCTGGATCTGGATGCACCTATAAACGGTTATGTACCAGAATACGGGCCAAAAAAATATTCAATCACTGCCAGGGAACTGTCAGGTCATTTGTCTGGAATACCTCATTATTCTGCATCAGACAGCATTGAAAAGCGTTTTTATAATTCTGTTATGGAATCACTTCAGGTTTTTTCCCATATTGAACTTCTGTATGAGCCCGGTACAGAATACCTCTATTCTACACATGGCTATACTTTACTGTCTGCCGTAATAGAAAAAATATCAGGAAAATCCTTTCTTGATTATACCCAAAAAGAGATATTTGAGCCATTAGGCATGTATCATACGGGGCCTGCTGATATGAGAATTAAAAGATCTCCAAATATGACAGAGCTTTATACTCTTAATCGTGAGCAGAGGCCTGAAAAAATTGAAAACCCTGAAGATCCCAGTTATAAATGGGGTGGGGGTGGTATGATATCTACTCCAACCGATTTGGTGAAATTAGGGAATGCGTACTTGAATGGTTTTATACATTCAAATATTGTAGATGACGTATTTAAAAGTCAGAAATTAAACTCTGGAGAAGAGACGGGAGTTGGTATTGGATGGAGACGTAACTGGGATATGCAGGGACGTTCTGTATTTGAACACGCCGGAGCCATGGGGGGAAGCAGGAGTATTCTAAGTATTTTTCCTGAGCATGACCTGGTTATAGCTATCATGGCGAATACTTATAGCCCCCGTAATATTGAAGAGACTGCGCATATGATAGCTCTTCCGTTTCTTTCGAAGGCTGCTCCTCAGAAACAGCCTAAAGGTGAATGGGATATAATACTAACAACGATTGATTCGGATGGTCAGGAAATTAGAGAAACAGGACTTCTTGTACTTAACGGTAGTGCAGATAGAATTGTTTTGGGTTCGGGAGAATCTGATAGAATAATCTTTCCCCTGACTTATATGAATAGGGAAAACATATATGCTCTTGCACATCCTTCCGGTTTGCTTTATACCAAATTGCATATGGAGAAGGCGCTGCCAACAGGCTATTGTTTTCGTTATAGAAGTCCCAGAAATCAACCTCCGGCCGAGGATGAGCCATTCATACTATTCAAGAGTGTGCCTTCGCAAAAAAATAAAATATGAGGTAAAGATGTGTAAGATCTCTATATAAATAAAAATGTAACGTTGTATTCAAACCATAAAAAACAAAAGCCATATCACTAACAATTACTTATTGATGATATGGCTTTTTTGGTAATACGTTGACAGGCACCGTTTAACATTGCTGTTACCTACGTTGTTTGATTGCTCAAAAACTACCAGTTACTTGCCATGTATTACCATGAAACATCAGGCGGTTATGCAATGCATCACTGCGTGCAAAACTCCTTAATGCTTCCGTTGTCTTTTAATTTCCTACCGATTTCTAATTTACATAAAAACTTTCGGCATATACTTTTTACTTTACTGTTGCCAATACGGTAAAAAATATAACTTCCCTAACATCTATAAACTTACCTGGATAAGTAATAATACTTGTATGGGCATGATTAAAAAACAACTATGTGAAAGAACGTTCTTCTTTTCAGGTAATGCCCCTTTTTAGACTTGCACCTAATCAGGATTTTTGCAAAACCTTACTTCAAATATAGAAGCATATTTAAAAAAAGCAAAATAATTAACCCATTTAAAATCAACAAAATGCAAACAGGGGTTATTAACAATTGTTAATAAAAAAGGCACCTTGAAAAAGGTGCCTTTCAGTAATATGTAAAAATATCTTACTTTCTAACTTCTTTAATTCGAGCCTTTTTACCGGTAAGCCCACGGAAATAAAAGATCCTAGCTCTGCGTACTTTACCTTTTTTGTTGATCTCAATTTTTTGAAGAGCAGGCATGTTGATAGGGAAAATACGTTCTACACCTACAGTACCAGACATTTTTCGAATGGTAAAAGTCTCGGTAGAACCACTACCTCTTCTTTGTATTACAACGCCCCGGAAAAACTGGGTACGGGTTTTTTCACCTTCTTTAATTTCATAATACACGGTAATGGTATCTCCTGAAGAAAACTCAGGGAAATCTTTTTTTGGAACAAATTCGTCCTGAACAAATTTTACTAAAGCTTCCATTTGCTTAATTTATAATTAATTCATATCAACATTCACGTCTCTCGTCAGAGGTTGATCTGAAATCGGTTGCAAAAATAATAATAATTTCAATATTTACAATGGTGTTCTTGTTTTTTAGACACCACAATCATGAATATAACCTTAAGTTTTATTGTGACAACTACTCATTCAACAAATCGGGTCTTTGTCTTCGGGTTCTTTCCATAGCCTGATCTTCC
This sequence comes from Ascidiimonas aurantiaca, assembly GCF_037646345.1. Classification (NCBI taxonomy): domain Bacteria; kingdom Pseudomonadati; phylum Bacteroidota; class Flavobacteriia; order Flavobacteriales; family Flavobacteriaceae; genus Ascidiimonas; species Ascidiimonas aurantiaca. The sequence goes on along the minus strand of NZ_JBBEWR010000001.1, from coordinate 556,122 downwards.
CGCCACTTTTCAATTTTGGGGAAGTTTCCGCTTAGCAATACATCAGGTACTTTCCAGCCTTTGTAATCTGCGGGTCTTGTAAATACAGGAGGAGCGAGTAAATTGTCTTGAAACGAATCGGTCAGGGCAGAAGTTTCGTCATTAAGTACTCCGGGAAGAAGACGAATAATAGCATCGCTAATTACTGCTGCTGCGAGTTCTCCCCCCGATAATACATAGTCGCCAATGGATATCTCCCGGGTTATAAGATGATCACGCACTCGTTGATCAACGCCTTTGTAGTGTCCGCACAAAATAATAAGGTTCTTTTGTAAGGATAAAAAGTTGGCCGTTTTTTGGTCAAACCGGTTTCCATCGGGTGTTACGTAAATAACTTCGTCATAACTACGCTGGGATCTTAAATGGCTTATACATTTGTCTATAGGCTCTATCATCATTACCATACCTGCGCCTCCGCCAAATTGATAGTCATCTACGGTTTTATAATTATCTGAAGTATAGTTCCGAAGATTGTGTAAATGAACTTCTACCAGTTCTTTGTCAATAGCTCTTTTTAAAATCGAAGCCTCAAACGGGCTTTTTAAAAGTTCGGGAAGTACTGTAATAATATCAATTCGCATTGTGCCTCACATTCAAAATTTGGATGCAAAGATGCAAAGAAATAATTACTTAATACCTATATACGAATAAAGGCTCATTATACCATAGGTATAGAACAAGGATGCGGGAAATACCAACATATTATAATACCGTGTAAGGTATTACTTTTTCATAAGTTTTTGTTTGTTAAGCTCATCCTGAAGCTGCCTGCTCAGTTTTTGCTCTCTTTCAAGTGCACGTCTTCTGTGCTGTTCAAATTCTTCTTCAAGATCTGAAAGGTTGGCGCGGGCTTCACGAGTTACAATGTTGCTGTTTCTGAATTTGTAAACAAAAGAGATAAATAAGAGGAACAGTGCAATTACCAGTCCCCACATGACGGCTTTGTAAACACCTTTGTTAATGAGGGAACCTAAAAAGGAAATACTTTCTTTTTCCTTATTTACCTGTTCAAGGTTGCCATTGATCTCTGCGAGCTGAGTTTTTAAGGAGCCTATTTCCTTTTGCTGATTGTCAATTTGTGTTTGTAACTGACTCACCAAAGCTTTTGATTTCAAAAGGGTGTCTGATACATTTTTTCGTACACGAGCCATCCAGCTGGCTTTAATAACCTCATACTCTTTATGATTATACGATTTTTTGAGCAGGAATTCAAACTGGCTGTCAATTGTACCTCCATCCAGTGATAATTCCTGTGTTATTGGATTCTGGGCGTGTAAAGACCATGTTAAAAGACCTATAAACAAGGACAGTAAGGTTAGTTTTTTCTTCATCTTTATGGGGTTATCAAAATTATGCTATACTTATAAATACGACTATTGCGGTAGTTTGGATGTTTAAGACCCTTTTCTACCGCAATATATTATCTAATTTGAGTTAAAAAGTCTTTATCTAATAATAAGTATAACGTCTAACCTTTGAAACATATTTTGCAAGCCGTATTACCTGATGGCTATATCCATACTCATTATCATACCAAATGTACAGTACAATGTTTTTACCATCATCAGAAACAATGGTAGCGTTACTGTCGTAAATAGCCGGTGCAGATGAACCTACAATATCTGAAGATACCAGTTCATTGCTTAGCGAATACTTTATTTGTTCTACCAGATTACCTTCCAGGGCATACTTTTTCATTATAGTATTAAGCGCCTCTTTTGAGGTTTTGTTTTCTACCTGAAGGTTGAGTACTACGAGAGATCCGTTTGGAACAGGTACACGTATGGCATTGGAGGTAAGTTTACCTGTTAATGAAGGTAATGCTTTTGCTACGGCACTTCCGGCACCGGTTTCTGTGATAACCATATTAATGGCAGCAGCCCTTCCTCTTCGGTATTTTTTATGCATATTATCTACCAGATTCTGGTCGTTGGTATATGCATGGATGGTTTCCAGGTGCCCCTTTACTACCCCAAGAGTGTCTTCAATAACTTTAAGAATAGGAGTAATGGCATTGGTGGTGCAGGAAGCTGCCGAATATACAGATACCTCAGATGGGTCAAACTCTTCGTGGTTCACACCGTGTACAATATTGGGAACTCCTTTTCCGGGAGCTGTAAGTAATACTTTATTAGCTCCTTTGGCCTTAAGATGCCTCTCAAGGGCCTCCTTGTCCCTAAAGGCTCCTGTATTGTCAATAATAAGTGCATCGTTAATGCCGTAAGAGGTATAATCAATATCTTCCGGAGCATCGGCATTTATCATATGTACTGTAGTACCATTTATGATAAGGGCGTTATTATCAGGATTTATTGTTACGGTACCGTGAAAATCACCATGTACTGAATCATTACGAAGCAGTGAGGCACGTTTTTCTAAGGTAATGGCATCTGCTTTTCCGCGGGTAACGATAGCACGTAGTCTTAACTGACTGCCTTTTCCGGTTTTAAGCATAAGTTCTCGGGCCAATAAACGGCCAATACGTCCAAAACCGTATAAAACCACATCTTTAGGTTGTATTTCTTCAGCGTTTTTAGCATCTTTCAGTTTATCGATCACAAAAGCCTTAGAATCATTATATCGGTTATCTTCTAAATGATATTCATATGTTAGTTTACCTATGTCTATTTTAGAAGGAGGGATGTCCATAGCTTTGATGCCCTGAGCGATCTCAACCGAGTCAAAAATAGATATGGGTTTTTGAACAAACTCACCGGCATACTCATGCAGGTTAATGATCTCGCTTACGCTGCGGTCTAGTAACTGATTTCTGAAAAGTACAAGCTCTATCGATTTCTCATACCATAAATCGTTCACGATCTTAATAAATTCGACCGAAGCTCTTCTTCTGTCTGCCTGGAAGGCCAGTTCTTTCTCGTAAGTGTGGTTAAAACTCATTGATTTTTTTTTAAGCCCTTTAAATTTGCGCAAAAGTATCAATTTCAATCGTTTTCGTAAAGAAAAAAGCATAAAAAAAGCCCTCTTTTAAGAGGACTTTTTGTTTTTATTAACGAGTTCGAATTATTGGAAAATTAATCTTTCTTTTTCTCCGTTTTTATCCAATAGCAATATACTGGGGCGTCTTCGGTATTCTGAAAGATAATTATCAACAGACTCGGCATCTTTTATACTATACAGGTCTTCGCCGTTTACCTCTAATAAAATTTTACCCTCCAGTTTGTAAGATTCGAGAAGGTCTGATGTTCCTATAATTTTTACCCCTCTGTCGGTTTTAAACATTTTCTTTTCTTTGGCATCCAGATTTTTTACCCGCATACCCAGGTGCCTGATCCTGTAGGTATCATTTTTGAGAAGTTTTACTTTCAGGTTTCGGGTAGCTTCTGCTCTTTTGATAAAGAGGTTTACCGATTCTTCCGGTCTTTTGGTTTTCAGATACCCGGAAAGATTTGAAAACTTTGATATTTTAATATTGTCTATCTTTTTTATGATATCTCCTTTCTTTACACCTGCCATTTCAGCACCGGAGCCTTCATCTACTGATTCTATGTAAAAACCTTCCGTATCCGTTATTCCCAATTGTTCTGAAGTTACCGAGTTAAGTTCTTTACCCTGAACTCCCAGAATACCTTCCTGTACCATTCCAAACTCCAAAAGATCATTGATCACTTTTTTAGCAATATTACTGGGAACCGCAAACGAATACCCTACATATGAGCCGGTTTGTGAAGTGATGGCTGTATTGATACCAATGAGATCGCCATTTGTATTTACAAGCGCACCGCCGCTATTACCGGGATTTACAGCAGCATCGGTTTGTATGAACGACTGGTTTTTACCGTCCATTCTGCTTAAGTCCCTGGCTTTGGCACTAATAATACCGGCAGTAACGGTAGATGTAAGGTTAAACGGGTTCCCTACGGCCAGTACCCATTCACCTATATGAGTATCGTCTGAATCTCCAAAAGCAAGATAAGGCAAATCATCATCTGTATCTACTTTTAACAGTGCAATATCTGTAGAAGGATCAGAACCTATCAGTTGTGCCTGATAACTTTTGTTATTATTAAGGGTGATCTGTAATTGTGATGTATTGGCAATAACGTGACTATTGGTCACGATATATCCATCAGGAGAAATTATGACTCCCGATCCTGAACCTACCTGAGCCCGCTCTTTACTGCTTCCCGAGCCATAAAAAAATTCAAGAAGAGAGCTGGGCGCTCTCGAAATAGATAAACTTTTAACATGTACTACTGAATTTACCGTTTTTTCAGCAGCGGCAACAAAATCAAGATTACCGGAAATAACCCTGGGGGTCGGGTTATAATTGGTTTGGATCATTTCGGGTTGTATAGATTCATTATCCAATACAACCACTTCTTTTTCAAAAAACAACTTGTAACTGCCAAGTGTTATAGCACCTCCCATTAAGGAAATCATGAGTAGTCCTAGAAACTTTTTCATAATTATTAATTTGTTTTATGATTTAGATGAACATTTAAAATTAATTTATTATTATGTTGAAAATACAACTTTAACGGCAGTTTAACAGCCGTTCGTATAACATCAATATGTATATTTGTCCTTATAAAATCAGTACAAATGGTACTTTCTTTTTACAAATATCAGGGCACTGGTAATGATTTTATTATCATCGATAACCGCGCTGATTTTTTTCTCAAAAATGATACCAAACTCATAAAAAAATTGTGTGACCGCAAATTTGGCATAGGAGCCGATGGTCTCATTCTTTTGGAAACTGACACGGTAACCGATTTCAAAATGGTATATTTCAATTCAGATGGAAGAGAAAGTAGCATGTGTGGTAACGGGGGAAGGTGTTTGGTGAGTTTTGCCCATTATTTGGGCATTATTAAAGATAATACTGTGTTTACGGCCATAGATGGTATTCACAAAGCTACAATTGTCAATGCAAAGGTTCATTTGCAAATGAATGATGTAACACAAATAGATGATTTTGAGAATCACAGCTTTCTGAATACCGGATCCCCACATCATGTACAAATGGTCACCGATCTAAGCTCACTGAACATGAAAAAGGCAGGTGCGGCCCTTCGTTATGGCAAATATGGTGAAGAAGGCGCCAATATTAATTTTGTAGAGTCGCTGGGAAAAAATACGTTTGCCGTGCGAACCTACGAAAGAGGGGTAGAAGATGAAACCCTCTCTTGCGGTACCGGGGTAACCGCAGTCGCTCTGGCTCTTCACAAAAGAGGACAAATAGATGAAGAACGTGCGGTTTTGCAGACGGAAGGCGGGAAACTGGAAGTGTCATTTAAAAAAAACGATTTGGGATATTCAAATGTTTATTTGTCTGGACCAGCCATACAGGTCTTTAAAGGTGAAATAATATGTTAAAACTTCATGGATCACATATTTTTCTAAGAGCTATGGAGCCTGCGGATATCGATTTTCTGTATTTAATGGAAAATGATGTAACAATATGGGAAGTTAGTGATACCAAGACCCCGTATTCTCGTTTTATTTTAAAAAAGTATCTTGATAACTGTGACAAGGATATTTATGAAATGAAACAATTGCGTCTTGCCATTTCAGACAATGAGAATGAGCTCAAAGGATTAATTGACCTCTTTGAATTTGACCCTGCTAATTACAGAGCAGGTGTAGGCATTGTTTTACGAAAAGAAGAACGAAAAAAAGGAATAGCAGAGGAAGCATTGAATATTTTGTCTGAATATGCTTTTAATACGTTAGGTTTACGACAATTGTATGCACACATTACTGCCGATAATGAAGCTAGCAAGCGGCTGTTTACAAAGTGTGGTTTTGAACAAACCGGCGTAAAAAAACAATGGGCATATCATAAAGGGATTTTTAAAGATGTACTTTTTTATCAAAAGCTAAATACAGACCATGTATCTTAAAAAGATCTTATGGGCTGTCTCTATTCTGGGACTTGTAATAGCCTCTGTTTTTTTTATGAGAATATACAATATTATGTTTTCACCCAACACGGCTTTTGGGGAAAATGAGATCTATTTATACATTCCGGAAGCAGCTACCTATAAAGAGGCACTACCTTATATTAGACCTCACCTTAAAAATCCGCAGTCGTTTGAAATATTTGCCGTAAAACGAGGGTACCACCAGAAAGTAAAAGGAGGCTCCTATCGTATCTATAAGGACATGAATAATCATGAGATTATTGATGTACTCACAGGTGTTTACAAAAAATGATTTTAATCATTTTTATTCAAAAATTCCTGCTATTAGAAGATATTGGATTTTTTGTTTTTTATTCAGAGATCTTTTTCTTACAAAATAAAACTTGTCTTAAAACAGTGTTAATCTTTTAACTTGTTTATAACCAGTTAATAACACCCGTTTATCGAACTTTAAGAATCTTTTAACTAGTCAAATTCATTTTTGTCAAAAAAATCGTATATTTGCACCTCTAAAATTTTAAGCATTCGACATGTTTGATATAAGGCTTAAAGAAAACAGTTTTTATGAGAAAAAGCGTATTAAAATTAATAATTTTAGTCGCGGCAGTAATGATAACCAGTTTAGGCTTTACTCCTTCTACGAAAAAAGCCATAGTTGTAGTTCCGGAAACTTACAGAGTAACCGATTCCTTAGAATATTCGGTTGGCAACTATACGGAACCTAAAATTAAAGTCACCCCCCCGTTTTTAGGTAAATCATTTGTCGGATTTAAGGAAGCCCTTGCTTTCAAAGAATCAGGTGGAGATTATTTCACTATCAACTATTTGGGATATATGGGGAAATATCAATTTGGGGCTTCTACACTTCAATTATTCGGGGTGTATAATAAGCATTTGTTTCTTAACAACCCGGTATTACAAGAGAAGGCTTTTATAGCCAATACTGCCAGAAACAAGTGGATATTGCGAAAAGACATTAAACGTTATGTAGGTAAGCGATTTAACGGGGTCAAAATTACCGAATCTGGTATTTTGGCGGCTGCACACCTTGCCGGAGCGGGTAATGTAAAAAAGTATCTAAGATCAGGAGGTGCCACCGGCTTTGAAGATGCAAATGGTGCTTCTATTCGCTATTATATGAAACGCTTTTCGGGATATGATACTTCAGGCATACTGCCACAACGACTTACAAAAATCTAAAAATTTTATATCTAACTAAGAGGCTCGGTACATTACCGGGCCTTTTTTATTGGGCATACAATATAAAAATACAGGGACGTTTATGCAGAGCCACACTTATCTTCTTCCATTCAGCTACCGGCATCGTTTTTATAAATTCGGTAGGTAAAGTAAGGTCGCATGCTACGCATAGCAGCGTATCGTCTTTTAAGTGATTTAAAAAATTTGCGAGTAGTTTATCATTCCTGTAAGGGGTTTCTATAAATATTTGCGATTGATCATTTTCGGAAGAGAGATGTTCAAATTTCCTGATCTCTTTTTTTCTTTCCTGTTTGTCAATAGATAAATACCCGTTAAACGCAAATCGTTGCCCATTCATACCACTGGCCATAAGCGCCAGCAAAATAGAAGAAGGCCCTACCAGAGGTACTACACGAATGCCTTTTTGATGTGCCAGTCGCACTAACTCTGCGCCCGGATCTGCTACCCCGGGTGCGCCGGCATCAGAGAGAATACCTAAAGGTCTGCCCTCTAAACAGGGGGTTAGATATTCCTGTATCTCAGAAGGTTCAGTATATTTATTTAAAAATTGAAAGCGTAGGGAAGCCTGTGATTTTCCGGAGCTCACCTTTTTAATAAAACGCCGTGCCGGTTTTTCACTTTCCACAATATAATCATTTACCTGCTCAATTGTACTTTTAATAGACAGGGGCAACACTTCCAAAGGTTCATTTTCACCTAGTGTATTGGGTATAAGGTAGAGTTTACCGTAGGTTTCAGTACTTTGAGACATGGCAAAATATTTTACTTTTCAGGTAAAACTACAAAAAAGCTTTTAAAACCAGACACAACCGGAGCAGGTGAGAGGAGTTTATAAAGAGGGTTGTTTGTTTTTAAGGTTACCAGCCAGTGTTTCACAAGCCTCATCCAGCATTTTAAATACATTTTGAAAACCTTTTTCGCCACCATAATAAGGATCGGGTACATCTACATTTTCTTTGGGAAATACCAAATTGAGAATAAGGTCAACTTTTTGTCTCTCTTTTTCATTCCTGGCCAACCCTACAACATCATTGTAGTTACTGTTGTCCATAACATAAATATGGTCAAATTCTTCAAAATCAGATACTTGAAATTTACGACAACGCTGAGAGGTAATATCAATTCCGTATTTGGAAGCAATGGCCACCGATCGCGGATCGGGCGGATTTCCCTCGTGATAGGAGATGGTACCTGCAGAATCTACGAAAACTTTTTCAGGATGTACTTTGGACCTCAGAATACCTTCAGCCAACGGTGATCTGCAAATATTACCGAGGCAAACCATCAAGATGCGGGTTTTCATTATTGCGAAAGTTTCTTCGTTAAATCATCAATATACTTCCTGAACTGCTTATCGGTTTCTGCCAGATTATCTACAGTTTTGCAAGCGTGTAATACAGTGGCATGATCTCTTTTTCCTATTTGAGAACCAATACTGGCCAGAGAAGCCTTGGTATATTTTTTGGCAAAGAACATGGCCAGTTGCCGTGCCTGAACAATATGTCGTTTCCGGGTTTTGGATTGTAAGGTGTCCAGGTCCATCTGAAAATAATCAGACACTACTTTTTGAATATAGTCTATGGAAACTTCCCGCTTCGTATTCTTAACAAATTTTTCAACAATTTGAGTCGCCAGCTCCAGAGTTACTTCTTTTTTATTGAAAGAAGACTGTGCTATTAAAGAAATAATGGCACCTTCGAGCTCTCTCACATTTGTTTTTATATTCTTGGCTACATAGTCTATGATCTCATCTGGCATTTCAACCCCGTCCCTAAACAGTTTGTTTTTAAGAATAGAGACCCGGGTTTCAAAGTCAGGGCTTTGTAATTCTGCAGAAAGACCCCATTTAAACCGGGAAAGGAGGCGTTGCTCTATATCCTGCATATCTACCGGAGCTTTATCAGAAGTAAGAATTACCTGTTTTCCGTTTTGATGTAAATGGTTGAAAATATGAAAGAAAACATCTTGTGTTCCGGTTTTTCCTGAAAAGAACTGCACGTCATCAATAATAAGTACATCGATTAACTGGTAAAAGTGAATAAAATCGTTACGTGTGTTCTTTTTTACGGATTCTATATATTGCTGTGTAAACTTTTCTGCTGAGATATAAAGAACGGTTCTCTCGGGATACTTATCTTTAATTTCAACACCAATGGCATGTGCCAAATGTGTTTTTCCTAATCCAACACCTCCAAATATGAGCAGAGGATTAAAAGAAGTACCTCCGGGCTTATTCGCTACCGCGAGTCCTGCAGAACGTGCCAGTCTGTTAGAGTCTCCTTCAAGAAAATTATCAAAATTATATGAAGGATTTAATTGCGACTCTATTTTAATGTTTCGTATTCCCGGAATTATAAAAGGGTTTTTTAATTCGGGATTTTTATGCTTTACCGGTACATCTAACTCCTGCGGGGCCACATTTGCCCGGTGGCTACTGGGTATTTTTTCAGTAAATGGCTGCTTATTACCATATGTATTTTCCATTTTAATTACATATACTAATTTTGCATTTTCCCCGAGCTCACGGGTTAGGGCCACTTTAAGCAGCTTTACGTAATGCTCTTCTAGCCATTCGTAAAAAAACTTACTGGGAACCTGAATACTCAATGCATTATCGGTAAGCTTGACTGATTTAATAGGTTCAAACCAAGTCTTATAAGCCTGTGGTTGAATATTATCCTTAATAAAAGATAAACAGTTCTCCCATACCGTTTGCGCAGTGATGCTCATTCCTCGTATAATTTTGAAGTTAGATTAGTAAATTATGAAATGAATAGTTTTCTTAATTTCGCTACTTAGGCAGAACAAATATGTGAACAAATATTTGAAAAAAAAAATGAAATGCGGATTGAATTTTTACTTTTTTTTTTGCATGTCGGGTAACGTTAATTTTACTTTTTATTAACATATAAAAATCTTATACACTTGAAAGTTTATACCTACAAAATTGAAATTCGAACACGATATTCCGAAACTGATAAAATGGGGGTAGTATATCATGGAAATTATGCTCAATTTCTTGAAATAGCGAGAGTTGAGTGGCTTCGTGATCTGGGAATATCGTATAAATGGATGGAAGATAACGGAGTAGTACTTCCGGTAATATCTTTACACATAAATTATCACAAATCTGCCTATTATGATGACGTTTTATCGATAAAAATCAGCCTTTCAAAGATGCCTTCTGTACGTATAGAATTTGACTATGAAATCACCAATGAAAAAGGTGAAATTATTACTACAGCAAACACAGTTTTAGCATTTATAGATATGGCATCCGGAAGACCCATTCGATGTCCTGATTACATTCTTGAAAAGCTGCAATAAATCATATCTCAAATTTGCTTTTTTACGATCATAACGCCATAAATAGACTCCAGTTGTCCAATTACCTGTTTCAATTGATGGTTGCGAATGCGTAATTCCATATAACATTTTTCCTTCATATTCTGGGAAACAATTTTTACATTATTCTCTTTGATTAAACGCATCACAGCGCTAAGATTTGGATACTTAAAGGTAATTTGGATAGATGTTTCTACATATTTTTTGATGGGTACGGAAGCTTCAACAGCATATTTTGCAGATGTTCTGTATGCTTTAATGAGGCCGCCAACCCCCAGTTTTACCCCTCCAAAATATCGTACGACAACAATTAGAATATTGGTGAGCTTTGCAGATTGTATTTGACCATAAATGGGGGCTCCTGCACTGTTTCTGGGTTCTCCATCGTCATTTGTTCTTGATTCTGTAGAATCATTGGTGCCTAATTGCCAGGCATAGCACCAATGTCTGGCTGACGAATGTTGTTTTTTTACTGTTTCGAGACATTTGTTTATTTCGCTACGATCATTAACAGGAAAGGCATATCCAATAAACCTGCTGTTTTTTTCTTTTAAAATAACAGCTTCTGCCGGTTTTTCTATGGTTGTATATGTATCGTTGTCTCGCATATTTTCAGTTAAAGCTCATAAGAATGATACCAAAAATGGCCAGTATAATACCTACTTTGTTGTATCCTGACAACTGTTCTTTGAAAAGAAAAACACCGGACAGGGTAGATACCATTACAACGCCAACATTGTTTACCGGGAATATGACCGAGCTCTCCAGTCCATTGGTCTTCAGTGCCATAACTATAAAATAAACCGAAAAATAATTGGGTATTCCCAATAAAATACCGGCGACCATATTTTTTAAGTGAAAGGTTGGTTTTTTTGCGATATAATGGCCTGTTAGAAATAGAGTTCCGGAAATCCCGGCCATAAAAAAAATAGTAGTTGCAAAAATATCGGTTTGATCTTGGTTAACATAACGGTGCTCGAGAAATTTTAAGATAGTATCTAAAATACCTGACCCAAAGAATAGCAATACCGGTAAATACCAGTACGAGATCTCAAATTGCTGTTCACCTCTTTTTCTGGAAACCATATATACGGCAAGTAATGCAATCAGAATTCCACCAATCTTTAAAAGCGTAACGGTTTCATCAAACACTATAAAAGCAAAAGTGACGGGGATAACTACTGACATTTTACTGGCAACAGAAGCCATAGCAACCCCACCCTTTTGTGATGTTAAAGCAAGCACATTAAAAAGTGAAAAGAAAATGACTCCTAGCAAGACAGTGCCATAAAACCAGTCCTGATATATAATTTGAGAAATATCAGTAGTATCAGAAGCCCTAAAAAAACCAATAGATGCAGCAGTAAAATAGTTTATTACTATGGCGTGCAGGTTGTGGATACGGTACTTTGTAAAAGCTTTAAAAATTACAAAAAGAAGTGTATTCGAAAGGATGCTGAGAATTACGTAGCCCACAGTTACATGAAAAAAGATTGTTCAAATAATTGGGTTACATCGTCTTTGCCGGGAATAAGGTGCCAGCTTTGAATGCCTGCATTTTTTGCAGCCAGGACATTACTTTCCATATCATCTATAAACAGTGTTTCTTCACTTTGCAGATTGTTCTCGCTGAGTACGTATTTATAGATCTCGGTATCGGGTTTTCTAAGATGAATTTCATGAGACAGATAGAATTTTTCAAAACACTGCTTAAAACGGTCGTACCGTACACCAGTCATACTCTTTTTTACTTCGGTAATATGCAATTCATTGGTATTGCTCAGCAAGAACATACGATAGTTCCCTTTTTTAGCCAGCCTTTCTGCAAATTGCAGGCGGTATTCAGGAAAATCAAGTATAATAGCATTCCAGGCCTGTATAAGTTGCTCTTTTGAAGTATGAGGAAGCAAATGGTGGTAATACTGTACAAAATCAGTAGTGGTAACAAGTCCTTTTTCATACGACTCATTCATTCGAATCATATTATCATCGAGTTCTCTGAGCCCTAATTGCCCGATCTTTCGAAGGGTAGCCTCTTTATCCAGATTTATAAAAATATCGCCAAAATCAAATATGATGTTTTTTATCATGACTGCGGGTTATGCCAAATAGTTAATTCGTCGTTTAAAAGATGAAGCTTTTTCAACAGGGTTCCGGAGATACGGGGAGCTGTTGTGCCGTGCCCAAATACCGTATCGCCTGTAAAAACACGGGCTTCATCCCAGATGTTCTCATTAATGAACAGGTTAAGGGTATGTGCGCCTCCTTCAATAATGCAACTTTGTATCTCCATTTCATACAGTACTTTGCAAATTTGCAGGGCGGGATTTTGCTGAAAGTTGATAGATGCTCTTTTTATATGTGATGGTACATGCGTGTGCGTTTCCTTTCCTGTGATCAACAGCGTTTGGGCATTCTTGTCAAAAACCTGAAATGATTCAGTGTTAATAGCGCCTTTTTCATCGATCACCACTCGTATTGGTGATGTTCCATGCCAGTTTCTAGTGGTTAAAGAAGGGTTGTCTTCCAGTACGGTTCTTGTACCGGCAAGAATTGCACTTTCCTCACTTCTCCATTTATGTACCCATTGTCTGGAAAGAGAATTTGTTATCCAGACAGCACCCCTGGGGGTATGGGAATTTCCATTTCTCGCATGCGGACTCAGATACCCATCTTTGGTACGAGCCCATTTAAGGATAATATAAGGGCGTTGTTTAAGATGAAACGTAAAAAATCGCTTGTTTAGTTCATGACAATGCTCTTCAAGCACTCCTATTATTACCTCACATCCATGATCTTTGAGTTTTTTAATACCTTTTCCTGCTACTTTTGAATGCGGGTCCATAGAGCCTATTACTATTTTTTTAATGCCTTCTCTAATAATAAGATCACTGCACGGAGGTGTTTTGCCGTAATGACTGCAAGGTTCCAGGTTAACATATAAGGTAGCCTCTTTAAGTAGCGTTTTATCCTTTACACTTTGAATAGCAGCTACCTCGGCATGAGGGTCACCGGCCTTTTTATGCCAGCCCTCTCCAATAATAAGACCTTTGTGTAGAATAACGCTGCCTACCATAGGATTAGGGTAGGTAGTACCCAGTCCGTTTTTAGCTAGTTGAATACAGCGGTTTATATATTTTTCATGTATATTCACATCACAAAAATACTATTTAAATATACAAAGTTGAAGGACTCATTTGTTATACGTGAAATACAGGTTTCCGATAATGAAACTGTACGACATATTATAAGAAAAGTACTTGAAGATCTCGGGGTGCCCAAAACCGGCTCGGCTTATGAAGATGCTTCTTTAAACGATATGACGGCTTCTTATACGGGAGACCGAAAGATATATTACGTGGTAGAAGAAAACGGAATAATCAAAGGTGGTGCAGGAATTGCCCCTCTGGATAATTATGAGGGAAATGTATGCGAACTTCAAAAAATGTATTTTCTTGAAGAATTAAGAGGAAAAGGAGCGGGCAGAAAACTTATTATAAAATGCCTTGAGAAGGCAAAAGAGTGGGGGTATGAAGGGTGTTATCTTGAAACCATGCCGTTCATGAATGTAGCACAAAACATGTACAGGTCTATTGGGTTTTCCTTTTTGGATAAGCGCATGGGAGACACCGGCCATAGTGCATGTCCTGTATGGATGTATAAAGATCTGACCGTATAGGTAAAAAGACTTCTTAAAAATGAAATTAACGGCTATACGATCTTTCTACCATCAGGAGTTAAGTTCCCTTTATGAAAAAAAGGAAATTGACCGGTTTTTCCATATTCTTCTAGAAAATTATACAGGGTTGGATACGCTAGCATTGGTTTTGAAACCAGACCTGGCAGCCTCTAAGGAAGAAGAACAGCTTTTGTTTGAAGCACTCGCAGCGTTACGCCTTGAAAAGCCAATACAATACATTACCGGTAAAGCTTTTTTTTATGGCTTTGATATTAATGTCAATCAACATGTTTTAATTCCAAGGCCAGAAACAGAAGAACTAGTGGACTGGGTGATAAAAGACCATAAAAATACAAAAAACACCTCCCTGAAAATATTAGATATAGGTACCGGTAGTGGTTGTATCGCAATTGCCCTGGCAAAAGAACTACCCCGGGCCCAGGTATATGGGTTAGATATTTCTGAAGAAGCCCTGAAAGTAGCCACTAATAATGCAAAACAACTTGATACAAACGTCCACTTTATCCAAACCAATATTCTTACCGCCGTTTCACTAAAAGAACAATATGACATAATTGTTTCAAACCCTCCTTATGTGCGATTTAGCGAAGCTGAAGTAATGAAAAGAAATGTATGTGAGTATGAGCCACATCTGGCATTATTTGTAAGAGATAATGATCCGCTTGTATATTATAAAAAAATTGCTGAACTGGCTGTTGATAATTTAACCGATCACGGTACTTTGTATTTAGAGATCAATCAATATCTTGCCGTTGAAATGCAGACATTACTCAAAGAGAAGGGATTTTCCCGGGTCACTCTTGCCAGGGATCTTTCGGGAAATGATCGTATGATAAAAGCGCAGAAATAATAATACATAATGTTTAGGGCCTTATGTAAAACCCATATTGGCCGGGAATGAACAGTAAAAACACCAAAAAAGAGTACGGCGTATAACCAATTAAAGGAATAGTTATGGTAACCCCTAAGCAGCGAATAGAAAAACTTCGAGATGAGCTCAATCTTCACAATTACAAATATTATGTGCTTGATAAACCGGTTATTTCCGATTATGATTTTGATATGATGCTTAAAGAGCTTCAGAAGCTGGAAGCTGCTTATCCGGAATATTACGACCCTGCGTCACCTACTTTACGGGTAGGGGGAGCCGTTACCAAGAATTTTGAAACCGTCGTACACGAGCACAGAATGTATTCTCTGGATAATTCTTACTCCAGGGAAGATCTGGAAGACTGGGAAAAGCGCATACAGCGTATTTTGGGAAATGCCGATCTGGAGTTTGTTTGTGAATTGAAATATGACGGAGCTTCTATTAATATTACTTATGAAAACGGGTTATTGAGTAAAGCCGTTACCCGGGGTGATGGCATACAAGGCGATAACGTTACGAATAACGTGAAGACCATACGGTCGGTACCTCTTAAGGTGAAAGGTGAATGCCCTGCTGTATTTGAAATACGAGGTGAGATCGTGCTTCCCTATGAAGGATTTGCCAGAATGAACCAACAACGTATAGAAGCCGGAGAAGAACCCTATATGAACCCAAGAAATACGGCCAGCGGTAGCCTGAAACTTCAGGATAGCTCTGAAGTGGCAAAAAGGCCATTAGATTGTTTATTGTATTCATTACTGGGGCAGCAGGTAGGGGTTAAAACCCATTTCGAATCTTTAGAACTGGCACGTTCCTGGGGTTTTAAAGTACCTGTTGAAGCCAAGTTATGTAAGAATACTCGTGAAGTTATGGAATATATAGCTTATTGGGATAAAAACAGGCATGCCCTGCCTTATGAAACAGATGGGGTAGTGGTAAAGGTAAACAGTATTGCACAGCAGGAAGAACTGGGTTATACGGCAAAAGCGCCCCGCTGGGCTATGGCGTACAAGTTTAAAGCAGAGCAGGCAACTACGCGGTTACTTTCTATTTCATATCAGGTAGGAAGAACAGGGGCCATTACACCCGTAGCTAATCTTGAACCGGTATTGTTGGCAGGAACTACCGTAAAACGAGCATCTCTTCACAATGCCGATCAAATTGAAAAACTCAATGTGAGAGTAGGAGATACCGTTTTTGTAGAAAAAGGGGGGGAGATCATTCCCAAAATTATAGGGGTAGATTTTACAAAAAGATCATCCTATTCGCAACCGGTTGTATATATTGATACATGTCCTGAGTGTGATACTCCGCTCATAAGAAAAGAAGGCGAAGCACAGCATTACTGCCCCAATTACACGGGGTGTCCTCCTCAGATCACGGGTCGCATACAGCATTTTATTTCCCGCAAAGCGATGGATATAGACGGTATGGGAAATGAAACTGTTGAGCTTTTGTTTCGCGAGGGACTCATTGCGAATTATGCAGATCTTTATGAGCTTCGAAAAGAACAAATTGTTCCTTTAGAACGAATGGCAGAGAAATCTGCCGAGAATCTTATCCAAGGGATCGAGGCTTCTAAAATGATCCCTTTTGAAAGGGTGTTGTATGCTTTGGGAATTCGCTTTGTAGGAGAAACTGTAGCCAAAAAACTAGCCCGTGCCTATACATCTGTTGAACATCTTAAAAAAGCTTCTTTTGACGATTTGATTGCTGTAGATGAAATAGGTGGAAAAATTGCAGAAAGCGTAATTGATTTCTTTGCTAATCCTGAAAATTTAAGTATTATCGACAGGCTTGAAAAATATGGATTGCAGTTATCTCTAGCTAATGACATAACGAATAAAAAATCAGATGTACTAACCGGATTAACTTTTGTGGTTTCCGGAGTTTTTGAATCTCTTTCCAGAGATGAATTGAAAAGACATATTGAAGATCACGGCGGAAAAGTAGCTTCTTCAATTTCATCAAAAACCAGTTACGTGGTAGCAGGAGCCAATATGGGGCCCAGTAAAAAAGACAAAGCAGAACGGCTGGGTATTCCGCTTATTGATGAATATCAGTTTTTGGAAATGATATGAAAATAGCCAGGTTACTAAAAGCTTATTATATAATTGGAATACTTCTTCTATTGGGAGAAGGTTTGGATATTAGTTTCCTTAGGTTAAGCGGAAGGCTATTAATTCTGCCCTTGTTGTTTTTTATTTATTTACGAAGTGCTCAAAAGGTAAATTATGTTATTATAGCCATTTTTGTGATCTATTTCACAGGGGGTATATCTAATTTTTTTGATCAGGCCCTTACCCTTAAATACACACTACTTGTGTATGGTGCGGGGCATATTTTAATGGGAGCCTTATGTTTTCAGCTTATTAACGAAAAAAGTACCCAACGATTGTTATTATATGCTATTCCTGTTATAAGCCTTTGGGCAGTATATTACGACCTGTACCTGGATGAAACATTTGGAGATACACTTGGCAGTTTATACCCTATTATACTGGGGTATTCTATTATTCTGGGATTATTCAATATACTCGCCAATGTAAGTTTTTTTAATTCAGGTTCGTATCTCACTATGTATCTTGTAATTATATCGGTTAGTCTTTTAGTGGGCGATATTATGATGTGCCTGTATATTTTTGTGGACTCTCTGAATCTTTTCAAGGTGATCAATGAGGCCACTCACCTTGTTTCTTATCTCTTTTTGCTGCGGTTTGCTTTGAATTATAGCGGATTTAAATTAAAATCGAAGTACCTTCCGTAGCCATACGGGTACGGTTATCAAAATAAAAATCTATTCGGCCCAGGTTAATACCATAACAGCCTACCTGATTAATAAGTACATCTTCTTCTTTTCTATTAAGGTGTACTTCGGGTTTATCCAGAAATGTATGGGTATGCCCGCCAATAATAAGATCAATACCTTCAGTCTTGGCTGCAAGCACTACATCAGAAGGTGTTTGTGCGTCTCTGTAGCGATAGCCTAAATGCGAAAGGCATATTACCAGGTCACATTGTTCTTCCTGTTTCAGTTGCCTGCTCATGTCCTGAGCCCTTTCTATGGGGTCTAAGTAAACTGTTTCTTTATACAGCTTTTTAGTTACAAGTCCGCTTAACTCAATACCCAGGCCAAAAACACCTATCCGTATCCCATCTCTTACAAAAACATGATAAGGTGCTACCTGTGTGTCCATAATAGTATTGGTAAAATCATAATTAGCCGAAAGGAACTTAAAACTGGCATTGGGTAGCTGGCCGTACAGCCCCTCAATACCATTATCAAAATCATGATTGCCAATGGTCGCTGCATCATACTTAAGCATGCTCATGAGTTTAAATTCCAGTTCGCCACCAAAGTAATTAAAGTAGGGAGTACCCTGAAAAATGTCCCCTGCATCCAAGAGAAGGGTATTTGGATTTTCGGCACGAATAGACTCAATTAAAGCTGCTCTTCGGGAAACGCCTCCTTTGTTGGGGTTGCGTTCATCAGTAGCAGGAAAAGGGTCTATGTGACTGTGAACATCGTTGGTGTGTAATATGGTTATATGTTTAAGGGAAGAAGTACAACTTCCCAGGGAAAGGCCGCCCATACCGGTTAATACAGAGCCTGCCAGAGTGCTTTTAACAAAATCTCTTCGTTTCATTACTCTATTGTGAATCGGTTATCGTATTGTGCTTTAATGGTATCAATTTCTGCAAAATGATCAATCAGGATATTGCGTATTAAATAATCGGTTTCAGTTCTGGAAACCGGATCATTAAAAAATGTCATCCGGTCGCCAAGATTTGCGAGATAATTGGAAGTAGCTACCCGATAAACTCTGTTTTTTTCCAGGGGTTTGCCATTTATGGTAATACTTTTAATGCTATGATCTTTATGCAGTACCAGCCTGAAATGATCTGAAAAGGGATGTGCTCTCTGATTTTTAGCCAGAAATTGAGCCATATTCTCAATATGATTGGCAGTGAGCTCCAACACAACTACAGTATTTTCAAAAGGCATCAATTCATAAGCATTCCGGGCAGTTACCGGCCCTTTGTTGAGTTTGGAACGAATACCCCCATGATTCAGGAAAGCAAAATCAACAGCCTTACCAGTCCTTTTTTCATACACCGGAGCGGAACGTTCGTAAACCACATCTACCATAAAGTTACCGAGAGCCGTATTTAGAGGTGTTTCGTAGATATCAATGGTGGTAGGGTTATAGGCAAGAACTGAATCTAACGTCTGGTTTATATGTGTACGATAGGGTTGTATGTATTCATCAATTTCAGAAACGGAGGGTAGGGAATCGGTTACGGGAAGTTGACGGCCTTTGATTTGGACCAGGTTTGGCAACTGCTTACAGCTATAAATAAAACTAATTGTTATGAATACAACAAAATGTTTAAAAAACAAGACGAGAAGTTTTGATTTCATCTAAAAAAAATGAGTGAAGTTATATACTTTTGTATCACAAAGTAAAGATAGATGTTTTTAAAAAAACTCAAAGATAATAATGCCAACAGAGTATTAAAAAAATGCATCAGCAACCGTAAAGACGGTAGTTTACAGGATAGGGGTAAGACGGTTTCTCTTGGGTGCATTGTAAATATCGACGAGTTTAATCATACAGAGGTGTTTACCGCGCTTTACAAAGAGATGGGCTTGCGTGAGAACCAATTTAAGATTATCGGGTTTACTTCCCGGGAAGAGTCCTTTTCAGGATTTTCAATACCTGTTTTTACCGTTAAAGACCTCGGTTGGGGCGGTGTTATCAAGAATCAGGGAGTTCTTGAGTTTATGAATTGGGAATACGATGTTTTACTTAGTTATTACGAAGAAGCACCTATTGTTTTAAAGTTGGTTACCGCTCAAACAGTTGCAAATCTCAAAACCGGATTACTGGTTAAAAATCAGGAACTCAATGACGTGGTTTTTGAAATAAAGCCCGATAAGTTCAGCCAGTTCCGATCTGAATTTCTCAAGTATCTAACTATCGTTAAAAAAGTATGAATTATAAAGAATTAGAAGGAACAGGGGTAGCTCTTGTTACACCTTTTACCGCTACTCATGCGGTAGATGCTGATATGCTGGCAAATGTGGTAAATTATGTAACAGAAGGAGGAGTAGATTACTTGGTAGTGCTGGGTACTACCGCAGAAACGGCTGCTCTATCTAATGAAGAAAGAGATCTGGTAAAGCTTACCATTACCACGGCTAATAAGGGGAGATTACCCATGGTATTGGGTATTGGAGGCAATCATACCGCTTCGGTTTGTGAAGAATTACAGAAAACCGATCTTTCTCCGTATGCTGCTGTATTATCAGTATCACCATATTATAACAAGCCTACTCAAAAAGGGATCTATGAACATTTTAAGCAGGTGGCACAGGCTTCTTCCAAACCCATAATCCTCTATAATGTTCCGGGAAGAACCGCTTCTAATATAGCACCGGAAACGGTACTTCAACTGGCATCAGATTTCCCCAATATCATTGGTATCAAAGAGGCAGCGGGAGATATTGTACAGGCCATGAGGCTTTTAAAAGAAAAACCGGATGACTTTCTGGTGATTTCCGGAGATGATATGATTACCCTGCCTATGCTACTGGCAGGCGGAGCCGGTGTGATCTCTGTTATAGGGCAGGGCTTTCCAAAAGAGTTTTCTAAAATGGTCAGGTTAGGTTTACATGGGGAATCTGCAGATGCTTATTCTCTACATTATAGGTTAATGCATATAATAGATATGATCTTTGAAGAGGGAAATCCGGCAGGTATTAAAACGGTGCTTTCTTATTTAGGAATGGGTACTAACAACGTGCGGTTACCTTTAGTAAATGCGAGTAGTGACCTGCAGCAAAGGATAAAGGATTTCATTGTTACATTTTAGTAAAGTAAACAACACCACTTTACTCGCTTAATATCATAGATTTGTATAATTCTTTATACAATAAAATACAGTTATGGTCTTAAAATGTTAAAGTGCTGATAAAAAAGGAGTTGGTATATATAAAATATATTCTTTTGCACGTTTTAAAGTTTGTTTTTTTTATTTCGTCAGATTAGCTAATTTTGCCACATGAATATATTCACCAGGGCTTTAAGTGTTCTTTTGATAGCAGGTTTGGTTTTCACTTCCTGTAGCGAATATCAAAACGTTCTTAAAAACGAAGATACTGCTAAGAAATATGAATTAGCAGAAAAGTTATATAAAGAAGGTAACTATAAAAAGGCTTTGCGTCTTTTTGAACAAATTGCTCCTTCATTTACCGGGAAACCCCAGGGAGAACGTGTTATTTTCTTTTATGCCGATACGCATTATCAACTCAAAGATTATTATTTGGCAGGCTATCAGTTCGAGCGCTTTTACAAATCATACCCCAAGAGTGACCGGGCAGAAGAAGCTGCATTTTTGGGAGCCAAAAGCTATTATCATCTTTCTCCCAAATACAGTATAGACCAGACAGAAACCAATAATGCCATTGAAAAGCTACAGTCTTTTATAAATGCATATCCCAATTCTGAGCGTATTGCCGATGCAAACGTAATGGTACGTGAGTTACGGACCAAACTTGAAAAAAAGGCTTTTGAAATAGCCAAACAGTACAATCGCATACGTGATTACTACGCAGCTATTAAATCTTTCGAAATGTTTTTATCCGATTATCCGGGTACTCCTTTCAGAGAAGACGCGATGTATTACAAGTTCGAATCTATGTACAATCTGGCTATAAGAAGTGTTCAGAGTAAATTAGAGGAACGTCTAAGTCAAGCCAAAGAAGCCTATGGCATTTTAAAACGATATTATCCGGAAACAAAGCATGCAGCTTCTGCTGATAGTATGCTGGCCGACATTGATAAACAGTTACAACAATTTAGTAAATAGAGAATATGAGTGATTTTAGAAAGACCGATGCGCCCATTACTACGGTAACCATCGACAGGAATGAGTTTGATAAACCTACAGATAACATTTACGAAGCGATCTCCATCGTATCGAAAAGAGCTAATCAGATCAATACCGAGATCAAGAAAGAACTTATCGAAAAACTGGAAGAATTTGCTACCTATACCGATAGTCTGGAAGAAATATTTGAGAATAAAGAGCAAATAGAAGTATCCAAATTCTATGAGAAACTTCCCAAGCCTCATGCAATTGCTGTTCAGGAATGGCTTGAAAATAAGATTTATTACAGAAATACCGAAAAACAACAATAGATTATGTCTGTTTTAAGCGGCAAAAATGTGCTCTTAGGTATAACAGGGGGCATTGCCGCTTACAAAACCCCTTTTCTTGTACGGCTGCTTATCAAGGCAGGTGCTACCGTTAAGGTGGTAATGACCACTGATGCCAAGGAATTTGTTACCTCACTTACCCTTTCTACATTAAGCAAGCATCCGGTATGGTCCTCTTTTGTAGATAAGGAGGATGAAAATGCCGTTTGGAACAACCATGTGGACCTGGGCCTGTGGGCAGATATTATGATCATTGCCCCTGCAACGGCCAATACCCTTTCAAAAATGGCACATGGTGTTAGCGATAATCTGCTGCTGGCCGTATATCTTTCCGCAAAGTGCCCTGTGTATTTTGCTCCTGCAATGGATCTGGATATGTATCGCCATCCGTCTTCTCAAAACTCATTCAACACCTTACGTTCTTTTGGGAATATCATGATCCCTGCCGGCCATGGTGAACTTGCCAGCGGGCTCGTTGGCGAAGGACGAATGGCAGAACCTGAAGCTATTGTTTCTTTTGTGGAAAACGACCTCTTAAAAAAACTTCCGTTAAGGGGTAAAAAAGTGCTTCTTACAGCAGGGCCTACCTATGAAGCCATAGATCCGGTACGTTTTATCGGGAACCATTCTTCCGGAAAAATGGGGTATGCCATTGCTTTACAGGCTGCAAACCTGGGAGCAGAGGTAGTTCTCGTTTCAGGGCCTTCCTCAGTATCATTACAACACGACCATATAAAACTAATTAATGTAGTAAGCGCTGCTCAAATGTATGAGCAATGCCATAAATACTATACCCAATGCGATATAGCCATTCTCACTGCTGCAGTTGCCGATTATCGTCCTAAAAATATAGCTGTTCAGAAAATAAAAAAGAAAGAAAACCCGTTACATATAGAACTTGAGCCCACACCAGATATTTTGGCTTCTCTGGGTAAAGAAAAAAAGGAACAGTTTCTCGTAGGATTTGCTCTCGAGACCGATAATGCATTAGACAATGCAAAAAGCAAACTGGTGAAGAAAAATCTGGACGCTATTGTTCTCAATACGCTGGATGGTAAAGATGTAGCTTTTGGAAGTGACACTAATCGAATTACATGGATCGATAAAGAATTGAATGTAAAACCATTTGAACTTAAAACCAAAAAAGAAGTTGCCGAAGATATTTTTAGTGAAATACTGGTTAGGTATCAGAAATAATCTATTATTTCTTGTTTGTCTGTTATCAGGCTCGTTTGCAGTAAGTGCCCAGGAGCTTAATTGCAATATTATTGTCAATTCAGACCAGGTAGCACAAACCAACCAGCAAATATTCAAAACCCTTGAACGGGCCCTGAATGATTATGTAAATAAAACCAAGTGGACGAATAAAACATATAAGCAGCAGGAACGTATAAACTGCAGTATGCTTCTAACCATTACTTCTTTTGATGCCAACAGCCTTTTTTCAGGTACGATCCAGATACAATCCAGCAGGCCGGTATTTAATTCGGCCTATGAAACCCCGGTTTTTAATTATAACGACAGGCAGTTTACCTTTAATTATATTGAATTTGAACCCCTTTTTTACAACCCGAATATCTTTGAATCCAACCTGGTAGGTGTGATCACTTATTATGTGTACATTATACTGGGAATGGACGCAGATACCTTTAGTAAAAACGGTGGTACCGAGTATTATGAAAATGCACGGGAAATTGTAAACCAGGCTCAGGGTAGCGGTTACCTGGGATGGCAGCAAACTGACGGAAACCGTACCCGATGGGAACTTATTGATAACTTGCTTTCCAACACTTTTGAAGAATATCGCACAGCCATGTATAATTATCACCGTCTTGGACTGGACAATATGGTAGATAATATGATGCTTGCCAAGCAGCAGATAGCCGGTTGTATGAAAATGTTTGAACCTCTGGTCGTAAGAAGGCCCAATTCCTTTTTATTGCAAACTTTTTTTGACGCCAAATCGGAAGAGATCCTGGGTGTCTTCTCTGATGGCCCCAAAATAGACGTGGTAAGCCTTAAAAATTCCCTGAACAGAGTAGCTCCATTCTATGCCAATACCTGGAAAGAAATAAAGTTTTAACAAAGTTTTCCGACTCCCAAATAAGGTTTATATTTGAGGGTAAAAACAGGTAGTTTGCTAACAGAACTTTCTATAAAGAATTACGCACTTATCGATTCCCTTAAAGTTGGTTTTGGTGATGGTTTTCATGTGATAACCGGTGAAACCGGCGCAGGGAAATCTATTTTACTGGGTGCCTTATCATTGGTTTTAGGTAAACGAGCTGATCTTGACAGCCTTAAGAACAAATCGGAAAAATGTGTAATCGAAGCAGAGTTTTCCATTGTTCGTTATGATCTTAAACATCTTTTTAAGACACTGGATCTGGATTATGAAGAAATTACGATCATACGAAGAGAAATTCTTCCGGGGGGCAAGTCCAGGGCATTTATAAATGATACACCCTGCACGCTGGATGTTTTACAAAGCCTCAGTACCCGCCTGATCGATATACACTCTCAGCACCAAACACTGCAATTGACCGATGACGACTTTCAACTACAGGTTATTGATGCGGTTGCCGGAAACAAAAATATCTTGGCAGATTATCACAAAATCCTAAAATCCTATTCTCAGGCTAAAAGTAAGTTACAGGAACTCATAGATCTTCAGAAGGAAAGTGATAAAGAGCAGGACTATAACTCCTTTCTTTTAGAGGAACTTCGTCAGTTTCCTTTAGAAGTGGGTATGCAGGAAGAACTGGAAGCCACCTATGAAAAGCTCAGTAATGTAGAAGAAATACAGGAAAAACTCTCGTATGCCGTTCAAATATTAAGTGATGAGCAATTGGGTACTTTAGGGCAACTTTCCGAACTCAAAATTACCCTGCAAAAACTTTCGGGATTTGGCAAGGCCTTCGAAGAGCTGGGTAACCGTGTGACTTCAGTATTTATAGAATTGGACGATGCTTTTTCAGAATTACAGGGTTTGCAGGATTCTCTGGAAACCGATCCTAAGCAGTTGGAGGCAACAGCAACACAACTAAGACACCTATATGATTTACAAAAAAAACATCAGGTTGCCGATGTAGATGCGCTTATTGCCGTGCGAACTTCATTAGAACAAAAGGTCGCTGTTATTGAAAACCTGGAAGAAGATATTAAAACAGCACAGCTCTTAGTACTGGATCTTGAGAAAAAACTGGATACACTGGCCCGATCGCTTCATGAAAACAGGAGCAACGCTATTCCCAAGCTTAAAAAGTACCTTGAAAAATCATTACAGGAACTGGGGATGGAGCATGCACGTTTTGATATTACTTTAGAGCTTTCCGGGGTATATGGAAAAAATGGGAAAGACCGGTTAAGCTTTTTGTTTGCAGCCAACAAAGGTTCTGATTTTGGTAACCTTAAAAAAGTAGCTTCGGGAGGTGAATTGTCAAGGATCATGCTGTCTATAAAAGCTTTGCTGGCTAAACACATGCAGTTGCCCACTATTATGTTTGATGAGATAGATACCGGGGTTTCAGGAGAAATATCTCATAAAATGGGAGACATTATGAGACAAATGAGTTCATATCTGCAAGTGTTCTCTATCACGCATTTACCCCAGGTAGCAGCTAAAGGAGACCGGCACTACAAAGTATATAAACAACATACTTCTCAAAACTCTATAACATCTATAAAGCTCCTGAATGAAGAAGAACGCATTATTGAAATAGCCGGGATGTTAGGAGGAAAAGAGTTGAGCAATTCTGCTATGGCTCATGCGCGGCAACTACTTAATTAATATAAATTTTAAATATCTTTGACGGCACTGTTTAATTGCTGTACTTTAAAAAGAACGACTATGTCATACAACTTGTTAAAAGGAAAAAGAGGAATTATTTTTGGAGCACTTGATGAAAATTCCATAGCCTGGAAAACCGCTTTAAAAGCACATGAAGAAGGTGCTTCATTTGTGCTAACCAATGCACCAATAGCCATGCGCATGGGGCAAATAAAAAGTCTGGCAGATAAAACAGGCTCTGAGATCATCCCGGCAGATGCCACTAATATAGAAGAACTGGAAAACCTTGTCCAGAAATCGATGGATATTCTGGGAGGTAAACTGGATTTTGTACTTCATTCTATTGGGATGTCGGTAAATGTGCGTAAAGGAAGAGCCTATACCGATCAGAATTACGATTTCACAACTAAAGGTTGGGATGTATCTGCACTTTCTTTTCACAAAGTAATGCAAACGCTTTATAAAAAAGATGCCATGAATGAATGGGGAAGTATCGTAGCGCTTACCTATATGGCGGCACAAAGAAGTTTTCCTGATTATAACGATATGGCAGATAATAAAGCCTATCTGGAATCCATTGCCAGGAGTTTTGGATACTTTTTTGGAAAAGACAAAAAAGTACGGGTAAATACCATATCACAATCCCCAACACCTACCACGGCCGGAAAAGGGGTTAAAGGTTTTGACGGGTTTATTGCCTATGCCGAAAAAATGTCTCCTCTGGGAAATGCCACAGCAGACGATTGTGCCGATTATACCATTTCTCTTTTCTCAGATCTAACGCGCAAAGTCACCATGCAAAACCTGTTTCACGACGGAGGTTTTTCCAATACAGGAGT
The DNA here is from genome assembly GCF_037646345.1 of Ascidiimonas aurantiaca. Lineage (NCBI taxonomy): Bacteria > Pseudomonadati > Bacteroidota > Flavobacteriia > Flavobacteriales > Flavobacteriaceae > Ascidiimonas > Ascidiimonas aurantiaca. Next base: position 529,206 of record NZ_JBBEWR010000001.1, on the reverse strand, counting down.
TAGTGATGCTGTGATGGATAAATTTACTGAATAGATAGAAGAACTTTAAATATACAAAGCTACCTAAGGGTAGCTTTTTGTATTTAATTACCTTTGTATTATGAATATTACTTTTTCTCTCATTATACCGGTTTACAACCGTCCGGATGAAATTCAGGAACTCCTGGAAAGTTTGTTAAAGCAGGACTTTGACAAACCTTATGAGATCGTGATCGTAGAAGACGGGAGCACTCATACTTCTAAAGAGATCGTGAATGCCTATCGTTCTCAATTAGGGATATCGTATTTTTTTAAATCCAATTCAGGACCCGGTGATTCCCGTAATTTCGGTATGAAAAAAGCAAAAGGAAATTATTTTATTATACTGGATTCTGATTGTATTCTGCCTCCCCATTACCTCACCGCTGTATGGGAATCGCTTACCGGTGAATATATAGATTGTTTTGGAGGGCCCGATACAGCCCATAAAGATTTTACCGTCATTCAAAAAGCCATTAACTACGCAATGACCTCATTTATTACAACCGGAGGTATTAGAGGCAAAAAAAAGGCTGTTAACCGCTTTCAACCACGAAGTTTTAATATGGGTATCTCTAAAAAAGCATTTGAAGCAACCGGCGGTTTTGGAAAAATTCATCCCGGTGAGGATCCTGATCTCACTATTAGAATTTGGAATGCAGGCTTTAACACCCGCCTAATTCCCGAAGCATATGTATATCATAAAAGAAGGATCTCATGGAAAAAGTTTTATCAGCAGGTACATAAATTCGGACTTACCCGTCCTATTTTGAATCACTGGCACCCGCAAACAAAAAAAATAACCTATTGGTTTCCGGCTGTTTTTCTGGCGGGTATTCTGGCAGCCATATTATTTGCTATAGCCGGGATGTATTACCCTTTGTATGCCGTAGGCCTCTATTTTATTATCATTTTTGCAGATTCGCTTTTGAAGAACAAAAACCTGTTAGTCGCTTTGTTTTCTGTTTTTGCAGTACTTGTACAGTTTACCGGTTACGGATATGGTTTTGTAAAATCGACCTTTCAGATTAGCTTGCTCGGTAAAAAGCCCGAAACAGCATTTCCAAAGTTGTTTTTTAAGTAATTATGAAAAAGCGACTTCTTAATATACTTGGCAGAGATACTTTTAACAGAAGAAAACTTTCTATATTTTCGGTTTTCTTCATCCTGGCCACAATTTTGTGGTTTCTTATCAAGCTTTCAGAATCTCATGTTAGTACACTCACGTATGATATTGTATATACTTCAGTTCCTGATGATAAATTGATACTCGACGAACCTCAAAAAACGATAACAATAGAGGTGCGTGCAACTGGATATGATATATTGCGACTAGGGGTTTTTAGAGACGAAATAACCCTGCATGTGTCTAAGGCCCAGGAGCAGAACGGAAAATTCTTTTTTACCCCGCAGTATCTGGAGCGTACAATAAAAGAGCAGATCAATAAATCGCTTACCTTCGAATCATTACTAAATGATACTATTTACCTGAGCCTCGGAAGGAATATGGAAAAAAAGCTACCTGTAATACATCAATTAAGCCTTACTTTTGAAAAAGATTTTGACCTTTACGGCTCTTTATTGATTATTCCGGATTCAGTAACGGTAAAAGGCCCGGAGAATATTTTAGACACTCTTGGTTATGTGACTACAGAACCTGTTGAACTCACTTCTGTGAAGAGTGATTTCGAGACTAAAGCCAGCCTCACGCTTCCCGGAAATGAAAAAGCAATTTACTTAAGTGTCTCTGATGTACTCATTCGAGGTAAAGTAGAAAGATATTCTGAAAAAGTGTTTACTGTGCCCGTGTTAGTTATCAATAAACCCCAAAATATCTCATTACGCCTTTTTCCCGAACAGGTAAAAGTTACCTGTAGAGGCAGTTTAAAAGATCTTAAACTGGTTAATCAGGAAGATATATTGGTGGTCTGCGATTTTAACGAAGCCGGTGATTCGGGAATTTTAATCCCTAAAATACAAAAATACCCACCTTTTTTAAGTACAGTAGTGTTGCAGGATAAAAAGGTAGAATTTTTAATACAAAGAAAATGATAGTAGGATTAACCGGAGGCATAGGCAGCGGGAAATCTACCGTTGCCGGTTTTTTTCAGGAAATGGGGGTTCCTGTATTTATTGCAGACGAGGTTGCCAAAACTCTTCTGGCTGATTCTGCCGAAGTCATTAAAAAAGTAAAGGCACTTTTAGGAACAGCCGCCTATAAAAGTGGAGTTCCGGATAGAAAATACATTGCCGGAGAAGTTTTTGCAGACCCTGATAAGTTAAAAAGGTTAAACAAAATAATACATCCGGAGGTCAGGAAAAAGTTTGATGAATGGTACAAAAAACAGCCATCGCCTTATGTAATAAAAGAGGCCGCCATTTTATTTGAGTCAGGAGGTGCTAAAGAATGTGATCTTATTATAACCGTTACCGCACCAATGGAAACCCGTATAGATCGTGTAATAACAAGGGATGGGGTGAGTAGGGAGGCAGTATTGGCTCGCATGAAAAACCAATGGAGTGATGAAGAAAAAATAAAGCTTTCTGATTTTACGATTGTGAACACTGATATTGAGGAAACTAGAAGGCAAATAGAAGATATTCATGGTGAAATCCTTGGCTGTATAAGAAAAATCTGAAAATTTAACGTTTTTGTTAAGGTTTGGTTAAAAGCGGGTATAAAGCAACCCGAAACCTTTAATTTTGAACAAATGAGTAAGAGATTATTCGTTTTACTGGTGGTGCTGATGAGTATGTCACTCATTGGTATTATTTTCGTTCAGGGGTATTGGATTAAAACAACCATAGAAAACAAGGAAGAACAGTTTTCTATGAATGTAAATCAAATTCTTAAGTCAGTCGCAGACGATATTCAACAACGTGAGATAAAGGATTTTGTGGAGGTGGTTGTGAGTGGTATGGACAGCCTTGAAAACCCAAATGTTACTGAGATTGCAAAACTTTTTGTAATTCAAACCGATAGCCGGACAAATGAACGTTTCATTTATTCGCATGGTATTCTTGAAGAAGATTATGGATTTTCTTCAGCGTTCTTTGAAAACGGAATAGACAGCATAAACATTAAACGGCTTATAAGTACCAGAGATTCAAGAGTCATTAAAGAAGGCGTAAGCCTGGATGGAAAAAAAGTAGATGAAGAGCAAATAGTTAGAAAAATAGGACGGTTAGATCAAATAGATAAGGCCGCTTTTGAAACTTCCTATCGTGATATCGCCAAGCGTTTCCCCATTCATCAGAGAACCAATGCACGTGAAATTGAGCTTCTGCTGCAAAGGGAATTAAAAGACAGAAACATAGATATTGATTTTGAATATGGAGTATATAGCAACGGACTCGCTACCAAAGTAAGATCAAGAGGTTTTGTCCTCTCACAATCTACACGATATCGTACTCCTCTATTTATGGATAATGAAGGGCAGAGTAATTACGATCTGCAGGTAAGTTTTCCCAAAAAGAAAAAATTTCTTATTTCGAGTATTATCCAGATGGCTTTACTCTCAATGGTATTTACCCTTATTATTATCGTAGCATACTCAAGTGCATTGTACCAACTTATACGTCAAAAACAGATATCAGAGATCAAAACCGATTTTATCAATAATATGACGCATGAGTTTAAAACGCCTATAGCCACCATAAATCTTGCTTTAGACGCTATTAAGAACCCCAAAACTTTAAATGATAATGAGAAGATAAAACGATACCTTCAAATGATACGGGACGAAAACAAACGTATGCATACTCAGGTAGAAAATGTATTACGGATTTCAAAACTTGAGAAAAATCAGCTTGATATTAATAAAGACCGAGTAGATGTTCACGATATTATTCATGATGCTGTTTTGCACGTTTCTCTTATTGTAGAAAACCGGGGAGGGTATATAAAACAACATCTCGATGCCAATAGGAGTGAAGTGCTGGCTAATGATGTACACTTTACCAATGTAATAGTGAACATACTCGATAACGCTATTAAATATTCACCCGAAGTGCCTGAAATAGATGTGTTTACTGAAGTAATTAAAAACAGTGTCATTATAAAAATACAAGATCGTGGTGCGGGAATGAGTAAAGCTGTTCTAAAACGTATATTCGAAAAGTTTTATAGAGAGCATACAGGAAATATTCACAATGTAAAAGGACATGGTCTTGGACTTGCATATGTTAAAAAAATCGTTGATGACCATCAAGGAGAAGTATATGCTGAAAGTGAAAAAGACAAAGGAAGTACCTTTTATATTAAGTTACCTTTAATTTAAAAATTATGGAAAAAGCAAATAAGAGAATACTATTAGTTGAGGATGACCCGAACTTTGGTATCGTCTTGAAAGACTACTTGTCAATGAACGATTTTGACGTAGTACTGGCAAAGAACGGTATGGAAGGTTTTGAGAAATTCAAAAAAGACAATTTTGACCTCTGCATACTGGATGTCATGATGCCCTATAAAGATGGTTTTACACTGGCCAAAGAAATTCGGGAAAAAAATGATTCTATTCCTATCATATTTCTTACTGCAAAAACTATGAAAGAAGACGTTCTTAAAGGCTATAAAGCCGGAGCAGACGATTATCTCAACAAACCTTTTGATTCTGAGGTGCTTCTTTTTAAGATCAAGGCAATTATGCAGCGAAAAGCTACAGACTCTGTAGCAGACAGTAAGCAATACGAATTCAAAATCGGTAATTTTCATTTGAATTCAAAACTTCGCTTTCTTACCTTTGGTGACGAACAGCCTATTAAGTTATCTCCCAAAGAGAATGAGCTACTTCGTTTACTGGCCCTCCATGAAAACGATCTTATGCCAAGAGAACTGGCACTTACTAAAATTTGGCGTGACGATAATTACTTTACTTCCAGAAGTATGGATGTGTACATAGCCAAACTGAGAAAGTATCTTAAAAAAGATGAAAATGTAGAGATACTTAATATTCACGGAGAAGGGTTCAGGCTCGTTATAAAAAGTGAAGCTGAGTAATTAAAAACAACATTAATGGTAACTCATAAAAAGGCCTGGTTTTTCCTGGCCTTTTTTATTGATATCTAATATGATTCTCTATTTCCTCAATGATCTTTTCTAAAGGAGTATTATGAGGAAACCAGTGTACATCCTCGTTTTTTTTAAACCAGGTAAGTTGTCTTTTGGCAAATCTGCGTGTATTTTTTTTAATTTCCTCTACCGCTGTTTCCAGACTTATCTTTTTTTCAAAATAAGAGAACAATTCTCTGTATCCAACAGTTTGCAAAGCGTTACATGTACGATGGATATATAAAGAACGTGCTTCTTCCAGAAGGCCTTGTGACATCATCATATCCACTCTCTTATTAATTCGTGAGTAAATCACTTCACGGTCAGCCGTAAGCCCTACTAATATAGCATGAAAACTTCTTTGGGAGCGGGGAGAAGTAAGAAAAGAAGAATACGGTTGCCCTGAAGCCAGGCAAACTTCTAATGCCCGTATTAGCCTGTGTGGGTTGTACCTGTCTACCTTTTTAAAATAATCGGGATCCTTTTCTTTTAATTGGTTTTGAAGATTCTCGATCCCTTTGTCTTTAAGAGTTTTGTTAAGCGATTCTCTAACAGTATCCGGTATTTCAGGAAATGTATCTATTCCCTTTAAAACCGCATTGACATACAGGCCACTTCCGCCGGCCATTATTACAGTAGTATGTGTTTTAAAAAGTTCATCGTTTAGTTTGGAAATAGCGTCTCTTTCAAAATCTCCAACTGTGTATTGCTCGTGAATACTTTTATGTTGAACGAAATGGTGAGGTACAGCTAGAAGTTCTTCATCAGTAGGTACCGCTGTACCAATGGTCATTTCTTTGTAAAACTGTCGGGAATCTGCTGAAATGATATGCGTATTAAAGTGCCGTGCCAGTTGTATGGCTAATGCAGTTTTTCCTATTGCCGTAGGCCCTATAACTGTAATAAGCGTTTTACCGTTTTTTGTTGAAGTCATAACGGCGTATTATTTCAATTGGTGACCACATTTATAGCAGTATTCTGCATTGTCCAGATGCCCTTCTGTAGCACAGGAAGGACAGCATCTGGTATTTGAACTTTTAATACTTTGCTTATGCTGTTTAGAGAATTCTACCGTAACTATACCGGTGGGTACGGCAATAATACCATAGCCTAGTATCATGATAAAAGTGGCTATGGTTTGCCCTAAAGCAGTTTGAGGGGCAATATCACCATAACCTACCGTAGTTAGTGTTACAATGGTCCAGTAAATACTTCTGGGAATGCTGGTAAAACCACTTTCATCCCCTTCAATTAGGTACATAGTAGTACCCATGATAACAGATAATACCAACACGGTATAGATAAATACTGCGATTTTGGTCTTGCTGGCTTTCAAAGCATCTCTTAACTGAGAGGCTTCACCTAAAAACCGTACCAGTTTGAGTATCCTGAAAACTCTGAGTAACCGGAATGCACGTAACGTTAATAATACCTGCGAGCCTGCTAAAAAATAGGAAACGTAGAGAGGAATGGTAGATAAAAGGTCTATAATGCCATAAAAACTAAATACATAGCGCCAGGGCTTCTTTATACTTATTAGTCTGGATATGTACTCTAAAGTAAAGAAAATAGTAATAACCCATTCACAGGCCAGTAGAAAACCGTGAAAACGCAGATCTATTTCTTTCACACTCTCAAGCATAACAATAACTATACTAGAGAGTATGACTATGATAAGAGTTACATCAAAAAACTTACCGGCAGGGGTTTCTGCTTCATAAATGATTTTATGAAGTTTTTGCTGCCATTTTTTATCAGACGGATGATGATCCATGAAATAGTTGGGTTACCTGTAAATTTACATCATTTTTCAGTAATTTGAACAGGCATGTCGTTTTGTATAAAAACCACTTCTTCAAAAAACTCTTTGAGCTCTGTGTATTGTTCAGGTTCAAACCTACTTCCGTTCACACTAAATACAAACAACATATCCAGAACATTCTCTTTGGCGGTAACATCAAGTTTTAAGGAAAAACGATTCCCTGTACCTGCTATTTCCTTATTTTGTGGTATGTTTTTAAACACCTTGTTTTCCGGTAGTGTTATATGTATGTGATATTCATATTTAAAATCGTACCCAAAATCTACCTGATACGTTCGGTTCTTTAAAGTAAAGGGGTTTTTGTCAAATCGTTCTGATAACAAAAAAGGATATAAAAAATGCTGGTCTCCTGCTGAAATATCTTGTTCTATGTTGTAATGTATGGTTTTTACAAAAGGTTTTGAATGTGCATCCTGATTCAGGATATCAAAACGGGATATTTCTACATCTACTAAAGAACTTACCCTATCTTCCAGTTCGGCAATATGTCTTTCTTTGTCATTTTTGGCGTACTTTTTTCGATCGTTATAGGCGAAATACCCGTTCTTAATTTGCCGGCTTTTTACAGTAATCGTACCATCATCTTTTAGATCCATATAATTCTGAACCACATAGGAAGTACGGTGTGTTGGAATAATGGGTTGCCAATAACTTCCGGTTTCAAAATCAAAAACTCTTCCAGAACCATTAAGGCAGCGAAAAGGGAGTAGCCCAAAATCGAGATCTTTATCGGTAATATCCAACAGGTAATAGGTGTCTCCTATGGTTAATTTTACTACCAGATAATTGAACTCTGAAAGCACAGGGTATAGTCTGGTTGGCAATTCACGGTCTCGGGTTGCCAATAACATAGTCTTAGCATCCAGATTAGCCGCTTTCAATGCATTGAGAAGAATGAGGTTCACTTCTGCTACAGATCCGCTGGCTTCCTCATAGGATTTTTTAACATCATTGTCTCCAAATATATCATAACTTTGGTCCCAGAACATATAGCTTTTAAGATGGGAATAAATGGCTTTTGCTCTTTCCAGATCATCTCCTATTTCATACAGATCTGCAGGTAAGGCTTTTTTGAAATAGGCTGTTTTTTTACTTTGTTGTCCCAGTTCTTCCCCATAATTCAATTCGTAATCTACATCATCCCATGATTTGGTATATTTTTCAACACCTCCTCTTATAGAATGGTATTCGCCTAATTCAAATTCTAATTTGGAAATAAAATTGTCTTCCGAAAGCATATAATCCTCTTTCTGAAAAGCAGGCACATCTTTCATAATATAGGTGCTTTCACTGCAGCTCCCGCTTCCTATACTGGGAATGGTAACACAATTTTTTTTTACTGTAGCATTGTGGTGAGCTATGGGAAGGTTCCCAATAAATTTTGTATTATATACAAAATTACCTGGTATGGACGTGTCATATTGGCTGTACAGTTTAGGGATATCTGTTTGAAAACTCCACGGAATGAAGTTGTAAAGAAAAGGGGAAGTGATTGTATAACTATAGTCTATAACACTGCCCTCTTTAATATTTGGGACTGTAAATTTAACCAGATCTGTATTTTCGGTGTAATCTTCATGAAAAATGGCTTCTTTACCAAGCGTGGTTTTTTCAATCGTACCATTTTCACCTTTGGTAAAAGAATAGGCCTTGATATCACTTATTTTTTCACGATCCCTTGAAGTGGTAGATTTATATAAACTTATAGCGATATTGGCCCGGTCAAAAGCACTACGGTCAAAAATCTTGATCCTCCTTACACATTCAAAAGTGAGTATCGGGCCATTGCTTTCATAGCGTATTTTGGCTTTTCCGTGGTCGTAAAGGATCACCGCTCCTGCAGTAGTGTCTTTTTCGTAAGTGGTCATCTCAACATCGGAAATGGGCGTAACGCCAAAAGTGAATGTTTTTTGTTGTGCATATCCATAGTTTATCAATAGTAATAAGTAAAAGGAAATGGGTAGGTACTGTTTTTTCATTGGAGAAGATGGTTAATGTTTATTATTTTATGTGATTCTTTTTTTCTCAGATACGATTGAATAATGTGCTCCAGATATTTGTCGTTAGGCATAGTAGTAATGATTTCTCTTAAAATTTTCAGGTGGTTTATTTGGTGATTAAGCTGGTAAAAGCCAATACCTTTAAAAATACCTTTTTCAATGAGTATCACACTGCGTTCGTCTATTTCTCTGCCTTTACCAACAATAAGCATATTTTCATAAGGGTAGGTATAGGCTTTAATTGAATCTGATACTCTGAGATTATAATCTTCAGGGGGCTCATTGCCTATACATGCCCCCCCACAGGGATATATTTTTTCCCGGGTACAGTTTTTTTTTATGGAAAGCGAAACAAAACGCGAGCACAAATTAAAATTGTCTGACATTTTAAAAAGGGTGCTTTTGGCCTCACTATAACTTTTAAAAGTGGCTGAAGCCTGACCATTACTGTGAAACTTCCCTACCATTAAATGGCAATATCCATCATCATCAGTCTTTTCATAGAGTGCATATTTATAGCGCCCAAACCTTGCAGAACCATTTACAACAGGACGATTTTGCTGTATTTCAATATATTCTTTTATTATGGAAATAAGTTCACTTCCGGTTTGTTCGTAGGTAACTGCTTTTACGTGTTCCTGTATATGAATAGCCTGGTCATGAGAGCTGGTAAACAGTTTGTTGACCTTTCTGCGAATGTTATTACTGCGGGAAAGGTATATAATTTGTCCTTCTTTGTCATGTATGTAAAAAACGCCTGTAGTTGCAGGCAATTGGTCGAGAATATCCAGTAGCCGTGAGGGAAGGGTGTTTTCTTCAGTAGATCGTAAAAGTGTTTTAACAATGGACTTTTCGGTATCTTTGGCCAGAAGCATTTTAAAAAGCTTGAGAGTAGCCAGGGCATCACCATGGGCCCTGTGCCGGTCACTTACCGGTATTCCTAATGACCGGGATAGTTTTCCCAAACTATACGAGTCTTTACCGGGAATTAATCTTTTAGCGAGTTCTATAGTGCAAAGTGTTTTTCGGTCATACTCAAAACCAAGCCTTCTGAACTCCGTTCTCAGAATACGGTAATCAAATTTCGCATTGTGAGCTATGAGGATACAACCTTGCGTAATTTCAACAATACGTTTTGCCACTTCATAAAAGCGAGGTGCATTTCGTAACATGGCATTAGTAATACCCGTAAGGTTGGCTACATACTCCTGTATTTCCCTTTCAGGATTGACCAGGCTAATAAAGCGATCGGTCACTTCATGGCCATCAAAACGGTAAATGGCGATTTCGGTAATACCCTCTTCGTTGTATTTACCTCCGGTGGTTTCTATGTCTAAAATGGCATACACAAATGATTTCCTGTAAAGGACTATTTGTAAAAATATTTATAAATATAAGCGGTAATTAGTCATAATTACGTTTTCCAAAGATACTACTTCCTATACGAACCATAGTACTGCCACATTGTACTGCTATGAGGTAGTCTCCGCTCATACCTATAGAAAGTATATCTATTTTTATTTGTCTGGAAGAAAAACGGGTATCTTGTAGCCTGTCAAATAATGACTTAAGAGATGAAAACTCCTGCCGTATCTGTGTTGTATTGTCAGTAAAAGAAGCCATACCCATTAAACCTCTTATATAAATATTAGGCAGGTTATTACTTTCAACAGCCTGCAAAACAGTGAATAACTCTTCTTCAGACATCCCAAATTTAGTTTCTTCCTGTGCGATGTGCATTTGTAACAGGCAATGAATTACCCTTTCGTGTTTAGCAGCCTGCTTGTTAATTTCCTTTAAAAGTTTAAGACTGTCAACCCCGTGTACCAAATGCACATAGGGCGCCATATATTTTACCTTATTGGTCTGTACATGCCCTATCATGTGCCATTCAATATCTTTGGGCATAGCTTCATACTTAGAGGTCATTTCCTGTATTTTGTTTTCGCCAAAAATGCGCTGGCCACATTCATAGGCTTCCATGAGTACTGACACCGGTTTGGTTTTCGAAACAGCCACCAACACTACGTTCTCTGGAAGTTTACTTTTTATTTTTTTCAGGTTCTCTGCAATATTCATTGTCAAAATACCGGTTGGTATATAATATTTTAAGGTATAATTTTCAAAACTTAAGAGAACTCATAGATCGTGAGCCCGCTACGAAGTTTAGGTTCAATAAAAGTACTTTTAGGCGGCATTTGTAATCCCTCATCGGCAATTTGTTTCATTTCCGCTACATTTACGGGAACCAGGCTAAACCCTACACTAAACGTTCCATTGTCTATTTGCTCTTTCATTTCCAGTACATTGTGTTTTCCAAAACCATATGCTATGCGATTGTCGTTTCTAAGGTCTTCAATGCCAAGAATAGGTTTAAGTACCGTTTTATACAAAATTTGGGTATCAAGACTACTTAACGAATCGGTAAACTCGTAAAGTGATTTTCTTAGATAAAGTGAGTAAAATGCCCCGTCCAGATACATACTGAAATGGTGTTTTTTAGAGGGTTTGTACAGTTCCAACCCACGATTTTCTATACGAAACCATTCGTCCAGCCGTATTAGGAATTCTTCTTTGCTTAAACCATTAAGATCTTTTACCATACGATTAAACTCATAGATCTTAAGGTGAGATTCCGGAATAAGAAAACTCATAAAAAAGTTATATGGTTCATTTCCTGTATGGTTGGGATTCTCAAAAGCCATTTCCTGAGCAAGAAGAAATGAAGAGGCACAACGGTGGTGCCCGTCTGCTATGTAAAGTGCTTCGGTCTTTTCAAATTCGCTTTGCAGCCTTTTTATAGTTTTTGGATCATTAATGACCCAAAGTAAATGGGTTACCCGGTCTGTTGTGGTAAATTCATATTCCGGGCGTTCATTCATAGTGTTTGTAATGAGCTTGTCGATTTCTTCTCTATCAGGATAGGTTAGAAGTACGGGTTCTGCATTAAAACCTACTGTTTTCAGATATTCTTTGAAAAGCTGTTCCCGTAGCTGTAATGTATTTTCATGTTTTTTAATAACATTATTCTCATAATCCCGGGTACTGGTACCTGCTAAAATACCGCAAAAACGATTACTTCTGGTAATTATTTCATACACATAAAAACAAGGAGACGCATCAGTGGTAAAAATGCCTTCTTCTTTAAATTCCTGATATCTGTTTTTTACGAGTGAAAAACGTTTAGCCCCTGAAACAGATTTATGAAAACGGTATCCGGGATTAATTACATGAAGAAATGAAAAGGGATTATACTTTAAACGTAAGTTTAACTCACTCTTGCTGTAATTCTCGTAAGAGCGTGAGGGTACAAGTGTTACTTTACTTCTGGTAGGGCGTACTGCTTTAAACGGTTGTATTTTAGCCATAGTGCCGGTTAAATCATTAATCTAAGTTCTCAACCTGCAAACTGGTTGGCTACTTTTTCGGCTTTCCTGCTTTCGGAGTAGTCATAAAAACCTTCCCCCGATTTTACACCCAGCTTACCTGCGGTCACCATATTTACCAGCAAAGGGCAGGGGGCGTATTTAGGATTTTTAAAGCCCTCATACATCACATTAAGTATCGAAAGACATACGTCTAATCCTATAAAATCTGCCAATTGTAAAGGGCCCATAGGGTGTGCCATACCTAATTTCATTACGGTATCTATCTCTTTAACCCCGGCCACGCTATTGTATAGGGTTTCTATAGATTCGTTGATCATGGGCATTAAAATACGATTGGCTACAAAACCGGGATAATCATTTACTTCTACCGGGGTTTTATTTAATTCTAAAGACAGTGTTGTAACGGCCTTGGTAACCGTATCTGTTGTATCATATCCGCGTATAATCTCAACCAGCTTCATAAGTGGTACGGGGTTCATAAAGTGCATTCCTATTACCTGTCCCGGCCTCTTGGTAACTGCTGCAATTTTAGTAATAGAAATAGAAGAGGTATTGGTGGCCAGAATGGCATCTGTTTTGCAAAACTCATCCAGTTGTTTGAAAATATTGAGTTTAAGCTCTACATTTTCTGTGGCAGCCTCTACTACCAGGTCTGCCTGTTCAACTCCCTGCTTAAGGTTTGTACAGGTAGTAATATTATTCAGGGTTTCTTTTTTGCTATCTTCGGTAATACTGCCTTTCGCTACCATTCTGTCCAGGTTTTTGGTAATAGTAGCCATACCTTTTTCCAGAGAAGGAGCGGCAATGTCAATTAATTGTACTTTAAAACCATATTGTGCAAAAGTGTGGGCAATTCCGTTACCCATAGTTCCGGCACCAATAACTGAAATATTTTTCATAGAGATTAATTAGATTTAGTTTACTGGAACTTTGTAGGGGGTTCCAGGTATTTTCTTTATATATGTACGGTAATTAACCAAAGGTTTTTATTAGAAAAGATCTATTATTTGATGTGCGATTCGTAAAGCCTCTGTGGCCTGACTCAAAGAAACGATGGGAGTAGTATTCTCTGTAATTGCGTCTGCAAATGTTTCCAGCTCATCGAGAATAGCATTATTTTGATGTATTTTGGGATTCTCAAAATAAATTTGCTTTTTAGCCCCTTCTGCATTTTGAAGTATTAGTGCAAATTCTTCCGGCTTTTCAGGTGCATCTTTCATTTTCACTACCTCTACTTTTTTTTCGAGAAAGTCAACAGAAATATAGGCATCCCGCTGGAAAAATCTGGATTTCCGCATGTTTTTAAGTGATATCCGGCTGGCTGTAAGGTTGGCTACACAACCATTCTCAAATTCAATACGGGCATTGGCTATATCGGGTGAATTACTAATAACGGATACACCACTGGCGTGTATGTTCTTAACTTTTGAATTTACAACACTTAATACAATATCGATGTCATGGATCATCAAATCCAATACCACGGGAACATCGGTACCTCTCGGGTTAAACTCGGCCAGACGGTGTGTCTCGATAAACATAGGGTTATGTATTTTGTCTTTTACTGCCTGAAAAGCAGGATTAAAACGTTCTACGTGCCCTACCTGGCCTTTTAATCCGCGGGCCTCACATTGTTTAATAATCTCGCGGGCTTCTGCTACGGTATTGGCTATAGGTTTTTCAATAAAAATATGTTTTCCTTTTTCTATGGCTTTTAAGGCACAATCGTAATGAGAAAGAGTAGGAGTAACAATATCTACCATATCTACAGCATCCATTAGAGCTTCCATAGAATCAAAATAGGTATATCCAAACTCCTGGGCTACCTTAAGTGCATTTTTTTTATCTGGATCGTAAAATCCGGTAAGTTCGTATTTTTGAGATTGCTGTAAAAGCCGTAAATGAATTTTACCAAGATGGCCTGCGCCAAGAACCCCCGCTTTTAACATATGTTTTTTCTTTTGAACAAAAATAGCATTAAAGAACGATTCTTCCATAAAATAAGTCATAAAACCAATAGTAAAAACGGGCATTATGAATAAAAGCTTCGTTTTTCTAATTCATAATTGAATAAGTGATATTTGGTAACAAAATACTTTTAGCTTATTGAGTAAATTGTGATAATGCGTATTTTTGGCAAACCAAACCCAAACTAACTTTGAAAGATTCATTTAAGCATAAAGGACTAAGGAACCAACTTGCCGATCTTATTGCCTCTAAAGGAATAAAAGATAAGAATGTACTGGAGGCTATTAGAGATGTTCCCAGGCACGCTTTTATGGATAGTGGTTTTGAAGATCACGCCTATAAAGATAAAGCATTTCCTATTGCAGCCGGGCAAACTATATCACAACCTTTTACGGTTGCTTTCCAAACGGAATTGCTACAGGTTAAACCCGGAGCTAAAATATTGGAAATAGGAACGGGGAGTGGCTACCAGACGGCGGTTCTCATTAGTATGGGCGCAAAGGTATATACTATTGAAAGACAATTGGAACTCTACAAAAGTACCAGCAGGATTCTTCCTTTTATTGGCTATCGTCCGCGAAAGTTTATTTTTGGAGACGGGTATAAAGGGTTGGCTGAAGAGGCGCCTTTTGATGGCATTATAGTTACAGCAGGGGCCCCTTACGTACCAAAACCGCTTCTTGCACAACTTGCTATTGGTGGCCGGCTGGTTATCCCGGTTGGAGAAGAGAACCAGGTCATGACCGTATATGAACGTACCTCTGAAAAGGAATTTGAAAAAACTACACACGGCAACTTTCGTTTTGTTCCCTTGTTAGGAGATAAAAACTAGTTAATTCTCAAACAGGTTAAATATCTTTAGCCCAATAATAAAACCATCTTCCCGAAAACCGTTTTGATATGAACGTACGTAATCAAATCTTAAAAACCGGAACTTACCCCACCCAATATTGTCAATACCTGCGTAAAACTCTTTGTAGGGAGTAAAATTCTGAATGGCGAGCAAACTGGCCCCCGTTACCAGATTAAAGTTCAATTTGTTAAGCAGGGGTATTTTGCCCAGTACGTACCCTTTAAAATTATGTTCTATATGACCCTCAAAATAAGACTCATTGGTGCTTTGTGCATAATACGGTAACAGGTTAAACGTATCTAAGTAGTTGGGAGTGGTCCCTAAAAAGGTTTCATTACCGTTAAAGTGTTGAAAATCTATAAATGTGATCGCATCAGCGTTAAGGAAAACCCCTGCTTTAAGATTGTACCCAAAACGGCCTTTGTTTGAAATATCGAAGGTTTGAGTGGCACGTGCTCTTATTTGGGAAAAATTAAAATCATTTTCACTGGCTCCAAATCCGCCTTCATACGTTAAATAGAGAGTTGGGAATTTGTCACTGGGTATGTTGTAACGTGCATCGGGATAACTAAGGTATTTTTGCCCAAAACGTATTCTTGCAGTAACCCTGGCTTTGAATATTTGATGTTCTTCGAACGCAGGTGTGGTAAAATCTTCCGGGAGCAAAGGGTTATTGGAAGTAAATTCACTGTTATCTACTGTATTAAAAAGAGGTTTTCTGTCTTCAAAAGCAAAAGAACTGAACAATCGGAATCCGTTAAAAATATCCTGTGAATAGTCTAAGGCAACAAATGTTTTTTCATAGGCCTTTAAAAAGTTATCGTTAAATGCGAGGGTAGCTACTGAGTTTGCTATGGGGGTTATGGGTTCCTGTGGGTTAAACTGTTCTACATCAACCCCTGCGGATAGCGATAGATAAGGACGTGAAAAACGATTGAACAAATAGGAAACTGAACCGGAAGCTCGAAGCCGTCTATCTGAAAAACCGTAATTAACATCGGTATTCACACGTAACCAACTTCCTTTTTCTTCATTTTCTTTCAAAAAAGAAAGTCCGGCAGTGGTATGCCAGCCCTGTATGCTGTTGTATTGTGTTGCCCAGATAGGCGCGTTGAAGCTAAGGCTCCAATCTTTGTAAGAGTTTTTATAGGTATATCCAAAAAAGAAATTGCCAGCGGTAAACCTGTTATTTTTACGATCCAGAGAATCCAGGTATTTTTTTGATTTTCGCACTACCTGAATGCTATCTTTTACAAGATAATCATTCACTTCTTCATTGGTAAGAGGAACCGGACGAATGGAGTTCCAGAAGGTGTCTTCTTTTTTGTTGGCATCCTTCACAAAAGAAACGATTTCACTGCTAAAAGTATTCTTGTTAAAAGGCGGATCGAAATCATAATTGCTGTAAACGGCAATAAAGCGTCCGTCTCCCTCAATCCCGAAAAAGCTGAATGCCACATCAAAAGTCTGTGACCTTAACACCCAGAGTTTATCTTTTTCGGAGTATGAGAAGTTCTGTTTAAAATCTATATATTCTATAACCGGAAGCTGTACCTGTTCTCCTGTTAATCGAAATTCTATTCCGTAAAGGGCCCAGTCATCTGCAACTATGTATAAAAAACCTTCTCCAACCCGGTCTTTGGGTCTTTTTGGAGTAACTTTTATTTTATAAATAAGAGTATTGCGGTCGTCATAAAAAGTCCCTTCCAGCCGGTATCTATAATAGTTAAATGCATAATCAGCAATAGGAGAAATAAGATTAGTATTAAAATCTATAGTATTTTCATAAAAGGTAAAGTTTACATCAGAAGCATTATTAAAGCTAAATGCATTTTCATCGCCACTTACTTTTGAAGCTACAATTTCTTCCCGAAAGCGATCTGGCTTTTCATAAAAAAGCTTTGAACGGGTTTCTGAAAGATAGATAATCCCGGAACGCGTAGAGTCCAGGCCGCCGCCAAAATCACCCAGATCCTGCCCGAGAATTTTTTCCGGGGCATTTTTGAGACGGTAAATACCACGGGAATAAAAATCACTGGTAAATTTCTTTATTTTTTCCAGATTGTTTTTACGGTTGGCAATTACCTGGCGTATAACCCGGTCTGCCGGATTGTCTTTTGCATTTACTACCACCTCACCTAATGTTACAGTTTCTTCCTGCATTTTAACATCAAGAACATAAGGAAAGGAACGTATGGATACTTCTTGAATTTCGGTTTTAAATCCCAAGTATTGAAATACCAGAACGTAGTTTCCGGACTTTTCAACAGAGAGCTCGTACTTTCCGTCTTCATTACTGGTAGTACCGGTATAGGTACCTTTAATATAAATATTTACAGAAGGTAACGGCTGGCCGGAAGCATTCGTGACCGTACCATTAATTTGTGACCAGGTACTTTGGGTAACGAAAAAGGATAAAACAATAAAAAAGGAGTAGAAAACCGGAAGGGAATAGATCTTTTTTCGCAAAATCATTTTTTTTAAGAAGTGAGCTTATCACAAAACTAAAATACTTTTTAACACTTGCGCAAAGTGTTTACAAAAAGTTAAACTTTAAGTGCGAAATGATTTTTTAATACGATCCAGATTTCTTTTGGTATCCCGGTCTTTGATCACCTCCCGTTTATCATATATTTTTTTACCCTTTGCCAGCGCGATCTCAAGTTTTGCCAACCCCCGGTCATTTACAAATAAGCGCAATGGCACAATAGTGATCCCGGTATTCTTAACTTCTTTGTACCATTTGGTAAGCTCTCTTTTATTAAGAAGTAATTTGCGCTCACTTCTGGGTTTGTGATTGTAGTGGTGTGCGTGGCTGTATTCTTCAATGTACATATTTATGACAAACAGTTCTCCTCGATCATTAAACTCACAAAAACTTTCGGCAATAGAGGCTTTTCCCTGTCGTATGGATTTGATCTCAGATCCGGTAAGGACAATGCCCGCCACATAGGTATCGAGCAATTCATACTCAAAGCGGGCCTTTTTATTTTTTATGTTTATTCTTTTATCCATAAGGGAACGCAAATGTACTAACAAATACGAAATACACCATCGATAGAGGCAGGTTATATAAAGAATTGAATGTTATTTAAAAATGAAATTCTAATTTTATACCCTTTTAAAACAAATGATCATGAGAAACTATTGGTGGGTGCTATTTTGCCTTACCCTATGGGTATCCTGTAAAGAGCAACAGGAGAAAACAGTTGCGTTTTCTGCACAACAGATTATCGATAAAGCAATTGAAAAGTCAGGTGGAAATTTTATTGAAGGGAAGGAAATTTGTTTTGATTTTCGCGGAAAAGAATATATTTCGGCCAGAAAAGACTGGAACTATCGCCTTCAAAGAGTCGTGATCGATTCATTTGGAGCTACGGTACATGACATATTATCCAACCGCGGTTTTACCCGCTATGAAAACAATAAGGAAGTTATTCTGCCAGATTCACTTATTACTAAGTATTCAAACTCTGTAAACTCGGTACATTATTTTGCCTATTTACCGTATGGGCTTAATGACAAAGCCGTTCAAAAGGAACTTTTGAAGCAAACAGACATTAACGGAATGCCTTATTTTGTAATTAAGGTTACTTTTAGTGAGGAGAATGGGGGAGATGATTTTGAGGATGTTTTCCTGTATTGGATACACACCGGTGAGTTTACGGTTGATTATCTTGCCTATGAGTTCCATACCAATGGGGGCGGACTTCGTTTTCGGGAAGCTTACAACCCCCGTATGGTGAATGGCATACGCTTTGTAGATTACAGAAACTATAAACCCAGAAGCAAAAAAGCAACCCTTTATGATCTGGAAAAGTTATTCAAAGCCAATAAACTCGATCTTTTATCCAATATAGAACTGGAGAATATATACGTACAGAGCTGCCCCGATTGTTAGTTAATACGTAATCTTTGATGATGTATCCGGTTATTGATAACAGTAACTATAAAAAGGCTCCCGTTATCAGTATCATCCATTGACTGGTAGAAGCTTCCTTCGGCCAGTGCATTTGTAAGGGCAGGAGTGGTGTTGCTGTGTCCGACAATCAGCACTGTTTTCCCGTGAGTATCTTCTTTAAAATCTTTCAGATCAAGGTTTCTCGGGTCATATAATGAGATCGCAACTTTTTGTTTTAAAGAAACAGGTTCTGCTGTTTGACGGGTCCTTTTATAATCAGTAGAATAAATAGCATCTATTTTTACATCAGCAAATACCTCGGCCCATTCCAGAGCTCTTGCCATCCCTTCCTGTTTTAAAGAAGGATTCGGGTTTTCCGGATTGGATCGGTCCTTTTCAGCATGCCTGATAAGGTAGTAGGTAGTTATTGTTTCAATGTCATTGGAAGATTGCGCATTAGCAATAACAGGGGCAATAAGGGCAAGTGTAATAGTATAAAAAAGTTTTTTCATGATGAATTTTTTAAAACATATATGCCAAATATATTAGATACCTTTTAGCATAACAACCCTTATGTTTAAAAATCAGAGTATAAATTAATAGGTGACATCTCACGAAATATCGGTAACGATCGCTACTCCGTTAGAAGTCCCTATGCGGGAGGCTCCGCTTTCAATGAAGCTAAGAGCAGTTTGGTAATCTTTAATACCTCCGGAGGCTTTAATCTTTAAACGCCCTTCCAGCACCCGGCGCATAAGTCGTATATCTTCCAGTTCTGCACCGCCACTACCAAAACCTGTAGATGTTTTTACAAAGTCGGCACCTGCATCTGCACTTAGCAAGCAGGCCATTTCTTTTTCCTCACGGGTAAGATAACAGGTCTCAATGATTACTTTTAGTAAATGATTGCCTATGGCATTCTTTACAAAAGAGATCTCCTGTAATACCGCATGTGAGTCACGATCTTTTAATTTTCCAATATTCAGTACCATATCAATTTCATCAGCTCCGTCACTCACAGCCTGTTCGGCTTCAAAAACCTTTACCTTAGGATGTGTACTACCCAAGGGGAAACCTATAACAGAACAAATAGCTACTTCACTTTCCTTAAGTTGTTCTTTTACAAAAGAAACATGGCTTCCATTTACACATACTGCATGAAAATGGTGTTTTTGTGCCTCTTCGCAGTATCTAATTAGTTCCTTTGAGGTGGCAAAAGGACTTAAAAGAGTATGTTCTATATATGAATTTACCTTCATTTACTTACATTTAACATTTTGATAATATCCGTCAAAACATCGATGAAATAACGGTTTTTTACGTTGAAATACACATATCGAAACATTTTTTCCTAAAAAAAAGATTAAAATTGTTTGACAGGAACCTTTTTTTGATTAATTTTATTCGTGAATATACAACTAAAATAATGCATATGATATAACAACTACTTCTTTCCTTTACATAAACCCTATTTGAACATCCCTTTGGATACATTTTTATTTTAACCCCAAAAAATAAAAATCATGAAACAGAGCCTACGCTTTATAGCATGGTTATTACCTTGTTTTTACTTGCTTTTGCCTATACAAACCGTTACTTCGCAACGGTTAAATGCGCCTGAGCTCTCTTTTACGTATGCTTGT
Organism: Ascidiimonas aurantiaca; assembly: GCF_037646345.1. Lineage (NCBI taxonomy): Bacteria > Pseudomonadati > Bacteroidota > Flavobacteriia > Flavobacteriales > Flavobacteriaceae > Ascidiimonas > Ascidiimonas aurantiaca. Next base: position 508,562 of record NZ_JBBEWR010000001.1, on the reverse strand, counting down.
GTCAGTGAAGATTTCAATACTTTTTATACTATACTCAGTTTTAGCGAACGCATTTTTAACAATGATAATACCTTTATCCTAGAGTTATCAGACGCAAACGGAAGTTTTGCAGACGCGCGGGTGCTGAGAACCATTTCAGATCAAAACTTTTCTTTTGACTTTGAAACCTCTTTTTCCTTTCCTATGGATGTTGCCGGAGAAGGCTATCGGTTGCGTGTCAGGGCTACATCTCCTCAAATGACAAGTCCTGCCACCCCTGCATTTCATGCATTTTATACCCCCAATGTAGAACTGGTTCTCAATAACTACAAAGATATTACAGTATGTGGAGGTGCTAATGCTACACTTACGCTAAATCATGACATATCTTCTTCCTATCATTGGTATAGAAATGGCCAGTTTTATATGGAAACCGGGAATAGCCTTACCATAACCGAATCCGGTGAGTATTATGTAGAACCTAATTTGGGCGATTGTACCGGAAATTTGTATTCAAATATTGTGGTAGTAAACTTTGGTGAAGAAATGAATGCATCCATTAACGGGCCCTCTGAAGTAGAGGTTTGCGAAAGCACTTCATATACTTTTGTAGCAGGTATTGACAATGAATTTCTGGATTACCGCTGGTTCCATAACGGTAAGAAAATAGAAGGATTGCCCACCTATATGCCCAAGCTGGAAGTTACTGTGGGCGAAGCTACATACGGTACATACACTCTTACTCTGGTAAATGAGGGTGGCTGTGTATCTACTTCTTCGGGAGTAACTTTAAAACCCCAGGAAAACTCTGTAACCGTTACCGCTTTGAGTCCGTTAGAGACTATTTTGTTAGGCGATACCAGTGTAAAACTTGCCGTAAGCAGTTCTGCCGGGAACAGTCGTGTGATCTGGTATAAGGATGATGAATTATATACCAGCTCCAGGTTTCTGGAGGTCGAAGTATCAGAACCCGGGACGTATTTTGCAAGAGTTACTGTAGAGGGTAGTTGTACCGGCGTTGTGGACTCTCCCGTTTTTAGAGTAGTAAGACCCGACTCAATAACTTCACGTATTGGCTATGCAAATACTTATGATGATTGTATAAATAGCACTGTGACTTTAGAAGTAAAAGAAATAAAAGCCTATGCAGGAGATATCGAAGTTTTAGTTCCCAGAACCCAATTTGCCCAGTTTAAATTTAGCTGGAGTGGTAATACAGGTTCGGAAGCAAAAGAAAGTGAATCGCTTTACATAGCATCTTTTGAAGAAAACGGGGTGTATTCCGTTAAAGTGACTTATGATGAGCTCATTACAGAAAGTAATACCTTAAAAGTACAATTGCGTATTCCCGAACCGTCTCTCATTGCTGATAATGAAGTTATCTGTTCCAACGGCGGGGAAACACGTCTTTCGACCCCGTTTTACCAGGGAGCGTTATATGCCTGGTACTATGAAGGTACCGAGCTTACAGACGCTACCGGTTCTGAAATTAGCGCTTCTAAGCCCGGAACATATTTTGTAAAAGTATTACTTAATGGTTGTACCGTTACTTCTGAGGAAATTACTATTTACCCGGTTAACGATGCACTGGTTACCGTATTCCCTGATACAGAAGTATTTATTACTTCCAACAGCCAGGAACTGGTTAGTGCTTCAGGAGCAGATTCTTATATATGGAAAAATGATGGCGGGTTAATCTTATCATCTACTGATACATTTACGGCGTCTGAAGAAGGCATATATTATCTACACGCAATGATTGATGGGTGTGAAATTGTAAAAACCATTAAGGTAGGTATATCCGATGTGACCGAAGTCCCCAATATAATAACGCCCAATCAGGATAATATAAATGATACCTGGGTATTACCGGCCAGATTTATAAATGATCCCGATGTACAGGTTACCATATGCGATACCTACGGTACCCCGGTACTGCGCACCAAACAATATCAAAACAATTGGCCCGAAACATCGGCAGGCCCCCAGGAGGCTGATGCGGCTATTTTTTATTATTTTATTGAGAAAAACGGAAAAGCCCTGAAAAAAGGGTCAATAACGGTTGTTAACCGATAGTATTTATTCCTAAGTTTGCTGCATGCTCAAAAAACTTATCATTATACTTATGACTGGTTTTTTTATGGTTGTCAATGCGCAGCAGCAATCGGTGTTGCCTGTTGACTGGCGACAGCATAATCTTACCAAATACAATACCAACCTTTTTAATCCGGCACTTTCATTTATTCATAACGAAGGTATGAACCTTGGCCTTTGGGGACGTGTACAATGGGTAGGTGTAGAAGATTCTCCCCGTACCTATCTCGTAAATTATAATGGAAGAGCGGGAGAGAAGTCTGGTGCGGGACTCGCACTTTTTCAGCACAATATCGGCCTTTTTATTGATTCAGGATTATTGGCTAATTATGCCAGGGGCATACAACTGGGCAGAGAATCCTGGTTAACCTTTGGTATCAACCTTATTGCCTTTAGACGCGGACTTAACCAGGGGAATTTTATTACACCCGAACCAGATCCCATTATCCTTGAGAGTAAAGATGATATTATCATGGCCGTGATGCCGGGGATTACTCTTACTTTAGGGAATTTTAACCTGGGGGTTACCTCAGAAAACCTTTTTGATTATAACTTCTCTGAAGCTACACAGCAAACAGATTTTAGTGACAAAATATTTTTAGGACATGCCAGTTATGATTTTCAATTACCCGACAGGTCTGATACCTGGAAAGGTTCTTTTCTTAGGGCCACAGCATATAGCAAGACCATTCCCGACCAGGATCTTCAATACGGGATGACAGCCCTTATGAATGTTCCCCGATACGGATGGCTGCAGGCAGGGTATAATAATTTTTACGGAGTTTCCGGCGGACTCGGGGCACAGGTGGCCCCGGGAATATCGCTGGGTTTTCTGGTAGAAACCGGTACACAGAATACCAACAGAGCTTTTGGAGCGACGTATGAAGTGGTCGCTGCCATAGAGTTTGGAAAGCGCAGTTACCGGCCGGAAACATCAACACGTTTTAAAGAAGGCCCCAAGCCTAAAAAACAACTGGAAAAAGAACGCGAAACATTGCGTGAAGAACAGGAAAAAGAAACGCAACGTCTGGCCAGAGAAAAAGAGGAAAACAAAAACACGCCTGCCCGTTCAGCAAATACACCTCCAGCCGGGAATATCCCTAAAATAGCAAAAGACTCGCTAAGCGCAGAAGCTATTGAAGATATGGATATTGAAATCCTGGAAACCTACCAGATCGATAAAAACTCTAACAAAGAAATACTGGGAAAAGTGTTTAAAGAAAACGCTCCCAACAGCAGATACAAAGCCGTAGAACGTATAGAAGGGGTACAATACGGGTTTTATTTAGTAGTCAATGTCTTTGCACAGAAAAAATATTTTGACCTGTTTATGAGATTACTATCAAGTCAGGGACTGGAACCAAAATATTTTTATAACGAAGAGAACAACTATTACTATGTATATCTTCGGAAATATGATAAATTATCAGATATTGAGCGTGACCGACGTACACAATACAACAGAAGATACACGGGAGAAACATGGATATTGTGGGTACGGAGAAATTAAAACAAAGGCATAAACCTTTTGTTTAATATGAATACCATAATAGATTATAATTTAGTATTTTATAAATAATCATCACTTCTGTCCATAGCAGCCATGATATCTTTTACATCCTCATGTGGGCTCGTAAGTTTGCGTTTGGAAAGATCCAGAAAACCACCTTCAACACGAATAGTCGCAGCCAGAGATCGATTTTCTTTAAAAACCTGATGTATGATGACCCAACGGGTTGAATCTTCAGAAATATAAGCTGCTCTGCAATCAACAGAAATTGTTTCGTGAAGTGTTACTTCTTTTAAGTAGGTACTGGTTACTTTTAAAATAACAGGGCCGTAACCTTCCTCTATAAACCTTTTAAAATCATACCCTTTGGAGTGGAAATAAGCAACTCTGGTTTGATCTGCAAAATCTACATACACTGTATTTCGAAGGTGCATATAGGGATCAACATCTGCCCATTTTACTTTAAACTGTTCTTGGAAACTCATGTGTTTAGTGCAATACTTTTGCCGGAAGTAAAAACTAGGTTTTTAGCTGGTTTATGATCATTTTATCAATGGTATCCATAGTTTCTTTAAGGTAAACAGGATCATTCATGGTAACAGTAAAAAACACAGCACCCTGTATCATAATGAATATTTGCCTGGCAAATACATCTGCTTTTAAATAGGGCCATATTTCTCCTTTTACTTTGCCGTCTTTAATAATCTCTTCAATTTGATCCTGCAATATTTCAATTACCTGTTGTACCTTTTCCGTAAGCCGGGCATTTTGCATATGGGCATCTACTCCTACATTTAACACAGGGCACCCGCCCAATTCCTTTGTGTAGTCTCCGTAAAAACGGTAAAAGTTAGTTAATATGAACAATTGTTGAATGGCAGAAGAGGTAGTTTTTAAACGATTGGATATTTTTGAAAGCAACTTATGTACATTATGATTAAATGCAGCAAGAGCCAACTCTTCCTTATCCCGGAAGTTACCATATACGGCGCCTTTGGTTAGACCGGTAGCCTCGGTAATATCACTGAGGCTGGTGGCAGCATATCCTTTTTTATTGAAAATAGGGGCTACGGTTTCCAGAATAAAAGTACGGGTTCTTTCGGCTTTACCACTCAAAACTATTGTATTTATGTCAAATATATTAAAATTATACTATTTGGTATAAGAACTGGTAAATTGTTTATAAACAAGGAGTTGATAACAAAAAAAGCCGGAAAGTATGTTTTCCGGCTTTAAGTGCATATGTATTGATTAGTAGTTTGCCAGATCCGTCTGGTTTCTGAATACCAGTTGGTCATCAAATGCATCTAACAAAATAATACTGTCTGTAACAATTTTACCACTGAGTATTTCTTTTGACAATGCATTGAGCACTTCTTTCTGAATAACCCGTTTCACCGGCCTGGCTCCATACTGAGGATCAAAACCCCGGGTGGCCAGATATTGGATGGCTTCCTGTGTAGCATCTAATGTAATTTGCTGTTTTTCTAACATTTGGGTTACATTCTTGAGTTGCAATCCAACAATCTCCTTTATATCATTGGTCGTAAGCGGTGTAAACATGATAATATCATCAATACGGTTCAGGAATTCAGGCCTAACCGTTTGTTTTAACAGTCCCAGCACCTCTATTTTAGCACTTTCTGTAGCAGTATCCATATCTTTTACTGCTTCAAACTTTTCCTGAATAATATGACTCCCCATATTACTGGTCATAATTATGATCGTATTTCTAAAGTCTGCTAAACGTCCTTTATTGTCCGTGAGCCTTCCTTCATCCAATACCTGTAACAGTATATTAAAGGTATCGGGATGTGCTTTTTCAATCTCATCCAGAAGCACTACCGAATAGGGTTTTCTTCTAACGGCTTCGGTGAGTTGCCCACCTTCATCATATCCTACATATCCCGGAGGTGCTCCCACCAGCCTGCTAACTGCATGACGCTCCTGGTATTCACTCATATCTATTCGGGTCATGGCGTTCTCATCATCAAAAAGATAGGAGGCGAGGGTTTTTGCTAATTCTGTCTTTCCTACTCCGGTAGTTCCAAGGAACAGAAAGGATCCTATGGGGCGTTTAGCATCCTGTAAGCCGGCGCGGCTACGTCTTATAGCATCAGACACTGCGGTAATAGCTTCTTCCTGGCCAATGACTCTTTTGTGGAGCTCTTCTTCCAGTTTGAGGAGTTTTTCACGTTCACTCTGTAACATTTTTGTTACCGGAATACCGGTCCATTTGGCAACTACTTCGGCTATATCTTCATTTGTAACTTCTTCTTTGATCAAGGAACTTCCGCCTTGTTGTTGAGAAGACAGTTCTCCTTGTAAAGTATCCAGTTTTTCCTGGGCCTCTTTTATCTTTCCATAGCGAAGTTCGGCTACTTTACCATAATCGCCCTCTCTTTCGGCCCTGTCAGCTTCTATTTTATAATTTTCAATGGCTTCTTTAGTATTCTGAATAGTATCTACTATTTCTTTTTCTCCTTGCCATTTGGCAAATATTTCATTGCGTTCTTCTTTCAGATTGGCCAGATCGGCATTTAAAGAGCGTACTTTTACCTCATCGTTTTCGCGTTTTATGGCTTCTATCTCTATTTCGAGCTGCATGATCTTACGGTCCAGCACATCTAGTTCTTCGGGTTTTGAATTGATCTCCATTCGCAATTTGGAAGCAGCTTCATCCATAAGGTCAATAGCTTTATCCGGTAAGAAACGATTGGTGATGTATCGCTGTGAGAGTTCTACTGCAGCAATAATGGCTTCGTCTTTAATACGTACTTTGTGGTGGGTTTCATATTTTTCCTTTATACCTCTCAAAATGGAAATAGCACTTTCGGTATCAGGCTCGTCCACCATTACTTTTTGAAAACGTCTTTCTAAAGCCTTATCTTTTTCAAAGTATTTTTGATATTCATCGAGAGTAGTGGCTCCAATAGCTCTCAGTTCACCCCGGGCCAATGCAGGTTTCAAGATATTAGCTGCATCCATGGCACCTTCACCGCCTCCGGCTCCTACCAGCGTATGGATCTCATCTATGAACATTACTATGTTTCCATCAGATGAAGTAACTTCTTTCACTACTGATTTAAGACGCTCTTCAAACTCACCTTTGTACTTGGCACCTGCAATAAGTGCACCCATGTCCAGTGAGAATATTTGTTTGTCCTTTAAATTTTCGGGAACATCTCCTTTTACAATACGATGCGCGAGTCCCTCGGCAATAGCTGTTTTACCTACACCGGGTTCTCCTACTAACATAGGGTTATTTTTGGTTCTCCTTGAAAGTATTTGCAATATTCTGCGTATTTCTTCATCTCTTCCAATTACAGGGTCGAGTTTACCTTCATTGGCCAGATGATTAAGGTTTTTTGCATACTTATTAAGTGCGTTATAGGTTTCTTCAGCGCTTGCAGAAGTGACTCTTCCTCCTTTACGCAATTCAGTAATGGCAGCTTCGAGCTCTTTTTCTTTAACACCCTGGTCTTTTAGTATCTGGGCGATCTTACTATTTGATTTAAAAATGGCTAGTACGAGGTGTTCTATGGAAACATACTCATCGTTCATTTTTTTTGCAACTATGGAAGCCTCATTTAAAGAACTTGCTGCATTTCGTGAGAACATGAGCTCACCGCCGGAAACCTTAGCAAAACTATTGATGGTACTATCTAGTATTTGTTGTAAAAGGTTCAGGTTAACATTTAGTTTTTTTAATAAAAATGGCAGTACATTCTCATCTACTTCCAGAATGGCTTTAAAAACATGCTCATTTTCCACTTGTTGGTGGCCATAGCCTTGTGCAATTTGATGCGACCTCTGGAGAGCCTCCTGCGATTTTATGGTGAAATTATTTAAATTCATAGGTGTTTTTTTAAATTTATTTATTTTCTTTCAATTCTTGTTCCAACCTATTGATTAGGACAAAATGTCTCTTATTTTTTTAAAACATACGTCATAATGTCTGTTACATGTTTTATTTATCACACATTCATCTTTGAATACTGAGTTGTCATAGTTATTTTTGTTCTTTAGATCTTAATAAACTAAATAAATGGGATTTTTTACAAGAAAAAAGAAGGGTGAAGAGAAAGAAAAGGAAAATCCGCAATGGCGCTTACTGACATCACAAGAGCAGTTGGTGCAGATCATAGAAGACAGTCAAGAGATACCGGTTGGTATATTCAAGCATAGTACACGTTGCGGGATAAGCGGCATGGTTTTAAGAGGTTTTGAATCAGCCTGGCCCTGGAATGAAGAAAAGGTGCATTTATACCTTTTAGATTTGCTTAACCAGCGCGACCTCTCTAATTATATTGCTTCAGAATTGGGCGTATGGCATGAAAGTCCACAGTTTTTACTAATAAAAAAAGGGAAAGTAATTTATCATGCATCGCACGGGGCCATTACGGTTCCAGATGTAACCATGGCACTGGTTACTGATTAAGTCTGTTTTGTCTTAAAATAGCTTTTATACGTTGTTTTAGGTCCTCACCGGCATCATACACCATTTGTTCATTATTGGGAAAAGGTACGGCTACTACATTAATTAAGCGTAGTGCGGCTTCATCTAATGCCCTTTTGTCTCCGTCAAACTCTGCATATATATGTTCGAAAACAAATTCGCTGGATAACGGGTATGTATTTACAAGTTGGCGGGTTTGCAAGTCCCTAAAAAATACTTCTCCGGTTACCTGAACTGCTTTAAACTGTGTAAACTCGTAGTAATCGCAGGTAATAGTTCTAAAGTTATCTACTTTAATACGATTTCCCAGACTGTCTCTCACTTCATTGCCTTCATTGTCTAAAAGGTATTTCCAGCCGTCTTTTATTTGTTTTTCTCTAATTATCTGCTTTTCCCTTACCTGTTCTGGGCTTATGTTGATGTCTCTGAATATGAGATCCATTTCATAATCGTAATTAATGTCGTTACGCGGATTACTATGGTAAACTGTCCATAAGTCATTTACGCCATAAGTGTCAAAATTAAGCAGGGAAGCTTCCAGTCTTTCGGGCAGTACCATTTGTGTATCATTATGCAGGAGCACTTTTACAAAATCGGTACCTTTGCGATGTGCCTCTTCCATTTTTATACGTGTATCGCGAAAACCGGGATTTATCTCCTGTAAGTAAGCAAAATCATCATAGGCATTTCGAAAATCAAATTTTGAGTTTGCGTTTTGAAGTAGTTGCGAAGCATTGGCATATAAATAATCAGATAGCGCGCGTTTGACATCTACTATTTTGGAACTATAATTTTTAAACTTAAAAACGGCATCTCTGCCTGCATCCTGTAACCGTAGCGGCAACAAAGGCCGTATGCGCTCTTGTCTGTCATCAAGTGCGAGATACGTTTGGTAAATACGTTCCAGATTGGCGGGGTTATTGTCTTTTTTTAGAAATTCTATTTGCCTTTTATCTCTTTCGGTGACTTTGTTAAAAGCCTCTTCTAACTGATAAATGAAGGTTTGATTACTTCTTCGGGTTTTATTGTTCTGCAATTTTTTAATAGCAACGTTAATTGCTTTGTCATAATTACCGGAATTAAGTGCTTCCTGCGACCGTTTTGCAGAATTACATCCCCATGCAATGAGAGATAGGGCACATAGATAAAAAACAGTTTTTTTCATAATGGTCAGGTTTGTTATCGATCGGGATTCAAAGATAATGCCAAATTATTTTTTAATGGTGTGAAACAGCATCTTTGATAAATATAAAAACCGATATCAATGAGATATCGGTTTAGGAACGTTATATTTTTGAAAAAATTATTTTTCATCAAATGGAGGCAGCAATTTGGTAACTACTTCTCCAAAACCAATTCTTACATTTTCTTTTTGGCAAAAACCTCTGAAGGTAACCGTATCATAATCATTGATAAACTTACGTTCGGTTCCATCGTTCATTTTAATAGGCTTTTCCCCTTTCCAGGTAAGTTCAAGCATAGAACCGTACGAATCGGGAGTAGGACCTGAAATGGTACCGCTCCCCATCATATCACCACTATTTACTTTACACCCGTTTACAGTATGGTGGGCCAGTTGCTGAGCCATTGTCCAGTACATATATTTAAAATTAGAACGGGTAACCGTAACCGGCGTTCCGCCTTGTGGGGTGATATCTACTTCTAGGTGGATATCATAACTTTTCTGCCCTTCTACTTTAAGATAGGGAAGGGGTTCTGGCTCTTGCCTGGGGCTATCTGTTTTAAAAGGGTTTAGTGCATCCATAGTCACGATCCAGGGCGAAACAGATGAGGCAAAATTTTTAGAAAGGAAAGGTCCCAATGGTACATATTCCCACTTTTGAATATCCCGGGCACTCCAGTCATTGAACAGTACCATTCCAAAAATATAATCTTCGGCTTCTTCTACGGGTATAGGTTCTCCGAGTGAATTGGCATCGGTAGTAATGAAAGCCATTTCCAGTTCAAAATCTACCAGTTTGGAAGGGCCAAAAACAGGCGTGTCCTGCCCGGCCGGAAGCGTTTGCCCTTTAGGTCTGTGAATATTTATACCAGAAGGCACAATGGAAGAGCTTCTTCCGTGATATCCCACCGGAATATGGAGCCAGTTTGGCAGAAGTGCATTATCCGGGTCTCTGAACATGCTGCCTACATTGGTAGCGTGCTCTTTACTGGAATAAAAATCGGTATAATCTCCTATATGTACCGGCAACTGCATTTCAATTTCATCCATTGTAAATAATACGATTTTACAATGTTCTTCATTATCGCGAAGGTCCGGATTATCAATATCAAAAATATCCCCAATACGGTTTCGCACCAGTCTCCAGGTTTTTTTTCCGTCCGATATAAAATCGTTTAAGGAGTCTTGTAAAAATATATCATCAGTTAAAGGAATACCCTTAAAATACCCAAGTTGATGCAATGCCCCCAGGTCTATAGCATAGTTACCTATACGGGTACCTATGGTTATTACATCGTCCCTCGTAAGGAACACACCAAAGGGAATATTCTGAATAGGAAAATCCGAATCTTTCTCTACCTGTATCCATGATTTCCTATTGGGGTTGTTAGTAGCATGTGGCATGATCAAAAATTTTAAATAAAAACAATATTATGAATAAAATGGTACGGAAACGAATAAATTAAGCATTTTTTAAATATTGCGTCCTGTCTGCGATTGCCGTGTGAAAAACTTGTTAGTATTATTCGTTTTGGGAGGGATTGGATACCATGTTTTTTTATAAATTCGCATTGTATCTGCCGGTACAAATAAACTTTTTTTCCAAAATACAGATAATGAAAAGAGACGAACAGATATTCGAACTTATAGAAGCTGAAAAAGAACGTCAATTATACGGGATTGAATTAATTGCTTCTGAAAACTTTGTAAGTGATCAGGTAATGGAAGCTATGGGTTCTGTCCTTACTAATAAATATGCAGAGGGATATCCTGGAAAACGTTACTACGGAGGATGTGAGGTGGTAGATGAAGTAGAAAATATAGCCATTGACCGGGCCAAAACACTATTTGGTGCTGCCTGGGCCAACGTACAACCACATAGCGGCTCTCAGGCTAACACGGCTGTATATCACGCGTGTTTGCGACCGGGAGATAAAATATTAGGCTTTGACCTGTCGCATGGCGGACACCTTACGCACGGGAGCCCGGTTAATTTTTCAGGTAAATTGTACAATCCTGTTTTTTACGGAGTAGAAAAAGAAAGCGGAGTACTTAATTATAATACTATAGAAGAAATAGCGGTTAAGGAAAGACCCAAGCTCATTATTGCGGGTGCTTCGGCCTATTCAAGAGATATTGATTTTAAGCGGTTTCGGGAGATAGCAGACCAGGTGAATGCTATTTTACTGGCAGATATATCGCATCCGGCGGGCCTTATCGCTAAAGGAATACTAAACGACCCTTTGCCACATTGCCATGTTGTAACGACAACCACACATAAAACATTGCGCGGCCCCAGAGGTGGAATGATACTAATGGGAAAAGATTTCCCCAACCCTTTTGGTATAACTCTTAAAAACGGTGATCCCAGAAGTATGTCGAGTCTTTTTGACAGTGCTGTTTTTCCGGGGAACCAGGGCGGTCCTTTAGAACATGTAATAGCTGCCAAAGCTGTGGCCTTTGGAGAAGCTCTTACTGATGAATTTCTTCATTATATACTACAGGTACAGAAAAATGCCAAAGCTATGGCCAAAGCATTTATGGATAAAGATTATCATATTATAAGTGGTGGCACTGATAATCATATGATGCTTATAGACCTTAGAAATAAAAACATATCCGGGAAACAGGCGGAAGCCGTATTGGGGAAAGCTCATATTACCGTTAATAAAAACATGGTTCCTTTTGATGATAAATCTCCTTTTGTAACCAGTGGAATTCGTGTGGGGACGGCAGCTATTACTACCAGAGGGCTTAATGAAAGTGATATGCAGGCAATTGTAGATCTTATGGATGAAGCACTTACCCATCCTGAAGATGACAGCAGACTCGAATCGATATCAAATCATGTGTACCGATTGGTTTGTGAAAGACCTTTGTTTAAGGTATAAGACTGCTTCACTGTAACACTAAAGGAAAACGTAATTATATACATTGGTATGTAAGCCGGATTAATTATTATGGGCAGTTATACTTTCAAAAGCACCCAGATCGGGAGATGCTGTTCGGGTTACACCCAGTATATCCAAAGGTACTTCATTAGCAACAGACACATCGCCACGGGCAATAGCAGCAGAATTTTCTCCTATTCGAAAATCATGGATTCGCGTGTTTAAGAAATCAGGGTCTTCATTAAGAAAAATATTCTCATATAAGGTAACATTGGAAAAGTCAAAACGAGGGTCATCGGTAAAGCGACCACTAAAATCATTAAACCTGATCAAACAATGATCTAATTTATAGTTCAGGGTATTTTCTGCCACACCATCGGCAAAAAACTCAAGATCATTGCTGCCATAAATAATACAGTTCTCAAACAGGGCCGCTTCCAGGTCGTTGCTAATAATGTTATTATTCCCCAGGTCAACAAAATTATCAACTAAAACTGCAGGAAATTCTCTAAAACCGTTGCGCCAGTAATTGGCAAACGTACTGTGTTTAAATTGATAGCGTCCTCCTGAATTTCCATAAAAGGAGAGTTGTCCGGCATTGCCTACCACCAGGTTCTCTCCGTATATAGATGCATTTCTACCCCAGAGCCCTACATTAGAGGCGTTGTGTATCTGGCTGTTTTTTATGGAAAGGGCAGGAGTACCTTCCTGGTTGGCATCTGTTAAGATGCCAACGGTTGCATTTTTGATGGTAAGGTGATTAATTTGGTGATCGGTACTGCCGGTTGCCAGCCAAATTGTACCCCATTGACCGGGTATATCTGAAAATTCGGGTTCCAGGCGATCTCCTTCAAAAATCACCTCATTTTCCAACAATTCACGATCAGTACTCAATTCTCCGTTTATTACCAGTGAAGCATTGTTTCCAACCAACAGACCTGAATTTTCGTGAAAATGTACTCTTACTCCGGGTTCCATAGTAAGGGTATGGCCCGGACTCACGGCCGCATATCCATATACAACATAAGGCTTTTCATTAGTAAACAATAATTCATCCTCTTCCAGAAAAAATCCCTGAATACGTACTTCATTGCCGTTCTCATCAAGTCCCAGAGGTACCGTTTCTATCGTACCGTCATCAAAACGCTGCGGAAAAAGAAAAACGGCATCCTGTACAAGTGTTACCAGTGCTACTTCCTGTTGTCGTTCTCCCGAATCAAACTCTATGGCATCGTTATAGAGAAATTGTGTTCCCGTAGTGATAAATTCATCAATATCTACTGTAGTTTCTATAAATATAAAAATACTATCTTTTGCAAGGATCTCTATATTTTCAAATTCTTTACCGGCCACTCCATCAACATTAAGGCGATATCGGGATTCCTGTCCAAAGCCTAACCTAACAGTAGGAATACGAATATCGTTGTTACTTTGGTTGTAAACCCTTAAGGTATAGGTAGCTGATCCTACATTGGTGAAAACCGTATCGAGGAAAACCGTATCTCTTGAAAATTCAAGGTTCCCGTTGCTGGGTTCGGTTTCAAAATCTTTCCGGCAGGAACTCCATACAATGGCTATTGTGATTAAAAAAATATAGTACAGGTTTTTACTCATAATATAGTACGTACATGCATTGGTAAAAATAAAACTTTTAATGAATACACGCTGTTTTTTACCTATTGCCTGTGAGATATTGCATTTATGAAGCAAAAAAATGCATTATTTTCTCAGGAATTCTGGCCGGACGAAGGTTTTCCCTGTTTAACAGGCACCATGTGGTTTTGGCCTTTGCCAATAGTATTTCCCCGTCGCCACGGTACATCTCAACGATGCGTACTGAGGTAGCGCCCTGCGAGCCGGCTACATATGTTCTAACCAAAACCGTATCTCCTAAGAGGGCCGATTGTTTGTATTCGATAAAATGATCCAGCACTACCCATGCATATTTGGTTCTTTCCTCCTCAGAGATCAGATGTTCCCAATGATCACGGGCTACATCCTGCACCCATTGTAAATATGTTACATTATTCACATGTTGCATGGCGTCTAAATGTGCTTCTGTGACCATTATTTGTTTTTCATATACATTCATGCATCAATCTTTTTTCAAGAATTCTACTTCAAAGAGTTTATTCCAGTTTTTTCCTGTGAGAAAGAACGTTTTTCTTCCCGGATGATAGGCAATACCGTTAAGTACGTCTATCTCTTTGTGCTGTAATACTCTTTCTTTAAGGCTGCGGCCATCTACTACCCCAAGTAGGGCACCGGTTTTGGGATCTATAATCATAATCCCGTCATTTTGATAGCTGTTAGCATATATTTTGCCATTGGCAAATTCCAACTCATTTACTTTGGTGTAAACTTTTGCGTGCGATGTAATTTGTATATATCCCTCTTCCTGAAGCGTTTGGGGGTTAAGTATCCAGATCTTTTCAGTACCGTCACTTTTATATAAGTTTTGACCATCGTTACACAATCCCCAACCCTGCTTACTTTTATCATAGTTAAATGTACCTGTTTTTTTCATGGTATCCAGGTCATACATAAAGCCCACTCCATTTTGCCATGTAAGCTGATAGATCGTATTGTTCATAATACTTATACCTTCGCCAAAATAAGACTCATTCAGAGCTACTTCATTTAAAACTTTTCCTGTTTCAAAATCCAGTTTTCTCAAATAGGACTGGCCGTAACGGCCGGTGCCTTCATAAAGGGTATCATTTTCAAATTCTAACCCCTGGGTGTAAGCAGATATATCGTGCGGAAACTCATTCAATACCCGTATGGTATATACCTCGGGAGGCGTATTAGATAAAACGGTGATACTTTTACGAAGAATACCTTCCTTGCCATCACTGTATAGCTTTACTTCCAGCTTTTGAATACCCAAAGGAACGCTATCGAGAATCCACCTATCCTGTTGTATAGCTATTTTTTGCCCGTTAAGAAAGTACACAAGAGAATCAATAGAAGTGTTTTTTTGTTTTTTTAACGCTATGAAAACGGTATCGCCCTGCTGGAAAGATGTTTTTCCTTCGTTTAGATAGAGCTCCACTTTTTTAGCCAGATCAGAGTTTCCTCCGTTGCATGCTGTCAACAAAATGGTTAAGAAACTTAAGACGAGTGTTTTAAAGAAGTTCATTTTTCAAAAGGTTAGGAGAGCAATTTAACCAACTAATTTAAGATTAAAAAATGCTTGACAAAACTTTAAAAGATCGTATATTTGCGCCGGCAAGTCCTGCACGACCAGCTCCTGCAGAATCCCCCAGGGCGGGAACGCAGCAAGGGTATGCGGTTGTAGCGGTGCGATGCAGGTAGCTTGCCTTTTTTATTTTCTTCCTTTTATCATTTTCCTTTTTTATTGTTTCTTTGCAGCTTATAAAAAATAACAGAATATGCATAAGGTGGTTGTTATTACCGGCGGTTCTTCAGGACTAGGGAAAGCTATGGGGTGTTTTCTTCATGAAAAAGGATACCGCGTTTATGGCACTAGCAGGGATCCTGAAAAGTACAATGAAAAATTACCTTTCTCACTTATTTCTATGGATGTCAGAGATAAAGAATCTGTTGAAAAAGCGATTCAGAGTGTTTTACATAAGGAGAAGCGTATAGATATTTTGATAAATAATGCAGGTATAGGTATAACCGGGCCTGTTGAAGAGATCCCTTATGAAGAAATGGAAGCGGTGTTTAAAACCAATTTGTATGGTCCTGTTACCGTTATGAAAGCTGTCTTACCAGCTATGCGAATGCAAAAACAGGGACATATCATAAATATTACTTCTATAGCAGGATATATGGGGCTACCGTACCGGGGACTGTATTCGGCTACAAAAGGAGCGCTGGAATTGGTTACTGAAGCTTTGCGTATGGAAGTAAAAAGTTTTGGAATACACGTGAGTAATCTTGCACCCGGAGATTTTGCAACCAATATTGCTGCAGGGCGTTATCATGCACCGGCCATAGAAAATTCTCCTTATTATACATCATACAGTCACTCATTAAAATTAATGGACGAACATGTTGATGAAGGAGGAGACCCTATAAAGGTCGCCCGCAAAGTTTATAGAATAATAAATACCAAAAAACCCGGTATTCATTACAGGTCTGGAGCATTTATGCAAAAGTTATCAGTGGTACTAAAAAGAGTACTCCCGCCTAAATTTTTCGAGAAACTGCTTTGTAATCATTATAAATTGTAGCTTTGCAGACAAATTGCGCAACCAAATAATAATCTTTTACATGAAATTTTTTATTGATACAGCCAACCTTGACCAAATTCGCGAAGCACAGGCTTTAGGAGTCTTAGATGGTGTAACTACCAATCCGTCATTAATGGCTAAAGAAGGTATCACCGGAAAAAACAATATTCTTAAACACTATGTTGACATATGTAATATTGTGGACGGAGATGTTTCTGCGGAAGTAATTGCTACCGATTTTGAAGGCATGATCAGAGAAGGAGAGGAGCTCTCAGAACTACATCCTCAAATTGTGGTAAAGGTTCCTATGATTAAAGACGGGGTTAAGGCCATAAAATATTTTGCAGACAGGAGCATACGAACCAATTGTACATTGGTTTTTTCTCTTGGGCAGGCGCTTTTAGCGGCTAAGGCCGGTGCCGTTTATGTCTCTCCGTTTATAGGAAGACTGGATGATATTTCTACAGATGGTTTAAACCTTATATCTGAAATTAGAGAAGTATATGATAACTATGCTTTTGATACCCAGATACTGGCAGCATCTATTAGACATACGATGCATGTTATTCAATGTGCTAAAATTGGTGCTGATGTAATGACAGGTCCCTTGTCTTCTATTACAGGATTACTTAAACATCCGCTTACTGATATTGGATTGGAAAAGTTTCTGGAAGATTATAAAAAGGGAAATAAATAATAAGAATATATTATATTATACTTAAAAATAAAAAAAGCTTTGTTGTTAATCACAACAGAGCTTTTTTTATAATGATTTTACATTGTCCATAAAATCAGCTTCATTAATATTTCCAAAAGCATTGACAATAGTACCATCAGGATTGACAATGATCACTTTGTTAAGCCCTTCAATTACCAGTTTTTCACGTATTTCTTCAAAACTTTTACTGCGAAACTGTTTTGCGGTATCCAGTCCCATTCTTTCCAAAATATTCACCCAGGTGTCGTGATCTTCGTTAATATTGATACCTACAAAAGTGTATTCAGGGTATTTCTGTTCGAGTTTTTTTACTTTTTTATTAATATTGGCCATGTGATTTTTCTGGTTTAAGGACCAGAAATAATAAACGGTGGCTCCCTTAACCAGTGTTTCTGTGTTGGTAATTTGCCCGGAAGCTTTTACCAGTTGGACATTGGGAATAGGATTTCCTCTTTGAAGTTTCTTAATGGCACTAAAAACATAATTTATTTCTTCACCGTATTTGTTATCTGGTGAAAATTGTTCGTAAAGTGCAATAAACTTTTCGTTGTTAGAGGCGTCATGGTCTTTTCGCAAATACGAAAAAGCTGTGTTTCTAAAAAGGTTATCTCGTATTTCCTTGACTTTGATATTACCGTTAATAAGTTTGAGTTTGTGTAAATAAAAATGGAGCGTTGCGTTAGCTTCAGGTTTATCATCGGCGCAAAGATCCATACAGGTGGCATATGATAAATTATTAAAATACATATTCAAATAATTAACATAAGGGCCAAAATAGCTCAATCGTTCGTCGTTGTAGTTAAGTGTATTTCGATAAGCATAAAAGTGTTCGGGTAAACTCTCTACTTCATCATGGTGAAGTTTGTTTTTATGAATATAAGGGTAGATCTCTTTAGCATCGTAGTGAGGATAATCAATACCTGCTTTGGCTATGTTTTTGGCATTTTCCGAAAGATCAAAATTCAAAACAAGATTATCGTACAATTCAATTTTCATTTGTTTTAAAGAATCCATCTTTCTCACAAAATCTTCTGCCTCCAGGTCATAAAAGTCATAAACAAGTTTTTCTTCATCTTCATTTACCAGAAACATATCGATCATGAAGTTGTTTTTTTCGGCACCTTTACCGCTAAAAATAAGAGATTCATCAAAATCAAGTGTGTTTAAACGAAAAAGGATACTGTCGCCTTTTTCAATAAAAACGTATTGCATTTCAGGCACGTGCTCAAAGTGATACAATCCTTCATCAATAGTTTCAAGCTCTATCAAAAACCGGTTGTTATCGTCAAGCATAACAGAATCTACCACTTCATCATTCTTATAAAGTACCACATAAGGACTGTTGGGGTTCACAATTTCTCCTCCAAAATAGGTAGAAACGTCCTTAGAACTGTTCTCGCAGCTATACATTAAAAAAATGGTACTCGCTAAAAGCAAATATCTCATATATCTGTTTTAAATAAACAGCCGTCAATAAACGGCACATTTCGCATCCATAGCAAATCTAACAAAGCAAAGACAGCCATCGTGTTAACAGCTAGTTAAAATACCATTTAAAAGAAGTGAAAACAGAATGCTTTTCAAAATCATAATCCATTTCAATTTCTTACTTTTGCAGCGTTTAAAGAATTAAAGGCTATTTATATGTTGACGGTAACAAATCTTTCGGTTCAATTTGGAAAAAGAGTGTTGTTTGATGAGGTGAATGTAACTTTTGCTCACGGTAATTGTTACGGTATTATTGGTGCAAACGGAGCTGGAAAATCTACTTTTCTGAAAATACTTTCCGGAAAAATGGATGCTACTTCAGGGCACGTGCATTTGGAGCCAGGTAAGCGAATGTCTGTTCTGGAACAGGATCACTATGCATATGATAAGCATACCGTGCAGGAAACGGTTATTATGGGGAATAAACCCCTGTATGCTATTAAACAGGAAATGGATACTATCTATGCCAAAGAAAATTTTAGTGATGCCGATGGTGACCGGGTAGGAGAGTTACAGGTAAAGTTTGAAGAAATGAACGGGTGGAATGCTGAGAGCGATGCAGCCGCATTACTTTCCAATCTCGGTATTTCAGAAGATTTGCACTATACACTTATGAGTGACTTGGATTCGAAATTAAAGGTTCGTGTACTCCTGGCACAGGCTCTTTTTGGAAGCCCTGATGTGCTTATTATGGATGAGCCCACTAACGATCTTGATTTTGAAACCATAGCCTGGTTAGAGAACTTTTTAGCTAATTATGACCACACCGTAATTGTAGTTTCTCACGACCGGCACTTCCTGGATGCGGTTTGTACGCATATATCAGATATTGATTTTGGAAAAATTACACATTATACAGGAAATTATACCTTTTGGTATGAATCCAGCCAGTTAGCTGCCAGACAGCGGGCGCAACAAAACAAAAAAGCAGAAGAGAAAGCCAAAGAATTACAGGAATTTATCCAGCGATTTAGCGCCAATGTTGCTAAAAGTAAGCAGGCTACTTCACGAAAAAAAATGCTGGAAAAACTGAAGGTAGAAGAGATTAAGCCCTCCAGCAGAAGATATCCTGCCATTATTTTTGAACAGGAACGGGAGGCAGGAGATCAAATACTTAATGTAGATGGGCTCGCCAGTAGTATTGACGGCGAAATTCTTTTTCAGAATATAGATATCAATCTGGCCAAAGGGGACAAAGTGGCTCTTATTTCCAAAGATTCCAGAGCTACCACCGCATTTTACCAGATTGTAAACGGCCTTCAAAAGCCAGATGCCGGTAAATACCAGTGGGGTGTAACTACTATACAGTCGTATCTTCCGGTTGACAATTCAGACTTTTTTGATACGGATCTTACTCTGGTGGACTGGTTGCGCCAATGGTCTAAAACCGAAGAAGAACGCGAAGAAGTTTTTGTACGAGGTTTTCTTGGCAAAATGCTTTTTAGCGGCGAAGAGGCTCTTAAAACCGGAAAAGTACTGTCTGGGGGTGAAAAGGTACGTTGTATGCTTAGCCGAATGATGATGATACGAGCCAATGTTCTTATGCTTGACGAACCTACCAACCACCTCGATCTTGAAAGCATCACCGCCTTCAATAATTCACTCAAGAATTTTAAGGGTACTGTTATCTTCACTACGCATGATCATGAATTTGCACAAACTGTAGCAAACCGGATCATAGAATTAACCCCCGGGGGTATTATTGATCGTTATCTTACATTTGACGATTATATGCGAGATGCAGCTATTAAAGAACAGAGAAATAAAATGTATGCAATGGCTACTACCTAGTTAAGAAGTTAAAATATACCTTATAATAAAAAAATCCCGGAAAACAACCGGGATTTTTTATGAGTATTATATCTTGAGTTTACGCATTAAAATATTTACTGTTCCATATAGCATGGTTGAAGTTTTTGCCTAAAGCAAAACCATAAAACAAAACCACTCCTGCTATCGATTTGAACATAAAGAAATAGATTACCATATAATTGGAAAGCGATTGTTCTTTGGAAAAGAGCCCTGCGGGTATCATTTCGGTTAACAACCAGCTTATCAGAAAAATAAGAATCGTAAGATTTAAAAAGTTCTTAAAGGGTAGCATTAACCATTTGCGCAACGGGTGTAGATCGTTCCCCCACTTATGTACCAGGTAATAGTATTTATTCCCGAGAGGAACAAACAATAAGGGATCGTCTGCATTCTCGAGTTTAAACAACTTTGAAGGCGCCATGATCTTAAAGTTACCCAGTTGGGTATTATGTGTTTTTTCAAGTCTGGTTATCTCCAAAAGTGCTTCTTGAGGATATTTTCCTTTAAAATAACGGGTATCAAGAAAACGAAGACGGTAGTCTATACATATCTGTTTAATAGTATCTATATGGTATATTCTATCTGTATCCAGATCGTCAAAAATAAATTCATTAATACTTTTAGCAGTGGCAGTATGCCCCTCCAGGTTCTTAAGAATATTATCCTGTTTTCTGGTTTCTTCTTCGAGAATACTACGTACCTGTTCGAGGATCGATACTTGAGAGCGTTCAGCGCTTTGATAGCGTTGAAGTTTTTCTTCGATATTAGTCTTTTTCAACAACATTTTTCTCGTTTTTTGAGGTGAAGCCTTTCAAATTTAATGAAATAGGTCATAGAAATCAACTCATCTTATAAAAATGCTTTGTAATAGAAAAAGTGTTTAAGTAAATACGGTAAAAGCTGTGTTTGGCCAAGAAAAAAGTTAAACAGCATAATGGCTGTTACCGTAATTCTGCTCCTATTTGATTTTCAAAACTGGTTTGCAGCTTTCGCATCACCTTGTCGATATCTTTGTCGGTTAGTGTTCCCTTATCAGGTTGCAATGTAAAGCTAACTGCATAGCTTTTTTTACCTTCAGGCAGGTTATTACCTTCATACACATCAAAAAGGGTCACTTCTTTGAGAAGTCGTTTTTCGCTTTGAAGGGCCGTTTGATAAATATCTTTAAATTGGATGTCCTTGTTTACCAAAAGTGCAAAATCACGTTTTACTTCCGGAAACCTGGGGATATCTTCAAATTTTATATTTTGTTGTGCAAGGACCCTTAGTATATGATCCCAGTCAAAATCGGCATAGAATACCTCGTTTTTAACATCAAAGAACTGTCGTATTTTTTTACTAACGGTACCCATATCAACCAGTTTGTGCTTGCCGGATGAAAAGGAAAGCCCCTCTGAGATAAGGTCACTCTTTACCGGAGCCGATTTGATATTGGTAAAACCAAGTCGTTCAAGTACACGCATCACTACCGATTTGAAGTGAAAGAAGTCTCCGGGCTCTTCAGAAGTATTCCAGTGCTTTTCGGTTTTGTTCCCGGTCATAAACAAAGCCAGATGTTTCTTTTCTTCTTTTATATTCCCATTATACTGGTGGTACGTTTTGCCAAACTCAAAAAGGCGCAGGTTGGGTCTTTTTCGGTTTGTATTAAAAGCAATGGTTTCCATACCAGTAAACAATACCGATTGCCGTAAGGCAGACAGATCACCGCTTAACGGATTCATCATTGTGATCTGAGCCTCTTCGGTGATTTGCTCACTTAATGTAATATAATCGGGATTTGTCAGGGAATTATTAATAATCTCATAATAACCCAGAGCTACCAGGTTGTCGGCCACTATATTACTAATACGATCATCTGCAAAACGCACCGAATGTGAGATAGACGCATTTAATTTTTCGGTAACTGCAATGTTGTTATAGCCATATACTCTGAGAATATCTTCTATCACATCAGCCTCTCGTGTAACATCTACCCGATAGGAGGGAATGGTAAGGCCTATTCCCGTTTCGGTTACATTATTGATCTTAACTTCCAGTGAGGTAAGAATACTTTTAACCGTTTCTCTCGGGATTTCCTGGCCAACCAGTGAATTCACCTTTTCAAAGGTTAAAAAAACCTGATGATCTTCAATTTTTTTAGGAAATACATCTATAATATCGCTGGTCACTATACCACCTGCTACTTCCTGAATAAGTAAAGTGGCGCGTAGCATAGCGTATTTTACTGTATTAATGTCAATACCTCTTTCAAAACGAAATGAAGCATCTGTGCTAAGGGCATGGCGCTTGGCAGTTTTACGCACCGATACCGGATTGAAATATGCACTTTCTAAAAACACTTTGGTGGTTTTGCCGGTAACTCCTGAATTCTCTCCTCCAAAAACTCCGGCAATGCACAAAGGTTTCTCAGTATCACAGATCATGAGATCCTCATTGTGAAGTGTTCTTTCCACACCGTCCAGCGTGGTAAAGCGTGTTCCCTGGGGTAAGGTTTTAACCTGTATTTTATTGCCTTTAATAACTGAAGCATCGAAAGCGTGTAATGGTTGGCCCAATTCGTGTAAAACGTAATTCGTTACATCAACTATATTATTTTTAGGAGTAAGCCCTATAGCTGTAAGCCTGTTTTTGAGCCATTGTGGCGATTCCTTTACGGTAACATTAGATATTGTAACCCCGCAATAACGGGAGCATAACTCCTTATCCTGAATTTCAACATCTATCTTAAGCGTCCTGTTATCTACTTTAAAGCTGCTCACTGAGGGCGTGATCAATTCCAATGGCTTTTTTTGCTGTAAAAGCCCTGCTTTAAGGTCCCTGGCCACACCAAAATGGCTCATGGCATCAGCACGGTTAGGAGTAAGGCCAATTTCAAAAATATGATCGTTTTCTATTTCAAAAACATCGGCGCAGGGTGTTCCCGGTTGTAAACTGTTATCTAACACCATAATACCGTCATGGTTTGTACCAAGTCCCAATTCATCCTCAGCACATATCATCCCTTCAGATACTTCTCCCCGTATTTTTCCTTTTTTTATTTGCCAAGGCTCTCCATCTTTATCATAAAGTGTGGTACCTACTAAGGCGACCGCTACTTTTTGGCCTTCTTCTACATTGGGAGCGCCACAAACAATTTGAAGAATACGGTCGTTACCAATATCTACCGTAGTTACCTTCAGGCGGTCTGCGTTAGGATGCTTAATACAAGTAAGAACATTACCTACTACAATATTTTTTAGCCCTCCTTTTACCGATTCAAACGGAAAAATCCCCTCGATCTCCAAGCCAAGATTGGTAAGTAGTTCTGCTGTCTTTCCAGCTTCCCAGTCAATTTTGAGGAATTGCTTCAGCCAGTTATAAGAAATCTTCATATTTTGCCTCATTAGTTAGGAATGCGCAAATATAAGATAATGTACCTACTAAGGCAACACAGGCCTGGCAAGATTTTAATTATTAAAAAATGATTTTCTCAAGAGATATACACGTAATAGGAATACGATAAAAACGAGATTTATTAGACCTATGTTTTGTTTACAATTTGTTTTCCTGTACCGGCTTTTGAACATGCAAAAACCGTATAAAATTTCAAAAAATTAAAAGGTTTCAAAAAAGTCGGGAGTACTGCATCCCATCCTGCTACACAACATAACACTTCAAACCAAAGAGAGGTAAAAAAAAATCTCCTTTACACAACTATAATATTTTCGTATCCAGGTTATAGATTAATACAAGGAAGAACTGTAAAGTATATTCATGCCAGGGCTGCATAGTCCTGTTACAAATAAAAAAACACGAAGTAATTAGAATGAGTTTTCCGGGATGATCTCTGAATAATTAAAAGAATAGGTATGTACTAATAATCAAACATAAAAGCTCATCCTTGAGTTTGGGTAAATGGTACAAAAACGCCTATCTGTCCCTAACCATATAGGATTTTTCTTTATATAAGACACGTATTTATACGTGTGTTTTTTTGTAAAAAAAGATTTTGTACCAGATTTTTTTTCGTATATCTTCAAAAAATTTACGGTCAACCCGTAAAATTGGTTATATAACGATTTTTTTTTTAAGAAAACCAAGACACAAGTAAGTTTGTACCGTTATAATTTGTTATGCGACAATATTTATTAATGGCCCTCAAACAATTTACTATGAAAACATTCTATTTATTAACGTTCTTTTTAATAAGCTCTACGTTTTATGCTCAGGTAGGTATTGGTACTACAGCGCCACATGAGAGTACAGCTCTTCATATTGAAAGTGAAAATAAAGGGATCTTGATCCCTACATTCACAAATGCAGAAAAGGTAAATATTACCAATCCTGCAAACGGTCTTATTATTTATAATGAAACAACTAATTCCCTGGAAGTGAATACAGGTAACTCCGCTACACCCAACTGGGGTACTATGGTAGTTTCTCATGGGGGCCCTTCTGTTTCGGTATATGCACTTGGAAAAGTAAATGCCAACGGTACAGCCGCGGCCATTTCTAATGCAACGGTAAGCAAGATATCTACCAATCTGGACGGTAATGATAATCGAGGAGATTATCAGGTCACCTTTGAAACGCCTCTGGCAAATAATAATTACGTAATACTACTTTCTATCCCCGATTGTGGAGGTCCCTGTCCTAACGGAGCAGGTTCTAATGATGACCCGGGAATAACGTATTACGAGCAAACACCCACAGGATTTAGAGTAAACATAGGGGACAATGATAATGGAGGAAGCAAAAAAGACGACTTCGATTCAGAATTTATGTTTACTGTTTTTGTAATTAACTAATGTAATTCCAGATAGTTTTAATTTTAGTTAACCGGTTATACACGTAATTGAGAATGCGGTTTTCCGGTTTCGACAGGTTCTCATCATTTTTTAAGATACGCAAGGCTATATGCCTTGCGTTTTTTAATATATCTGCATCTTTTACAATATCAGCTATTCTAAGATTTAACACCCCGCTTTGCTGGGTTCCCATCAAGTCACCTGGCCCCCTTAACTTGAGGTCGGCTTCTGCAATTTCAAAACCATCATTAGTACGAACCATAGTTTCCAAACGTGTTCGTGCATCATTGCTCAGTTTAACACCTGTCATTAAAACACAATAACTTTGTTTTGCACCCCTTCCCACACGCCCTCTTAACTGGTGTAATTGTGAAAGCCCAAAACGCTCTGCACTTTCTATAACCATAACCGAAGCATTCTGTACATTTACACCTACTTCAATCACAGTTGTCGCTACCATGATCTGGGTTTCCCCTTTTACAAAACGCTCCATTTCATAATCCTTATCCGCGGGTTTCATTTTACCGTGTACAATGGATATCTGGTAATCCGGAGCCGGAAATTCCCTGGCAATACTTTCATAACCATCCATAAGGTCTTTGTAATCCATTTTTTCAGATTCATTGATAAGCGGATACACCACATATACCTGACGACCCTCTTTAATCTGTTCTTTCATGAATCCAAAAACTTTTAAACGATTACTATCATACCGGTGCACTGTACGTATAGGTTTTCTGCCCGGTGGCAGCTCATCTATTACAGACACGTCCAAATCACCATAAAGGCTCATAGCCAGTGTTCTTGGGATAGGGGTGGCGGTCATTACCAAAATATGAGGGGGTAGTTCATTTTTATGCCACAGTCTGGCCCGCTGTGCTACTCCAAACCGGTGCTGCTCATCAATTATAGCTAATCCAAGATTTTTAAACACTACTTTATCTTCCAACAATGCATGAGTACCAATTAAAAGACTGGTCTCTCCGGTTTCCAGTGCTTCGTGCAATACTCTACGCTCGGCAACGCGTGTAGCTCCCGTAAGCAATTGTACGTCTATATCCATATTCTTTAAAAGTGATCGGATACCATTATAATGCTGAATAGCGAGTATTTCGGTAGGTGCCATAATACAGGCCTGAAAGCCATTGTCAACTGCCAGTAAAACCGCCATGAGCGCGACAATGGTCTTTCCTGAACCCACGTCTCCCTGTAATAACCGGTTCATTTGGGCATTGCTCCCCATATCTTTACGAATTTCCCTAATTACGCGTTTTTGAGCTCCCGTTAGTTCGAAAGGAAGTTGTGTTTCGTAAAAAGTCTTGAATTGTTTACCTACTTTTTCAAAAGCAAATCCCTTTATTTTTTGTTTCCTGATCAGTTTTTTGAAAATGAGTTGCAATTGTATATAAAAAAGTTCTTCAAACTTAAGCCGGTATTGTGCTTTTGCCAGAAGGGCAGCACTTTCCGGAAAATGAAGATTGAAGAGTGCCTTGCTTTTAGATATGAGAGCTAGTTCATCCAAAAGATATTGAGGGAGGGTTTCCTGGTATTTTCCACCGGTTTCCCTAAAAAGTTGTTCAAGCAATTTAGCGGTTACTCTATTGGTAATACCCTTATTGGTAAGCTTTTCTGTAGAGGGATACACCGGTTGCATGGCAGTTCTAAGGCTTTGTTCATGCTCAGTTGCTATTTCCATTTCAGGATGTGGCATACTAAAAACCCCATTGTACCAATTGCATTTACCAAAAACTACATAGGGGACATTCAATTTCAAATTGTCTTTTATCCATTTGTGGCCGCGAAACCATACCAGCTCCATTTCACCGGTATCATCAATAAAAGTAGCTACCAATCGTTTTCCACGTTGTTGCGTAACCATTTTAAGATGTATGATCTTACCTGTAATCTGAACATCGGCATTATTTCGCTGCAGATCTTTTATTTTATAATACGTAGTTCGGTCAATATATCGGTTAGGAAACAAGTGCAAAAGATCCTGATAGGTCTCAATACCTAACTCACTGCGAAGGAGCTGTGCCCGATTAGGACCTACACCTTTTAAATAATCTATGGGAGTGTTTAGCAACTCAGCATTCATGACAACGAAGATAAAACTCCCCGGGTAATGTTCAAAGTTAACACTCGTCGGGAAATGAAAATCACTTAATTTTATTAGCTTGCAATAGCAATAAAATAATAGAATAAAGAGAAGAGGTCCATTGAGAATTATGAATTACACAGCTATAAAACTGATTTTTAGTTTCATTTTTATATTATATACCAAATGTTATATTTGCTCTCAAAGTGTTGAAAATGTTGATTTTAAAAACAGTTATGTAAACTTATATATTAATCCCTATTCAGAAGAGGTTACGGGTACTGTTATCTATACTTTTGATGTGATGGCACCAATTGACACGATAGTAATTGATGCCCGGAATATGAAATTTTCAGAAATTAAGATCAATAAACAAAAAGCTATATATCGCTATGACGAAAAGAAACTTTATATAGCTCTTAACGCCTCATCTCAGAAAGGTAATACCCTCACTATTAGCTATGTTTCACAGCCTCAAAAAGCGATGTATTTTTGGGGGTGGAATGAACCCTCGGGTAAAAAACAGGTTTGGACCCAGGGACAGGGGAAAAATAACAGCCACTGGGTACCTTCTTTTGAAGATGTGAATGAGAAAGTAATTTTCAGGCAAAGTATTACATTTCATAAAGATTATGAAGTTTTTGCCAATGGTATTCTGGATTCCGTTTCCGTTAAAAATGATTTTAAAACCTGGCACTATAATATGAATGCGCCCATGAGCAGCTATTTACTGGCCATTGCTATTGGAGAATATGCTTATGATACTTATTATACCGAAAGAGGAGTGCCCATTCAGGTGGCCTACTATCCTGAAGACTCTTTAAAAGTAGAGCCTACCTATCGTTATACCAGGGAAATGCTTCATTTTATGGAAGAGGAAACGGGAGTATATTATCCCTGGGAGGTTTACAGACAGGTGCCTGTTAAAGACTTTTTGTATGCTGGTATGGAAAATACTACCACTACTATTTTTTCCGATAGTTATATGGTAGATTCTATTGCTTTTAACGACAGGAACTATGTAAATGTAAATGCTCATGAAATGGCACACCAGTGGTTCGGTAATCTGGTAACGGCACGTGATGGTGAACATCACTGGCTACAGGAAGGTTTTGCTACTTATTATGCATTGCAGGCTGAAAAAATGCTTTTTGGAGAAGAGTATTACCACAACAAACTGCACCAGTCTGCACAAAAGCTTATTACTCTGTCTAAAGAAGGAATAGGGGAAAGCCTTTTGAACCCTAATGCCGGCAGCCTTACATTTTATGAGAAAGGTGCATGGGTGTTGCATATGCTTCGTAATAAAATAGGGGACAAGGCCTTTAAAGCTGCGGTAAAAGCCTATCTCACCAAATATCAGTTTTCATCAGCTACGACGGATGACTTTTTAAAAGAAGCAGAACGAGCTTCCGGCACGTCATTAACTCATTTTAAGCAAACCTGGCTGGAAAACGACCGTATTCCAGTAATAAAAGCTAGCTGGGATAGCGGAAACTTAAAGATTACTGAGAACAATGACCATATCTCCCTGAGGTATTGTTACTCTGTAAAAAATGATACAACCTGTATCTCTATAACAAAAAACAACCTTGCTTTCCCAAAAGATGTAAAAAAAGAAAGTAGATCATCTCCCGGGGTGCTTAACCCGGAAAATGATAAGTTAGCCGATGTCACCTTTTCTGTTCCTCAATCCCAATTGCCAAAACTTATAAAAGGCAACTATACTTTTGTTGACAGGCTCAAAGCGTTAGAGCGCCTCGAAAACAACAATGCCTTTGAGGTATATCGTTCGCTTTTACAAAGTGATGTCTATTATCCTTTAAAGCAACAAATACTCTACCGTATTGCGCAATTACCTTTGGATGAAAAGCTATCTCTGTATGAAATAGCACTACAGACCACCGATCCTAAAGTGCAAAAAGTAATAGCAATGCAAATGGATACCATACCGCCAGATTTTAAAAAAGCGTTTACCTCATTGCTCAAAGCCTCAAGTTATGATACAAGAGAGGCGGCCCTGCTGAAATTATGGGTTACCTTTCCTGAAGAGCGGATAGAAATCCTTAAAGTAACTAAGGAAGAAACAGGTCATAATGATAAAAATATCAGGATCTTATGGATCACTTTAACACTACTTACACCATCGTACCTCTCCAATGAGACCCCCGCTCTTTTTGATGAGTTGCAGAGGTACACATTCCCTTCATCACACTTTGAGGTACGCCAAAACGCTTTTCAAGTGTTTTTTCAGTTAGATGCCTTTACAGATCCTGTTTTGCGAAACCTGATAAATGCCTGTGTACATCCGGTATGGCAATTCTCTAAAAATGCATCTCAAATGCTGAATAGTTTATTGAAAGATCCGGTTTATAAAGAACGTTTACTACAGTTGGCTCCTTCCTTAAGATCAAAAGAAAGAGCTTTCCTGGAAGCACGACTCAATGCATTGGAATAAACTGTATATTTACAACAGCAACTAATTTTTCATTTATGAAAGCCTTAGTTATATCCGGAGGAGGCAGTAAAGGAGCATTTGCCGGAGGTGTAGCCCAATTTCTTATCGAAAAACTCCAAAAAGAGTATCAATTATTTCTGGGAACATCTACCGGAAGTCTTCTTATTTCTCATTTAGCACTGGACGAAGTAGAAAAAATCAAAAAAGTATATACTTCTGTAGATCAGAACAGTATTTTTAGCAACTGTCCTTTTATTGTTCGTAAAAAGCGTGGAATTGAGACCATTGGTATTAATCACCTCAATGTTATCAGGAATTTTATACGCGGAAGCAAAACCTTTGGAGAGAGTTATAACCTGAAGCAGCTTATTAAAGATACGTTTACCCTTGAAGAATTTCAAAAACTTCAGGAAAGTTCCCGGGAAGTTATTGTAACCGTTTCTAATATTTCACTGAATCAAGTGGAATATAAATCAATTAATGATTATAACTACGAAGAGTTTTGCGAATGGATATGGATATCGTCTAATTACACACCTTTTATGAGCCTGGCGCGTAAAAATGGTTGTGAGTATGCAGATGGCGGGCTTGGGAGCATGGTTCCTATTGAAGAGGCTATTAAAAGGGGAGCCACCGAGATAGATGCCATAATCCTTCAAACGGAAGTAACCCACCTTAACCGCATGCCCAGTAAAAGCCCTTTTGCGCTCATCACTAATATTTTTAACTTCATGGCAGATCGTATTGAGCATCAAAATATTAGAATTGGCAAATTTGTAGCTTCCAATCAAAATGTTATTATTAACTTTTATTATACCCCTACCATTTTAACTACCAACTCTTTGATATTTAACAAAGAACAAATGACCAAATGGTGGGATTTCGGGTTTGCTTATGCAGAACGAAAAATTACTGAAACCAACCAAATTATATAGATGAAAGCCCTAGTTATATCCGGAGGGGGCAGTAAGGGAGCCTTTGCCGGAGGAGTAGCCGAGTATTTAATAAAAGAGCAGAAAAGGGAGTACGACCTCTATCTTGGTACATCTACCGGTAGTTTGCTGTTACCTCATTTAGCTTCGGGCCAGATTGAAAAGGTGTACCATAACTATACCACAGTTACCCAAAGGAAGATATTCAGCAACAATCCTTTTATTGTGAGACGTCGTAAAGGAAAAGAATATGTAGCCATTAATCATTTTAATGTTTTATGGCAAATCATAAAAGGAAAAAGAACCTTTGGCGAAAGTAAATCCCTCAGAAAAAGCATTAAACGCGGCTTTACCCTTGAAGATTTTGAAAAAATAGCACAACTGGAAAAAGAGGTAGTGGTAACAGTTTCTAATCTTACGCGAAATAAGGTAGAATATATGTCAACAAAGGACTGTTCTTATAGCGATTTTTGTGATTGGATTTGGATAAGCTGCAATTATATTCCATTTATGTCTATTGCCTGTAAAAATGGCTGTGAGTATGCCGATGGAGGATTTGGTTCTGTAGTACCTATACGGGAAGCTATACGACGTGGTGCTACCGAAGTGGATGCCGTGATTCTGGAAACCGAAAATGTAGAACGTAACAATATACTGGGAAGAAACCCTTTTTCACTTATGGTGAACTTATTCAGTTACCTTCTTGATCAGGTAGAATATCACAATATTATGATAGGAAAACTGGCTGCTCAAAACAAAAATGTAAAGTTAAACCTGTTTTACACACCGGTTTCATTAACGAAAAACTCACTCATTTTCAACAAACATGAAATGGTAAAATGGTGGGCTGAAGGGTACCAATATGCCGGACAAAAAATTCGTAAAGACGCAGAACAGCGCAAAAAAACCAAAGATATTGCTTAATATAACTACCAGAGGTCGCTAACTTCTTTTTTGATAAAGGCCAACGCTGCATTCGAGGGGGACTGCCTGTCCAGCAAATCGTTCAGAATACTTTCCCGAAGTTTATCAGCCGAATCGTTTTTATCGCTTAAACTGGATTTTCTGATGATCTGGATCGTAGCATTTTTAGCTGCTCTTACAATATTCCAGCATTCATCACTCATATAAATTTGTTGAGAAAGGTTATGATCAAATTCATTCTCAATATTTTTTACAAGAAGGGATTCATAGTTGTTTTTATCAGGACTTGCGGGAGGAACTCTTACCAGTAATTTTGAGGGGTCTATTCGTTCCAGAAAAAGTGCCATTCGCTCATAGGCCTGTAAACGTATAGGCAATACATTTTTTTGCATGTCTTTATGTAAAAGGAAACGGCGACGACCCTCTTCGTTTTTGGTGTGGAGATTAAAAAAGTAATAGGCTATAATACCGGTAATCAAAGCAGGAACAGCGTACAAAAGCATTTCCAGGAATTTCATATCCATGAACAGGGATTTATATGTTGGTTAGTTTCCATGTTAAAACGCTAACAGGTTTCTTTTATTTCATTTTTGCCGCCAAGATAAGAACAATCCTTTAATTCCTGCATACTTTTAAAGGGCACCGGTACTTTCTCATACCCATACGCAGCCTCCAGGGTTTGGGTAAGATTATGCGCACCGAGGCTGATATCAACATCTCTCATAGAGAGCTGGCAGGGATGCTCATAACCACAGGCATGGGTTATTTCCAAAAGTTCTTTCCGGAAGGTTCTGAAGTATTGCCGGAGCCTTTCAGATTTAAGCGGAATATTGATCCCTTTTTGCAGCCATTTGCTTTGAGTAGCTATACCTGCAGGGCAACGGTTGGTATGACATATTTGTGCCTGTATGCACCCAATGCTCATCATAGCTTCACGTGCCACATTAATACAATCGGCCCCCATAGCAAAGGCCATTACCGCCTTTGCAGGAAAACCTAGTTTTCCGCTTGCAATAAAAAATACGCGGTCGCAAAGCTCGTGCTTTTTAAAAATACGATATACATCGCGAAAGGCATATACAAAAGGAAGAGAAACATGGTCAGCAAAACTGGGAGGCGCGGCTCCTGTTCCTCCTTCACCACCATCTATTGAAATAAAATCAGGGCCTTTTCCGGTTTTCTTCATAAAAAGTGCCAGCTCTTCCCAAGCATCGAGCTTTCCTACGGCCGCTTTAATGCCTACGGGAAGCCCGGTTTCTTTGGCAATATCTTCAATAAAACCAACCATTTTCACTACATTACCAAAGGCAGTATGTCCGGCGGGAGATATTACATCTTTCCCTTTTTCTACATTACGTATCTTCGCAATCTCACCGGTAATCTTTTTTCCGGGCAGCACACCGCCTTTACCCGGTTTGGCTCCCTGGGAAAGCTTTATTTCAACAGCTCTTATAAAGGTGTTTTCTTGTGTCAATTTTTTAAGCTTTGCCATAGAAAATTGTCCGTTAGTGTCACGTACGCCAAAGTAACCGGTACCAAATTGAAAAATAATATCTGCACCATTTGTATGATAGGGAGAAAGCCCTCCTTCTCCTGTATTGTGATAGGCGCCTGCCATGGCTGCTCCTCTGTTGAGCGAATCTACGGCAGTTGCCGACAATGACCCAAAACTCATGGCGGATATATTGATAGCCGATGCCGGGCGAAAGGGCCTTTTGCGATTGTGATAAGTACCCATTACTTTAGCACATGGCAAAAAACAATGATCTTCAAGATTAGGATGGCCCGGCGCAAGCTTAAAAGGCATCATGGCATTGTTTACAAAAATGTACTGATGTGCATAAATATCACGATCGGTACCAAACCCTTCATAATTATTCTCTTTTTTGGCAGATGCATAGATCCAGCTTCTTTCTATACGGTTAAAAGGCAACTCTTCCCGGTTATTCGCTACCAGATACTGCCTTAGTTCTGGGCCTATACTTTCCAGCCAGTAACGCAAATGTCCAACTATCGGGAAGTTATGACTTATGGTGTGTTTTCGCTGTAAAAAAACATCTCTTACTGCTACTAACAGCAAAACAAAAATTAGCCAGCCCCACCAGGGAATACGAATTAGGAAATCGAAAAATGTTTGCATAACTACTACTCCAGATAATCGTACACGATATGAATAAATGCTTTTACTCCCAGCAGCATACCACTTTCATCTATATAAAAAGAAGGTGTATGGTGGGCTGTAGCTTCGTTAACTGTTATATCCAGAGGTTTACCTCCCAGGAAGAAATAAAAACCGGGTATTTTTTCCTGAAAAAAGGCAAAGTCCTCAGCACCGGTGGTTGCTTTGGAAAGTATAACATTCTCTTTTCCTGCTGCTTTATGAAGTGAAGGCAATGTTTTAGCAGTAAGCTCCAGGCTGTTAAAAGTAATAGGAGCCGTATCTTCAATTTGAACAGTGGCTTCAGCACCGTATGCTTTGGCAATAGTGGTAGTCATTTCATGCATACGACGATTAATAAGTTCCCTCATTTTATAATCTAACGTTCGTATAGTACCTATCATTTCTGCCTCTTCCGGAATGATATTAAACCGTATGCCCGAAGAGATCTTACCTACTGATATCACGGCAGCTTCATGGGTAAGGGGAGACTCCCTGCTAATAATGGTCTGTAAACCGTCAATTATTTTTGCCGATACCAAAATAGGGTCTATGCCTGTCCACGGGCTTGAGCCATGGGTTTGCTTTCCTTTTACTTTGATGACAAAACGTTGTGAGGAGGCCATAGCTCCTCCTGGTTTATAGTTGATTTTACCCACATCTGTACCAGAAGAAATATGCAGTCCGAAAATTGCCTCTACATCCGGGTTTTTAAGAACCCCTTCTTTTACCATTAACGAAGCTCCTCCTTCTTCTCCCGGGGGCGGACCTTCTTCTGCGGGTTGAAAAATAAACTTGACCGTTCCGGCAAAATCATTATTTTCAGCCAGAATCTGGGCTACGCCCATAAGAATAGCCACATGAGTATCGTGTCCGCATGCATGCATAACCCCCGTTTCTTTTCCAAGAAACGTAGTTGTTACGGTAGATTTAAATGGGACATCCGTGATCTCAGTAACCGGTAATGCATCCATATCGGCTCTTAAAGCAATTGTTTTCCCCGGTCTTTTACCTTGTAAAATGCCCACCACACCTGTTTTGGCAATGCCGGTTTGTACTTCTATACCCAGACTACGTAAATGGGCCGCTATTTTTTTTGCCGTATTGAATTCACGATTGGAAAGCTCCGGATTTTGATGAAAATACCTTCGCCATTCTATTATTTTCGGCTCTATGTTTTTGATGGCTTCTTCTAACGAAGTTTGCGCATAAGCAGAAAAAGTAGTTATACAGATTAAAAAGCTAATATACCGTTTCATACATACTCAGAATTTAATCATACGATAGCCCGTGTTTTGTAAATGAATAAGAACCGTCATAGCAGACAAAGCCCATTGTATTTGCGGCAACGCATCTGTTTTGTCTATATTTCTATGTGCTGCCGTCTGGCCGCAGATAATAATATCAACTCCCGCAGCATCCAGAGCCTCAATGAGTTTTGCGTTGGGGTTCCCGGTCCCGAAAAGTTCCTTATAGGCATCGTCATTCAGAATGTCTTTGTACGCTGCTCCATGAATTACAAGCGTAACCTTTAAGTTTTCCGTAGAAAAACCGCTTTGCGCATGCATATTCAAAAAACGGGCCGCCGTATTTATTCGCGGATTTAGGTTTTGGTGTTCACTTGTACTTTGATCCACATCAAAAACCACTTTTAGCTCTTCGGTAGCAGAAACCTCAAAATCAGGATCAGGAACTTCATATACACCTCCAAACTTTTCAATAACAGGGCCGTTTTTACGCAGAGACTGTCCATGCAAATGAAAACACATACTCATGGTCAGGAGAGTACTTACAAAAAAGGCATATCGCATAAGAGATAAATTTTTCTAAATATATTAAATATATGTTTCAATGTTCATAAATATTGGTAAGGGGCTTTAATAATCTCTTCATTATGGTTATTTTCACATTTTGTTTTTGATGTAGAGAATAAAATTTGTGGAAAAATATTTAAGTGAACTAAACGAGGCACAAAAGGCCCCGGTACTTCATAAAGAAGGTCCTTTAATGGTTATTGCAGGTGCGGGATCAGGCAAAACCCGTGTTTTGACCTATCGTATTGCCTATTTAATGAGTCAGGGAGTAGATTCTTTTAGTATTCTGGCGCTAACCTTTACCAATAAGGCGGCCCGTGAAATGAAAAAGCGTATCGCCGAAATTGTTGGGAACTCTGAGGCCAAAAACCTCTGGATGGGTACTTTTCACTCAGTTTTTGCCCGTATATTACGCTATGAGGCCGATAAATTGGGGTATCCTTCCAACTTCAGTATTTATGATACCCAGGATTCTCAACGACTTATTTCCGCTATCATAAAAGAAATGGGGCTGGATAAAGATATTTACAAGTACAAACAGATACAATCTCGTATTTCATCATATAAAAACAGCCTTATTACCGTAAAGGCCTATTTTAATAATCCGGAACTGGTAGAAGCTGATGCTATGGCCAAAAGGCCGCGAATGGGCGATATTTACAAAGAGTATGTAGAGCGTTGTTTTAAAGCAGGGGCTATGGATTTTGATGACCTGCTGCTTAAAACCAATGAGTTGCTTACCCGTTTTCCTAATGTATTAATGAAATATCAGGATCGGTTTCGGTATATTCTTGTAGATGAGTATCAGGACACAAATCATTCTCAGTACCTTATAGTAAGAGCCCTTTCCGATCGTTTTCAGAATATTTGTGTAGTAGGTGATGACGCACAAAGTATTTATGCTTTTAGAGGAGCCAATATCAATAACATTCTCAATTTTCAGAAAGATTATGATAACGTGACCGTTTACCGGCTTGAGCAAAACTACCGTTCTACAAAAAACATTGTAGAGGCCGCAAATTCTGTTATCGAAAAAAATAAAAGCAGACTGGACAAAGTAGTCTGGACCAACAATGAACAGGGGGCGGCCATTAAAGTAAACCGACTGATCACCGATGCGGAAGAAGGGCGCTTCGTAGCTTCTTCAATTTTTGATAACAGGCTACAGCACCAGTTGCCCAATGGCAGCTTTGCCGTTTTGTACCGAACCAATTCGCAGTCCAGGTCCATTGAAGATGCTTTGCGAAAAAAAGATATTCCTTATCGCATATACGGCGGACTCTCTTTTTATCAGCGCAAAGAAATTAAAGATGTACTGGCCTACTTGCGGCTGGTAGTGAACCCAAAAGATGAAGAGGCACTTAACAGGATTGTAAACTATCCTGCCCGCGGTATTGGGCAAACCACCATGGAAAAGTTAACCGTAGCAGCCAAACATTATGAACGTTCTGTTTTTGAGGTTATTGAAAATCTGAGCAGGATTGACCTTAAGATCAATGCCGGTACCCGTAAAAAACTGGAAGATTTTGTAACCATGATCAAAAGCTTTCAAATTACTAATGAAAGCTCAGATGCATTTGTTCTTGCCGAGCAGGTTACCAAAAAAACAGGGCTTATTCAGGAGTTCAAAAAAGATGGTACCCCAGAGGGTATTGCCCGAATGGAGAATGTAGAAGAGTTGTTAAACGGGATCAAAGATTTTGTAGAAGGGCAAAGAGAACTGGCCGATGCTACCGGTTCCCTTTCCGAATTTTTAGAAGATGTGGCGCTGGCTACCGATCTGGATAAAGATACCGGAGATGATGACCGGGTAGCCCTTATGACCATACATCTCGCCAAAGGGTTAGAGTTTCCTTATGTGTACATTGTAGGGCTCGAAGAAGATCTTTTTCCTTCTGCCATGAGTATGAATACACGCAGTGAACTGGAGGAGGAGCGAAGGCTTTTTTACGTGGCCCTTACCCGTGCAGAGAAACAAGCCTATCTTACCTATACACAAAGCCGCTATCGCTGGGGAAAACTAATTGATGCAGAACCCAGCAGGTTTATAGAAGAAATAGATGACCAGTATATAGAATACATAACTCCGGTAGAAACCTATCGTTTTAAGCCCATGCTGGATGCCGATATATTTGGCGAAGTTGATAAAAGTAAGTTTCGACAGCAAAAGCCGGTTTCAGGAACCCCACCCAAAGGTCCCGGAGAAGCACAATTACGAAAGCTTCGAAAATTAAAACCCGAAATAGATCAGCCGGTAGGAAATAAGGGTCATGATCCAACAGATCTTAATGTGGGTACCCGTATATCTCATACCCGTTTTGGAAAAGGGGAAGTCATTACCCTGGAAGGCGTAGGGAATGACCGAAAAGCGGAAATACGTTTTGAGAATGGGGGTATTAAAAAACTATTACTTCGTTTTGCCCGTTTAAGTATTCTTGATTGATCCTCCTTTTGGGTATAATTCCTTAATTTTACAGTTTGTTTTACAGTGTAATGGCCGAATTAATAAGAATATACGAAGAAAATCCGAACCCTAAAGAAGTTTCCAAAGTAGTACAAGTACTTCGCAAAGGAGGCCTTGTTATTTACCCTACGGACACCGTTTACGGGCTTGGATGTGATATTACCAATTCCAGGGCTTTGGAAAAAATTGCCCGTATAAAAGGAGTAAAGCCGGAAAAAGCTAATTTTTCCTTTGTTTGTGCAGACCTTAGCAATCTTTCAGATTATGTTAAACAGATAGATACGCCTACCTTTAAAATTCTTAAAAGAGCATTACCAGGACCGTACACTTTTATACTTCCGGGTAACAATAACCTGCCAAAACATTTTAAAAAGCGAAAAACAGTTGGTATCCGAATACCAGAGAACAATATTGCACGTACCTTGGTGGCACAATTGGGCAACCCTATAGTTTCTACCTCTATTTATGATGAAGATGAACTCATAGAATACACCACAGATCCCGAACTTATCTTTGAAAAATGGAAAAATCTGGTAGATCTGGTTGTAGATGGAGGGTATGGAGACAATATTCCTTCAACTATCATTGATCTTTCAGATGGAGAGCCCGTTCTGGTACGAGAAGGAAAGGGCACTACAGATATTTTTTAACTCCTTAAACAGGACCCCGATCATGAAGAAAAAAACTCGATTTGTACTGGTGTCGGCCATAGGAGCCATTTCCATAGCTGTGGCACTATACCTATATCCGCTGGCAGTGCTTTACTTTACCGGTAAAGAAAAACTGGTGCTCACAGAAGACTCTGTGTATTTTATACCAACCGGTACAACCTTAAACTCTCTTTCAAAAGACCTTGCTGATAAAGGTCTTATAAAAAATGAGAAAAATTTTAGGAAATACGCTTTACGACGAAACCTTAAAGATGCTACCATTGAACCCGGTAAATATGAACTTGCCAAGGGCTCCACGATTGCCGATGCGGTCGTAGGATTTCGGAAAGGCTATGCCGAAAAAGAAGTAAGGATCACTTTTAATAACGCTCGCACTAAAAAGGAGCTTGCAGAGAAGATAACGGATAATCTTGAAATGTCGTACGAAAGCCTTTTGACATTACTTAATGATACCACTACTGCTCAAAAATATGGTTTTAACAATGAGTCATTTGCTGTTATGTTCATTCCAGACACCTATCGTGTGTATTGGGATATTACGCCTGACGCACTGTTGGACCGAATGTCAACAGAATATAAAAATTTCTGGAATGCCGATCGCCTTGAGAAAGCAAAATCTATAGGAATGACTCCGGAAGAAGTCTCTATTCTTGCATCTATAGTAACCTGTGAAACTGTTAAAATGGAAGAGAGCAGCCGTATTGCCGGGGTGTACATAAACCGTCTGAAAAAAGGAATGAAACTGGATGCAGACCCTACACTGGTATGGATCTTAGGAGATTTTACCATAAAAAGAGTTCTTAATAAAGACAAGAAACTAGACTCTCCATACAATACGTATATGTATGCTGGGTTACCTCCGGGCCCCATATATGTACCTTCGGCGCCTTTTATAGATGCTGTGTTAAATTATGAAAAGCACGACTACCTGTTTTTTTGTGCCCGTGAAGATCTTTCTGGCTATTCTAACTTTGCCAAAACCTACAGGCAACACCTGGTCAATGCCCGAAAGTATCAAAAAGCATTGAATACCATGAAACTTTACCGATAGTCGTAAAACAGTCTAAAACAGAAAATAAAAAAAGTGCAATAGAATTTCTATTGCACTTTTTTTATTTAAAGTGTTGATTCCTGTTAATTTCCGTTTATAGCAGGATCTTTCATTCCTTCTTCGATCATACCGTAAAACTGATCGAGTTTAGGCAATACCACAATTCGTGTTCTTCTGTTCTTAGCTCTTCCATCGGCAGAAGTATTGTCTGCTACAGGTACATAATAACTTCTTCCGGAAGCCGTCATACGCTCAGGTTTCACACCAAAGTCATTTTGAAGTATTCTAACCACTGAAGTAGCTCTTTTTACACTGAGATCCCAGTTATCTAAAAGAACCTCATTCTTGATTGGCACATCATCGGTATGGCCTTCTACCATAAATTCAAAATCTGGCTTGTTTTTAACCACTGTAGCTACTTTTCCTAACACTTCTTTAGCTTTGGCAGTTACTGTATAACTTCCACTTCTAAAAAGAAGTTTATCGGATATTGAAACATATACTACACCTTTTTCAACGCTGATCTCGATATCTTCATCATCAAGATTCCCTAAAACGCCTTTCAGGCTTTGTACCAGCGCAAGATTTACAGAGTCACGTCTGGTAACCGCATCGCGAAGTTTATTAATAGTAAGGTCTTTTTCACGAAGGCTCTCTAATGATTTTTCGAGGTTTTCAGCACCTTTTGTAGTAAGGGTGGTAAGATTTCCTATGTTATTAATAAGGTCCTGATTATTAGCCTTTAAAGTAGTTACCTGCTCTTTAAGGCTTTCATTACGTGCAGCAAGTGATGCTTTGTCTTCAAGACAGGTATTCAGTTTTAAAGTTGCAGAGTTTAACAAATCTTCCGTTTCTTTATGCTTTGCCTCCAACTCTGCATATTTCTTTTGGGAAACACAGGAGGTAAGGAAAACGGCAGCCCCTAGGGCAACTACAATTATTCTTTTCATGATCAAATACTATTGGTTTTTCACCCCCAAAAATATTAAAATGCTACCACAAGGCGCTAGGGGTTTAGTTAATATTTTATTAAATCGGTAAAACGTTTTTTATTACGTACGAAATAAGACCATACAATGGATTTTTCAATGTAATATTTATTTTTTTCAGAGATGTTTTCACGTTTGGCCAGCATTTTTCTAAATTGACAACCATAACTTATATGTGCTTTGACAATGGCCCAAAAATGTTGAAACCGCAATTGCAAAACAAATCGGATGGCTGCTATGATATCTAAAAACCATCGGGTAACCAAAACGGATAAAAAATAGCGTCGAGGTACGTTCTTGGTTATAGAAAAAAGAGAGTTCCTGAAATTGAGAAAAGTTTTTTTAGGGTTCATGTTGTTTAACGTGGCCCCACCCACATGATACACATGAGAATGACCTGTATAAAAAGCAGTGAGTCCCCGGTTACGTGTGCGCCAGCAAAAATCTATTTCTTCCTGATGTGCAAAAAAGTCTTCATCAAATCCGCCTAGCTCCCGAAAAACGGAACTGCGAACAAAAAAACAAGCGCCCGATGCCCAAAAAATCTCTTTTACATCATTATACTGACCGGTATCTTCTTCAAGTGACTGAAATATTCTTCCCCTGCACAACGGATATCCCAACATATCAATATACCCGCCTGCTGCTCCCGCATACTCAAAATACCCCTTTCGTTTCTGATCCAGTATTTTGGGTTGTACGATCCCCACTTCCGGATGTTTTTTAAAAATATCTTCTACCGGTTCCAGCCACCCGGGTGTTACTTCTACATCTGAGTTTAGCAAACAAAAAATATCGGCCTTTACTTCTTTTAAAGCATCATTATATCCTTTGGCATACCCTCCGTTTTCCCTGTTTTGTATAATTTGTATTTCAGGGTATTTAGATTTCAAGAACGAGACCGAATCATCGGTAGAGTTATTATCAGCCACATACAGATCAGCCCCTGCAGAGTAGTTCACTACCGAAGGAAGAAACTGTTCCAGCAGCTTTTTGCCGTTCCAGTTAAGTATGATTACCGCTGTTTTCAAATCGTTTTTTAAAATGCGGTACAAATTAAGTGATATAGGATGGAATATCTCTTAAAAAAATGAATTTTTCATTTTCATAATCGGCAGTACAGTAAAAATGTCTCAGGCCATTTGTAACCATAAGGTAGCGGGCTCCCAATGAAAGATTGTACCTTGCTATCTGATCAAATACTTCCTGGCGTATTTGCACTTCGGGAGCTTTGCATTCTACCACAATACAGATGCTACCGTCGGGCCGGTAAACAACTACGTCATAGCGTTTTCGTAACCCGTGAATAGTAAGTTCTTTTTCTACGTTAATAAGACTTAAAGGATATTTTTTATCCCGGTGAAGAAACTGTACTACATGCTGGCGTACCCATTCTTCAGGTTGAAGGATCACGAATTTTTTACGCACGGGATCGAATATGCGGGGGGTATTTTCACTATTTTTGAACCGAAAGTGATATTCTGGAAAGTTCAGTTTCCTCATATTGCGAAATTAATAAATTCCCGATGGATAACTCGTGTGTTAATATGTTGT
Organism: Ascidiimonas aurantiaca; assembly: GCF_037646345.1. Classification (NCBI taxonomy): domain Bacteria; kingdom Pseudomonadati; phylum Bacteroidota; class Flavobacteriia; order Flavobacteriales; family Flavobacteriaceae; genus Ascidiimonas; species Ascidiimonas aurantiaca. The sequence continues at coordinate 466,326 of NZ_JBBEWR010000001.1, read as the reverse complement.
TATTGGCAGTAAAAACTCTTACGCTTTGGATGAAGTAAAGCAAATTGTTACTGATATTAGAAAAGGAGCTATTAAACCCGTTTATTTTTTGATGGGTGAAGAGCCTTATTTTATTGATAAGATTGCTGAATTTATTGAAGACAATGTCCTCTCGGAAGAGGAAAAAGGGTTTAACCAAATGGTGCTTTATGGGCGTGATGTAACTATAGAAGATATTGTTTCTGCTGCGAAAAGGTATCCTATGATGGCCGAACGTCAGGTTATTGTGGTAAAAGAAGCTCAGGAACTATCACGTACCATTGAAAAAATGACTGCTTATATAGAAAATATACAGCCCTCAACTTTACTGGTATTTTGCTATAAATACAAAACATTGGACAAGCGCAAAAAATTATATAAAGCGATCAAGTCACAAGGGGTATTGTTTGAGAGTAAAAAATTATACGAAAATCAGGTAAGTGAATGGATACGAAGGGTGTTGGCCGGGAAAGAATACAGTATTTCTTTAAAGGCTTCCCAGATGCTGGTAGAGTTTTTAGGGACGGATTTGGGAAAAATAAACAATGAACTTGAAAAACTCCAGATAATACTGCCCAAAGGCAGCCAGATCACTCCTGAGATCATAGAAACCAATATAGGTATCAGTAAAGACTATAATAATTTTGAGCTTCGTAAGGCCATAGGGGAGCTTGATTTTTCAAAAGCAGCCCGTATTATCCATTATTTTGCACAAAACCCAAAAGATAATCCGCTGGTAGTAACCATCGCTTTACTGCACAATTTTTTTTCCCAGCTACTGCTGTATCACGGTTTAAAAGATCATTCAGCCAAGAATGTAGCAGCAACGCTTCGTATAAACCATTATTTTGTGTCTGAATATCAGAATGCGGCCCGTAATTATCCCATGAAAAAGGTAAGCAGTATTATTACAGCCTTAAGAGAAATTGATGTAAAGAGTAAAGGAGTAGGTTCGACAAATGTGCCACAGGGCGATCTTCTAAAAGAACTTATAATCAAAATAATGGCATAAACCGTAAAAGCAAAAGCCCCTTTTGGGGCCTTATGGTGCTTGTTTTTATCACCTTCTTCGTGTCATGGCATCCAGAGAGTATTTTCCACCTCCCAGAAATGCGATAGATAAGAATACAAAGAAATAGATCAATGCCAGTTCTTTTTTAATGAACGGATCTGATGCGTGTACGATAAACGCAGCCACGGCCATGACAAGGGTAGTAGGTATGGCAGCCCATTTGGTCCTGAAACCAATAAGGATTAATATAGGAGTAATAAACTCTCCAATTACTGCAAGTGATAAGGATAAGGTACTGCTCATGCCCAGTACTTCAGGAAACTGAATTTCGTCTCCACTGGCAAGCTTGGTAAACTTGCCGTAACCATGAGTGATCATGAGCGCAGATGCACTTATACGGAGCACGGCCAAACCGAAATCATTGAGGGAACTTTTCATAATTTGATTTTGAATTAGTTGATTGAAATATAGTGAATTATTTATAACCCACTCTTATGGGACATGTAAAAAAATGTTGATATTTATGGATTAAGCATCGTTTGAAACCCGCACTATAACAAAAAAACAATAAAATGAAAAGTAAGACAGGTTGTACTAAAATTAAAATGGCAGATTACTAAGATCTACATTCCCTCCGGAAAGAATAATTCCTACCCGTCTATTTTTAAAGTCATAAGACTTTTGCAAAAGGGCTGCAAAGGCAACTGCACTGGAGGGTTCTACCACAATTTTCATGCGTTCGTATATTAATTTCATGGCATTTTTAATTTCTGGCTCATTCACGCGTATTATTTGCTCTACATATTTTTGAATGACCGGAAAGTTTTGATCTCCCAATTCGGTTTTGAGTCCGTCGGCAATAGTGTTTACTGTAGTATTGGATTCTATTTTTCCACTTTTGAGGGAGCGATAGGCATCGTCTGCTTCTAAAGGTTCGCCGGCAATAGTACCACACCCATTACCAAAAAAATGAGTAGCCAGTGCCGTGCCGGCAAGGAGTCCGCCGCCACCTACGGGCGTAATGATATACTCAAGATCGGGATACTCTTCCAAGAGTTCCTGAGCGGCAGTACTCTGGCCCAGTATCACATTTCTATCATTGGAAGGATGTATAAAAGTAGCATTTTTATTGTCAACAATACGTTTTGCGGTTTGTTCTCTGTCCTGTAGTGTGGGAGGACATAAAATAATAGTGCCGCCATAATCGGCAACGGCTGCCTTTTTGGCTTCAGGGGCATTTTCAGGCATTACGATATAAGCTGAAATACCCAGGGATCTGGCAGCCAGGGAAAGTGCCTGCGCAAAATTTCCTGAAGAATGAGTAACCACTCCGCTTTTTCTTACGTTTTCGGGTAATTGAAGAATAGCATTAACAGCTCCACGCATTTTAAAAGCTCCCATGCGCTGAAAGTTTTCACACTTAAAGAAAACTTCGGCACCACTTAAACGGTTGAGAAGGGTAGAGGTTAATACCGGGGTGTGATGTACATACGGGCGCACCCTTATCAATGCCTCAATGAGTTCTTCTTTACGGTATGCCTGCATTTTTTAATACAATGAAGGGTACTTGACAGGATCAGCTTCATGCATGATGGTATATACTTTTTCAAAAATATCTCCCTCATTGGGTTTTGAGAAGTAATCTCCATCTGTACCGTATGCCGGCCTGTGGGGTCGGGCACTTAATGTTTGCGGCGCACTGTCCAGATATTTGTATGCCCCCTGATTCTCAATTATTTCCTGTAGCAAATAGGCAGAGGCCCCACCAGGCATGTCTTCATCTATTACCAGGAGACGGTTGGTTTTACGAATACTTTTTACGACATCATGATTCAGATCGAAAGGCAACAAGGACTGGCAGTCTATCACTTCTGCATCAATACCTACTTCCTGTAACTCGGTAGCTACTTTTTGTACTATACGCAGGGTAGATCCGTAGGAAACCAGGGTAATATCTTTTCCTTCTTTTACAGTTTCTACAACACCTATAGGGGTTCTAAGATCGTTGAGGTTTACAGGTAGCTTTTCTTTCAGTCGGTACCCGTTAAGACATTCAATGATCAATGCGGGTTCATCACTTTCCATAAGGGTATTGTAAAAACCTGCGGCTTTGGTCATATTTCTGGGTACCAGGATGTACATCCCCCTGAGTAAATGTATAAGAGCCCCCATTTGTGAACCGCTGTGCCAGATCCCTTCGAGACGATGCCCTCTGGTTCTGACAATTACGGGTGCTTTCTGCGTTCCTCTGGTTCTGTACAGCAGGGTGGCCAGATCATCACTCATAATTTGTAATGCATACAGCACATAGTCTAGATACTGTATTTCTGCAATAGGACGGAGCCCTCTCATGGCGAGCCCGATACCCTGCCCCAGAATGGTGGCTTCCCTTATACCTGTATCAGCCACTCTTAGGGGGCCATATTTTTCCTGAAGTCCTTCCAGTCCCTGGTTTACATCGCCAATATGCCCGCTGTCTTCACCAAAAATAAGCGCCTGGGGATAGGTGTCAAACAGTTTATCAAAATTATCCCTTAATACAATACGGCCATCTACTTCGGGGCTTTCGCTATCATATTGAGGTACTACCTCTGCTATGGTAGTAGCGCCTGTTCCTGTTTCATTATACAAGTGAGAGCTGTATTGAGGCTGTGTTTTTTTGTAAAAGGCATCAATCCAGTTCAGGAGTGCCTCTTTTTCAGGAGAATTCTCATTAACTACATATCGTAAGGCCTTACGGGCACTAAAAAGTACATCGCGTTTGGAAGGGTCATCAACGGCAATTAGGTCATTTCTAAGCTTATTGATAAAGGCTTTATTACTGCTTTTGGCACCTAAGGCTTCCAGAAGGTATAGTACCTCTTCTTTGTGTTTTTTTATGGGAGCCAGAAAAGAGGCCCAGGCTTCTTTTTTGGCTTCCCGTACTTCTTTTTTAATTTGTTTTTCAAGTTCGATAAGTTCTTCGGGAGTGGCAAGACCATTGGTTACCATCCACTCTCTCATCTTAAGGTTGCAATCGTATTCTTTTTCCCATTGCAGCCTTTCTTCTGATTTGTATCTTTCATGAGAACCGGATGTAGAATGTCCCTGGGGTTGCGTAAGCTCTACTACATGCAATAAAACCGGTACATGCTCTTTTCGTGCTATTTTGCTTGCAGTTTCATAGGCTTCTACCAATGCCGGATAGTCCCAGCCATTTACTACAATTATTTCATATCCATCAGTATCCTCATCTCTTTGAAACCCCTTGAGTATCTCTGAAATATTCTCTTTGGTAGTCTGGTATTTTGCAGGTACTGATATGCCATACTCGTCATCCCATATACTTATCACCATAGGCACCTGTAGTACGCCGGCTGCATTGAATGTTTCAAAAAACAGACCTTCACTGGTACTGGCGTTCCCTATGGTACCCCAGGCTACTTCGTTCCCGTTTATCGAAAAACCTTCGGTTTGTATTCCTGGTACCTCCCGGTATATTTTAGAGGCCTGTGCCAATCCCAATAAGCGTGGCATCTGGCCAGCGGTGGGTGAAATATCGGAACTGCTGTTGGGTTGTGCGGTAAGGTCTTTCCAGCTACCGTCTTCATTCAAACTGTGTGTCAGGAAATGCCCTCCCATCTGTCTTCCGGCAGACATAGGGTCTGCCTCCAGATCAGTATGGGCGTATAAGCCTGCAAAAAAGTGACGGGGCTCAAGGGCGCCTATAGCCATCATGAACGTTTGATCTCTGTAATAACCGCTTCTAAAATCTCCATTTCTAAAGGCCTTGGCCATTGCTAACTGAGGTACTTCTTTCCCATCGCCAAATATTCCAAATTTGGCTTTTCCGGTAAGTACTTCCCGTCTGCCCAGCAAACTACATTCTCTGCTGGTTACTGCAATACGATAGTCGTTTAGTACTTCTTTCCTGAAATCATCAAATGAAATATCTTTTTGTACTTTAGAATTAACGTCCATATTTTTTAATTGAGATGGTTGCAAAAATAGCGAAAACAATCGGTTTTCACAATCTGATAAGCGTTTTAAGAATGTGAGATTCACAACAAACCATCCGTTTTTTTGTTAAAAATCTATTTTACATAAAAAAACCTCCAATTCGTTGAATTATTCCTAATAAACTAAAACGAGACAGGGGAAAAAGTTGTTCTTTTTAAAACCATTTGCGGGTAAAAAGCCCTAATAGCGTGCGAGGACTGAGGGTAATGAGGAAGCGTATTCGCTGATCGTACCTTTCCTGCCCAATTTCCCAGCCATTACTGGAATGAATAGGGAAATACAGTTCAAAATAATCGGTTACCAGGTTTAAACGAATCCCTGAATCATGTACAAAACGGGCCGGGCGACGACTGTCTTTTATAAAACCAACATCGCCATAGATCTCTATCCACCGCCAAATATTGAAGCTGGCGTTGGAAGTGATCATCCAGCGATCTGAAAACGGATCTTCGAGTTTTGACTTAAAACCTCCTTCTGCAATGATGATCTGCTGACTGAAGATACCGGTATCTTCTGAACGGCCCAGATACCCCAGGTCAAAAAGATAATCGGTAGGGCGGTCAAGCGCAAAACTAAAAAAATCGGAATTGGTATTATTAAAAATAAACTTACCGGCAAATAATCGCAGGTTAAGCTGGCGATTGCTGGTATAGAGCTTTCTGTATTCTACATTAAAACCGATTTTGGAAAAGTTTCGCGCCAATTGGAAATCGGCAAACCAGGAGAGGTAATCTACGATCCCGTTATCAGAATAGGTATAGCGGGCATTGAAAATACTGTAATCAGGATCGGTTTCCACATCTGTGGACCGGCTTCTTAATACGTTTACATACCTGAAGGTGAGAAACTCTCTTTCATTCGAAATAAAATCGGGATTTCTAAAACCAAAGGTAACGGAGGGGGTTATGGTCATAAAGCGGGAACCGGGCGCAAAATGAAAGGTAGAACCCCTCAGGGAATAATTCACAAGATACATATTTTTACGGTCCACATAATTGCGGAAGGCAAATACCCCTGAACCTACAATGGTTTGTTCTCCAGTGGACCATGAGGGCTGCAAATCATAAATAAAAGGGCGATCCAGAAGTGTTTTGCTGTGTACCCGCATACCGGCTACTAGCTCATCATATACATTAAAGGTAAAAACCGGTACATAGAAAATCTGATTGGTAAATGGGTTTTCGGCATCTTTGAGCAGCTTAAAGTCTAATTTTTTGTTACCAAAAAAAGAACCTTCCACAGATTTCCAGTTATTACGCTGGTTAAATTCCGGGATGACTTTGTTATAATTCAACACCAGTTTATCGGCACTGTCTCTGGCAATACGAAAGGTTTTTTCTGTTTTGATATTATTTACCCAGTATTTGGAAACTACGCTATCGTTACGTATGCCATACAGGGAAACCGGCACATTGGTGCCTCGTTTATTTCGAATGGTAACCAATAGTGAATCATTAGCGCTTTTTTCTATGTTTTTAATCTTGAAATCTATCTTTTTTCGGGTGCCTACATAATCATCAAAAAACCAGTCTATTTCTTTGGGATTGTCTTCACGAAGGTATTTCTTGAATATAGAAGCATTTATATCTTTTAACTGTTGTTCTCTGTAGAATTTTTTTATTCTGGGTTCCACATATTCGGTTTCCATATAATCATTAAGATATACCATGCCCAGGCCGGCCTTGTATTTATTGGCAATTTTTTCATTGAATTTGATTAATGAATCTTTGGGAGTAGCCAGCGCCTGATCCAGATTTTTACGCTGCATAAGCATAAAAAGAAATGGATATTGATCATTAAAATCCATTTTTGCCAGTTGAAACCTTTTGATAAGAAAGAAATTGGATACTTTTCCCAAAAGTTTCATATCGGGATAAAATTCATCTACATATTTGATCATGAAATAGGTCTGAATGGCATCAAGCACCCATCTTTCTCCCCGGGGGTCCACATAAATGGTATTCTCCAACCAGTTGTTAAGGGTAGTTTTAAGTACTTTGAGTTCATATTGAAACTCTTCAGGAAAGGGTCTTATAAAAGAAGGCAACTGGTTTAAACCGTACAGCGGATTTTTCTTGTATTCGGTTTCGCTTACAATAAGGCTATTATGAGGATACGTCCCCAGGTTTTCTGCAATAAAATTAACTACTTTGTCAATTGAAACGGCTTTTTGAATATCGTTAAGGTTTCTGGACTGCAGGTTGGTAATAAGTGTTAAATGGTCGTTTTGATAATTTGAAAAGCTTCGTATCTTTTCGAGATACAGCCGCACGTCGGTGCGGTTTTTTCCATGCAACAGGATCTGTTTAAACCCCTGAAAGCGGTTTTCCTGAACAATGTCAAGATCTGTGGTAAGGGTATAGTTCTCGGGATAGTTAAACGTGATATCGTATTCGGAATTATAGGTGTACAGATCGCTAAGGTCCATATCGCTGTACAATTTCCAGCCGTCTTCAAGATGTACGGCAGGTGACAGGTACCAGTATCGCAATCGAAACTCACCCGCCCCTGTAATACCGTATTTGGTAAAATTACTACTGGGGAGCTTTATGGTATAAGAGAGCCGCAAACGGTAGTTTTCACCGGGCTTTACGGGCGTATTAAGCGGTATTCTCAGAAGGTCCCCTTCTTCAAAGCGCCGCCATTCCAGAAATTTATAGTCATTATCTGTAATAGAGATGATCTTGGTATAGCCCCGTTGTTCATCTTTGGCAAGGTGAAGGCTCCTGTTAAATTCTTCGGCAAATCTTTTGGCTAATGCTGTTTGTTTGTCTGAATAGGCATTGTTCCAGTCTGAAAGATAAAGCGTGTATAAAGTCTGCCCTGTCTGGTTGTAAAAAATGATTTCTTGTTGAATATTGATAATTCCTTCTTCATCGTGGAGGGTAGCGGTAATGGTACTACGGTTTTGTGCCATAACACTCCCGGCAAAAAGCAGGATACACAACATACGTCCATATGTAATAAGGGCACGAATCACTGCTTTACACCATAATTTATCGGGAAATTCATCATTGCAAAAATATTGTCGGGGTGTATTTCATAAGTGCATTTTCACTGTAAGAAAAATCATAGCTGTTTCACGCGTTGAATATAATCATGTTACTGATTCTTTCCAGTTTAATATATGTTAAAAATTAGGACTGAGGTTGTATTTTTTGTAGAAACTGTCAAGTATCTCGATCACCTCTTCTTCGGTATCGACAATTCTGAAAAGTTCCATATCGGCAGCGCTTATGTTTTGGTATTTATCGAGTAAGACTTTTTTTACCCAGTCAAAAAGACCTCCCCAGAAATCAGTTCCCACTAATATAATGGGAAACTTTCCTATTTTTTTGGTTTGAATAAGTGTAATAGCTTCAAAAAGCTCATCTAAAGTACCAAAACCTCCTGGCATTACCACAAACCCCTGTGAGTATTTCACAAACATTACTTTTCGAACAAAAAAGTAATCGAAATTGAGGTTTTTATCGCTGTCAATATAGGGGTTGTCGTGTTGTTCAAAAGGCAGGTCAATATTTAACCCTACAGAGGTACCTCCACCGAGGTGGGCTCCCTTGTTCCCTGCTTCCATGACCCCCGGGCCGCCGCCTGTTATAATACCGTAGCCGGCTTCTACAATTCGTTTGGCAACTCTTTCGGCCAGGTCGTAATAAAGGTCTCCGGGACGGGTACGGGCAGAGCCAAAAATAGAAACACAGGGACCAATACGGCTCATTTTCTCAAATCCGTTCACAAATTCTCCCATGATCTTGAAAATGGCCCAGGAATCATTGGTCTTAATTTCATTCCACCCTTTTGAATGCTGTTCTTTTCTCATTTGCCGTATGAAATTAATAAAAGGTTTTTGCTAATGTAATTCTTTTTTAAGAAAATGGGCTGTATAACTTTCTGTATGTCTGGCTACCTGTTCCGGTGTTCCGGTAGTTATGACCTGTCCGCCTCCCTTACCGCCTTCAAAGCCAATATCAATGATATGATCTGCCATTTTTATCACATCGAGGTTGTGTTCTATGATCAATACGGTATTGCCTTTATCTACCAGTCGGTTCAATACTTCCATAAGTACTCTGATATCTTCAAAGTGAAGACCGGTGGTAGGCTCATCTAAGATATAGAAAGTATTACCGGTATCTTTTTTGGATAATTCGGTTGCCAGTTTAATGCGCTGGGCCTCCCCTCCGGAGAGGGTGGTACTTTGCTGCCCAAGTGAAATATATCCCAGACCTACGTCCTGAATAGTCTTTAATTTTCGGTATATTTTGGGTATATGCTCAAAAAAGGTGACGGCTTCGTTAATGGTCATGCTCAATACATCTGCAATGGATTTCCCTTTGTAGCGTATCTCGAGGGTTTCCCGGTTAAACCGTTTTCCCTGGCAGGTTTCACATTCTACATATACATCGGGTAAAAAGTTCATTTCAATTAGGCGAAGCCCGGCCCCTTCACAGGTTTCACATCGGCCACCTTTTACATTAAAACTGAATCTTCCCGGTTTATAGCCCCGTATCATGGCTTCGGGGGTTTGTGTAAAGAGCGATCGTATTTCGCTAAAAACACCTGTATAAGTGGCAGGATTGGACCTGGGGGTACGGCCAATAGGAGACTGATTAATATCGATCACCTTGTCAACATGCTTGAGTCCGCTAATGCTTTTGTAAGGCATGGGACGCTTAACGGCATTGAAAAAATGAGCATTGAGAATAGGGTAGAGGGTCTCATTGATAAGGGTAGATTTACCACTGCCGGACACTCCGGTAACGCCTATCATTTTCCCTAAGGGAAAAGTTACGTTTATGTTTTTAAGGTTATTGCCGGTACACCCTTTTAGGATCATGTTTTTTCCATTCCCTTTTCTGCGTTTTTCCGGTATCGGTATCTTTTTACTGCCATTAAGGTAAGCCGCTGTAAGTGTATGCAGTTTTTTCACCTGATCGGGTGTTCCTTCAGATATGATCTCCCCACCGTGTTTTCCTGCTCTGGGGCCAATATCAATTACATAATCGGCCTTTTCTATCATGTCTTTATCGTGTTCTACCACGATCACTGAGTTACCAATGTCCCGCAGGGAAGCCAGCGATTGTATAAGCCGCTCATTGTCGCGCTGATGTAGCCCTATACTGGGTTCATCCAGAATATAAAGTACGCCCACCAGTTGTGAACCTATTTGTGTAGCCAGCCGTATGCGTTGTGCCTCACCGCCGGAAAGTGATTTGGAACTGCGTCCTAACGACAGATAATCCAGCCCCACATCCAGCATAAAACCGAGCCTGGCATTGATCTCTTTCAGGATCTCTTCGGCAATGCGGAACTGCTTTTCTGATAGTTTCTCAGGAAGCGCCTGAAACCAGACAACCAGATCGGCAATATCCATGTTTGATAATTCGGCTATGTTTTTGTCATGAACTTTGAAATAAAGCGATTCTTTTCTAAGCCTGGATCCCTGGCAATGGTGACACGGATTTTTGTCCATAAAGCCTTTTGCCCAGCGTTTTATACTGGTGGATGTGCTTTCGTCAAACTGACTTTTAATGAATTTAACGATGCCTTCAAATTCTATTTTATAATCCCGGGTAACGCCCAGTGTTTTTGAAGGCACTGAAAATTTTTCATCACCTCCGTGTAAAATGATATGCAGGGCCTCTTCGGAGATCTTTTTTACAGGATCTGTAAGGCTAAACCCATAGCGTTCGCCTATTACTTCTATTTGTTTGAATGCCCATGACTTTTTGTATTCGCCCAGGGGTACGATGCCACCGTTTTTGATGGATATGGAAGGGTCGGGAATTACTTTATTGAGATTTACTTCGTGTACAATACCGAGTCCGCTACACTCGGGACACATTCCCTTAGGAGAATTAAAGGAGAATGTATTGGGTTCGGGATTGGGATATGAGATCCCGGAAGTAGGGCACATAAGGCTCCTGCTAAAATACCGCACCTCTCCACTGTCCTGATCAAGCACCATAAGCACATCGTCCCCGTGATACATAGCGGTAGTGATAGACTGCATGAGCCGTTTATCGTCTCCGGTAGTATCGGTAATAGCCAACCGGTCAATCACAATTTCTATATCATGGGTTTTATAGCGGTCCACTTTCATCCCTTTGGTAAGTTCTAACAACTCACCATCAACCCGTACTTTTACAAAACCCTGTTTGGAAATATGTTCAAAAAGCTCGCGGTAATGCCCTTTTCGGGACCGGATCACGGGAGCAAGGATATTGATCTTTTTTCCCTTAAAATCATTTATAATGAGTTGCAGGATCTGCTCATCGCTATAGCTTACCATTTTATCTCCGGTTTCATAGCTATATGCATCGGCAGCTCTTGCAAATAAAAGCCTTAAAAAATCATATACTTCGGTAATGGTGCCTACGGTAGAGCGCGGGGATTTGGAAGTTGTTTTTTGTTCTATGGCAATTACCGGGGAGAGCCCGTCTATTTTGTCCACATCGGGGCGTTCCAGTCCGCCGAGGAACTGCCGGGCATAGGCTGAAAATGTTTCTATATAGCGCCGTTGCCCCTCGGCATAAATAGTATCAAAAGCCAGGGACGATTTCCCACTGCCGGAAAGGCCCGTAATCACTACCAGTTTTTCGCGGGGTATGGATACATCAATGTTTTTGAGGTTGTGTACTCTGGCGCCTTTTACTTCAATGGTTTCTTCGTAATTGCTCATATATGCACAAAACCACAAAAGTACGGTTTTGCGCTATAAAAAGAAATTTCCTTTAGGTTGAATTTTAACAGAATAAGGGAGGTGTATGCGGTGCCCTTAATATACCTGAGTGCGGTAATAAAAGTATTATGAATGATCGGGTTTGTTATATGGTCTAAAACATGCAGTAAATAAGCTAAACAATATTTAGATTTTAGCTTAGTTCATTGCTGTAAGAAATATTTATGCGGAAAGCAATTCTCTACTTTCTTCAGTATCTCGTTGAGTTCACAATATATAATCTGCACTTTAGGCTCTCAAAGCATCAAGAAATTCTGTTTTGATCTCTCTTTCAACATCATTGATAATTGCAACTGCGTTTACTTGTTTGTGGCCAAATTGCTATTGACAAATGCTCCTAAAAAGGGTATGACGTATTTCGTTTTTATTTCTAAAACCTATACCCAATTCGCAAATGCAAATTCACGGTAACTTCATTTTGATCCCATAGTATCACATTATTTTCTTCAAAGTAGTGAACATACCCAATTCCAAAACCCGTTTCATAATTAAAATGATTGCCTATATTTCTTCGTATCCCCCAGGTGGGGATAATTGAAATGTCACTTATAAAATTTATATTATTCTCATTAGAGATCACAAACCAGTCTGGGTGATACGTAGTTTTTATGGATATGAAGTTTCCGCTATTTCCATCAACTCTTTTTGATCTCTTTTGTCTTTTATTCAGATTGTAATACCATCTTGGTTCGGCGGTTATAGCGGGTACTAATAAATACCCGTTAATGTCATTGACATCACTTCCAAAAATTCCGGTATCAAGTCCTAATTCCGTTCTTAAAGCAAATTGATTGGATAGTTTTAATTCATTGTGAATCCAGATCCCTAAAAATCCTGTCTGGATCCCAAAAATTGAATTTTCTACACTTACGTTTTGAGCTTTGGTTATAAAAGTGAGTGAGCAAATGATTAAGGTAATGAACGTTTTTCTCATTTAGTTTGATCTTTTTTTACGTTAGTGGATTTCCAGGTTTTTGGTCAAAATGTTGTATAATTTGTTAATATATCTTTTTAGTATCTATATTTTTCTTTTAAATATTTTTTGTGAGTACATCAAAAAATGGATACACTCTAACATAACGGCTACCTGTCAATAAAAAGAAATACAAAGGTTTGGCTACATACAAAATTTACAGCGGGAACACGTTTTTATTTTCAGGGAAAATAGGATTACAGGAATTTTACTTTTTCACACGGTACACTATGCGTTGTTTTGTAAAAATAGTATTTTTAGCTTCCAAAAACAGAAACTATATATGAAACTACTTGGTATAGGCTCTCGAATACAGCATCCGGAATACGGAGCTGGTGTGGTAACCAATGTAACCTCTATTCATTACTGGGTCACTTTTATGGAAAACGGGCTGGAAACTATTGATATAGACAGCGAATTTGAGGTTATTGAGGCGGTAGAAAATGAAGTAGATACGGTAAGTTTTTACGAAATTGAAAAAAGCCTCAGGCAGATACTCAAAAAATGGAGCGATGTGAGTGAGATCGTACCCATTGCAGATAAATTTAAAGGCGGGAAACTTATTCTGGAACCCGCCAATACCGACCTTAAGAGCCAGGAGATCCCCATAGACACATTTTTTAATAAAATTATAATGGTACGGGACCGGCTAAGGGTAATGGAGCAAAAAATTAATTCAAGTAACCTTACCAACCAGGAAAAGATCGATTTACAGCAGTACATCACCCGCAGTTATGGAAGTTTAACCAGCTTCAACGTCCTTTTTAAAAACAAATCGGATGTTTTTGTAGGCACAGGCAGCAAATGATCAAAGTGCTGTATATATTGCAGCAGCCATTTTGTGTGCAGCTTCGGGATGAAGCCTGAACCATAGTTCCGGTTCAATAAGCTCTAATTCTGAAACGGCCAGTCTTCCTTCGTTATCGGTAAATATATCTACCCGTGCATACATAGGTGGTTCTGGGCAATGTGTAACGGCCGTTAGGGCAAATGCTATTTCTTTTTGAGATGCTTTGTACAAAGCAACAGTACCTCCAAAATCGTCCTGCACCCTAAAATCTCCTTTTTTGGCCTTTTTAAGTACGGCATGGGTATATTCCCCATTAAAGATCATAAGGGACATCTCTCCCTGTTCTACTATGTTTTTCTGAAAGGGTTGCAACATCATAGATTCCTGAGAGATCAACTCTGAAAATACTTTTTCATAGCTTTGAACATTCTCGGGAGTAACCCGATAGGTATGTCTTGCCGAACCGGATACACAAGGCTTTAATATGGCATCATACCAACCGGTATTTTTAATATGGGCACTAAGGTCACCCTGTGTTCCTTTTTTAAGAAACAGGGTAGCAGGGGTATGGGTACCTTTGGTTGAAAGGTCGTTTAAATAGTGTTTATCCTGGTTCCAGCGGATGAGTTTTTCTGAATTAAAAAGAGTGGTCTCTGTACTAATGCGGTCGAGCCATTTTGAAAATTCATCAAAACGGTCAAAATAATCCCACGTAGTTCGAAAAAGTACTGATGCGGCAGAGGACCAGTCGAATGCAGGATCGTCCCATGAAAGACGTTTCACTTTGAGCCCCCGTTTTTTTAAAGCATCGGTTACCAGTTGGTCTTCCAGCAGGATATTTTTTTCATAGGCCCCCGGTTGTGCAGGATTTACATAACGGCGATCTGTTAAAACAATTACATCGTATTCTTTTGACATTTAACTATTTTTTTAAAAACCAATGGCCCTGTCATCACCTCGGGGGTCTGCACCGCCTTCCAGTATGCCGTCAGGCCATACCAGAATGGCATCTACCTTTCCCATAATAGGGCTGTTATCTTCATTTATAAGGTACCCCTTCTGCCGTAAGCTGTCTAACAACAGTGGTGAAAATCCTTTGGGTTCAAAAGTTACTACATCGGGCATCCATTGGTGGTGAAACCTGGGGGCCGCTACGGCTTCCTGCATACTCATATCAAATTCATATACGTTGAGTATGGTTTGTAAAACTGATGTGATAATGGTAGAACCTCCGGGGGTACCCAGTACCATCCATAAATTATCATCCTTTTCCACTATGGTGGGTGTCATAGAGCTCAGCATGCGTTTCCCGGGAGCAATGCTGTTAGCTTCGGCCCCTATAAGGCCAAACATATTGGGAACTCCGGGTTTGGCACTAAAATCATCCATTTCATTGTTAAAGAAAAAACCGAGCTTATCACTGTACAGTTTAGATCCGTAAGCGCCATTAAGGGTGGTGGTCACTGCTACCGCGTTGCCATAACTATCTACAATAGAGTAATGAGTGGTTTCATTACTCTCCATAACTTCCACCTCTCCATGACCCACTTTTGAAGAAGGGGTAGCGCTCTCAAAACTAAAATCAGACATCCTTGCACTGAGATATTCGTTAGAAATAAGCTGTTCCTGAGGAATACTTACAAAATCAGGATCGCCCAGAAAGTAATTACGGTCGGCATAGGCTCTTCGCTCTGCTTCGGTAATTACCTGTATGGTTTTGGTGGTATTGTGTCTGAGTTTTTTAAGGTTATAAGGTTCTATCATTCCCATGATCTGTGCTAAGGTAACTCCTCCGCTCGAGGGCGGACTCATGGAAATAACTTTGATGTCTTTATAGGTAAACACAACCGGTGTACGCCACTTGGCTTCGTATTGGGCCAGATCTTCCACAGTAATATACCCGCCCTCTTGCTGTACAAATCGGGCAATTTCCTGTGCGGTTTCTCCTTTGTAAAACTCATCTCTGCCATTTTCCTGAATACGTTTCAGGGTATTGGCCAATGCAATGTGTTTTATGGTGTCACCCTCTTTGAACGGAAATGCAAAAAGGGTACTGTCTCCATTCACTTCTACTATAAGATCCCGGTAGTGTGCTATTCGTTTTTCCTGATTTTTAGTAACTACGGCACCTTTACGTGCCAGCTCTATTACAGGCTGTATAAGTTTTTCTATAGGAACGGTACCAAACTTGCGATGACACTCAAAAATACCGGCTACTGTACCCGGGACACCTACTGCGGTGGCCCCAATAACACTTTTACCGGGTATAACATTGCCCAGAGAATCCAGATACATATCTTTATGGGCCGCCAGAGGGGCTTTTTCTCTGTAATCAAGCCCTCCGGTTTGTCCGTCAGCCGTTCGGTACACCATAAAGCCTCCACCTCCCAGATTACCGGCAAAAGGAAATGTTACCACCAGTGCCAGCTCGGTCGCCACCATAGCATCAAAGGCATTTCCTCCGTTTTTCAGTACTTCAAGACCAATACGTGATGCTTCTTCACGTGCGGCCACTACCATAGCGTTTTGGGCAACTGTACCTGTAGGTGTGGCGGCTTTACGCTCCATACGGCAGGAAAGAAACAAAAGGAAACACAGAAGAAGGGGTCGCATTTTCATAAAAATTGTAGTTTTTGCTGTGAATACTGTATCAGTTCGGGAAAAAAGAGGTTAAATTCATCTTCAAACTCTTCGTAATACTCGTCAAGGTCTAAAACGGCATAATTTATTTTAGAAGGAAAACGGGTACGACGGTTCATTTGATGTAAAACTTTGGCAATTCCTTTCATGGAAGCATAGGCTACCAGCCAGTTATCACGTATCATAAAAGGTGCCAGATATTGTGTACGCTCCGGTAAAAGCGTCCAGTACCTGTTCAGTACATGGTAAAAGTTCTCTGCGTAATCCGGAAGTGGTAGGCCTGCATATACCTGCCAGTTTTTGGCAAGAAAATGGTCGTAAAAAATATCGATTACCACTGAACTGTAATGGCTGTACCCCATATGCAGTCTGCGGGTACTTTGGCGCACTATAGGGTGCGCATCAGTATAGGTGTCTATGGCACGGTGAAGTAAAATACCTTTTTGCATATTTTCAGGATATGTTTTATAGCGATTACCCCGTATGCCATCGGCAGCAAAATTGCCTATTCTCACCATATCATCTTCTCCGGAAAGGTAAATGTGCGCCAGAAAATTCATTGGCCCAATTTACAAATTAGAATGAAAATTATTCACGTTTTTTAAATTGTATATTTGCCTGTCTAAAAATGCAGTTATGACCCTAATAAAATCTATTTCAGGAATCAGAGGAACCATAGGTGGCAAGCCCGGAGAGAACCTTACGCCTATAGATGCTGTTAAGTTTGCAGCAGCTTATGGGATGTGGCTTAAAAACCATACTAAAAAAGACCGTCTTACAGTAGTTATAGGCCGAGATGCCAGGATTTCTGGTGAAATGATAGAAAAGCTGGTGATCTCTACGCTTTGCGGGCTCGGTATTGATGTGGTGAACCTGGGGCTATCTACTACGCCCACAGTAGAGGTTGCCGTTCCTCTTGAAAAAGCAGATGGTGGTATTATACTCACAGCCAGCCACAATCCCAAACAGTGGAACGCATTGAAATTACTGAATGAAAAAGGAGAGTTTCTGAGTGGTGATGACGGAAAAGAAATTTTAAGAATTGCCGAGGCCGAAGATTTTGTATTTGCAGAGGTAGATCATCTGGGACAGATAGTTGAAAATACGGCGTATATGGATATACATATAGATGAAGTATTACAGCTTCCTTTAGTAAATGTGGAAAAAGTAAAAAGTGCCGGTTTTAAAGTAGTGGTAGATGGCGTAAACTCATCAGGAGGGATAGTCATTCCCAAACTACTTAAAGAAATGGGAGTAGAAGTTGTGGAGTTGTATTGCGAGCCTAACGGACATTTTCCTCATAATCCGGAGCCTCTGAAAGAGCATTTAACCGATATATCTGAACTGGTAGTAAAAGAAAAGGCTGATTTGGGTATTGTAGTAGATCCCGATGTGGACCGTTTGGCGTTTATATGCGAAGACGGCGATATGTTTGGAGAAGAATATACCCTGGTAGCCTGTGCAGATTATGTACTTTCGAAAACCCCCGGGAATACGGTTTCTAATCTTTCATCTTCGCGAGCCCTGCGGGATGTTACCCGTTTTCATAACGGCCATTATGAGGCGAGTGCAGTAGGCGAGGTGAACGTGGTTGCCCTTATGAAAAAAAATAATGCGGTGATCGGTGGTGAAGGGAATGGAGGAATTATTTATCCTGAATCACATTATGGGCGCGATGCTTTAGTGGGTACGGCTTTGTTCCTTACTCATATGGCAGAAAGAGGACTATCGGCCAAAGCTTTACGAAATACATATCCTTCTTATTTTATGAGCAAAAAGAAAATAGCTCTTACTCCGGAACTGGATGTTGATGCTATTCTTTACAAAATGGAGGAACGCTATTCAGATCATGAAGTATCTACGGCAGATGGCGTAAAAATAGATCTTCCGGATAGCTGGATACATTTAAGAAAATCGAACACAGAACCCATTATTCGCATCTATACCGAAGCCAGCAGTCAGAAAGATGCAGACCAACTGGCTGATAAGGTAATTAAAGAGATCAAAGTGATAGCAGGTATCTAGGCTTTTTATGCTTCGGAAACAGTAGCTTCCGGTATAGGAGTTTTGTTACGGTGCTTAAAACGCTTATGGGTCCATAAATAATACTCGGGTTTTTCACGTATCTGGCCTTCGAGCATTTCTGTAAATTGATCGGTAATACCGTAATCGGGAATATCTCTGGGATGTTCTGTGATCGTTCTAAAGGTAGTTTCGTAAAATCCGCGTTTTACTTTTTGAATATCGAGAAAAACCACAGGGTAATCCAGTTCTTTTGCCAGGGTTTCGGCGCCGGTAAACACAGGTACTTTTACGCCCATAAAACTCCGCCAGTAAAGCGCTCTTTTCGAACTGGGAGATTGATCACTTGCCAGTCCATACATACAAAGATATCCCTTTTTATAGTGTTCGTGAATAGTTTTAATCGATCCTCGTCTAGCTATAAGTTTGGCTCCATGGCGTGTTCTTATTTTTTGTACCAGCTTATCAAAATATTTGTTAGCCAATGGCATATAAATTCCAAAACCCTGGTGTTTTATGTGATAGCCTAAAGACATCATCCATTCATAACTGGCATAATGTCCGCAAACCAGTATTACACTGCGGTTCTCATTTTCAAACTTTTTAATGATCTCAAGATTAGTAAAGGCAAACCGCCTTTGCATTTCTTCTTTTGAAAGACTTAGCGATTTGATCATTTCCAGAAAAAGGTCGCACATATGTGTGTAGAATTTTTTTTCAATGATATCTAATTCATCAGACGATTTATCAGGAAAAGACAACTCCAGATTTTGCCTCACTACTTTTTTACGATATCCCAAAACCCGGTAAACTAAAAAACACACCATATCAGACACCTTATAAAACAAGGAGAAAGGCAATACAGAAATGAACCATAATATGGGATATCCCAGTATATAAACAAGCAGTTGCATACAGTGAAAATTTGGGTAAATATAGCTATATTTGAATCGAAAGCGTATATAGTTTATGATGAATTTAAGTCTTGTTACCATTGTTATAATTACCGCCAATATATTGATCTCTATAAAAGGTTTTAACGACTTTTCGTTCTTTGAAAAATACAAGTTTCACATTGGCAGTATCAGGCGGGGGGAACAATTGCGTATGCTTACTTCGGGGTTTTTGCATGTAGATTTTACACATCTCTTTTTCAATATGCTTACATTGTATTTTTTTGCAGATGTTGTGATTTTCAATTTCGGCCAGCCTAAATTTCTTATTATTTATATTGTTAGTTTACTGGCGGGGAGTTTACTGGCTCTTTTTTTTCACAAAGATGAATATCATTACAGTGCAGTAGGTGCCAGTGGGGCGGTTACGGGTATTTTGTATTCGGCCATTCTCCTGCAACCCGGAATGAAGTTATTCCTGTTTTTTATTCCCATACCTATTCCCGCATATGTTTTTGGTATTGGCTATTTGTTATATTCTATTTACGGAATGAAAAAACGCTTTGGTAATATAGGGCATACAGCCCATTTTGGCGGAGCTGTTGGCGGATATGTGACCACCCTCATTTTTTTGCCTTCACTAATTACCAGAGAACCGTTTATGGTCGTGTTGTTAGCTATTCCCATTCTTATACTTTTTGTTCTTGAAAAAACCGGGAAAATTTAGTTTGGCATGGCTATTGGAACGAGATATTCAAAAACAATTATACAATGATGAAAAATGTAATTTTAATCTTAACTGTGCTAATCATGAGTATGAACAGCAATGCACAAACTTCGCCTTTACAAAATACGGTTTCGGTAACCGGAAAGGCGGTTGTAAAAGTAATTCCCGACGAAGTGGTAATTCAGGTTCGTGTTGAAAACATCGGGAAAAATGTAGCTGAGATCAAAAGCCTGAACGACCAGGCTATTAATGATATTCTGGCTTTTTGTAAAAAAATGAAAATTGACAAAAAGGATGTACTCACCGAACGTATTAATCTGAATAAGAATTATGACTACAACAAAAAAACGACCAATTATGTGGCTAATCAAACCTTAAGTATTCGTCTAAGAGACCTGGCAAAGTATGAACCGCTTATGTTAGGATTACTGGAAGCGGGGGTTAATCGTATTGACGGAGTACAGTTTAAAACTTCTAAAATGGAAGCATTAAAATCAGAAGCCAGAGTAAAAGCTATGAAAAATGCGAAATTTAAGGCTACTGAATATGCATCTGCAGTGAACCAGCAAATTGGAAAGGCCATTACAATAATGGAATCTGGCGTTTTACCTCAACCACCCATGCCTATGTACAAAATGGCAATGGCAGCCGATGAAAGCGCTGCAAACATGGGGAACATGGAAACTATTGCAGTAGGGGAGATCGAAATAAAAAGTACTGTATCGGTAGTATTTGAGTTAAAATAAACCTGATAAAAACATCCATTATAAAAAACGCATGGAGAACTCCATGCGTTTTTTATTAACACTAATTTTTATAATAACCTTCTATTAGGAGAGAGAATGCCATAGTGAGAAAGTGGGGAGAGCAGGATTCGAACCTGCGAAGGTAAAAACCAACAGATTTACAGTCTGTCCTCGTTGGCCGCTTGAGTATCTCCCCAACATTCGGTAACCGGGTCTTTAAATTTAAAACCGTGCAAATATAGGATTCCTGAATATCCCTTCAACAAAAAACACATAAAAATTTTATGCATTTTTTCTAATTATTTGTAAGGCAGGGCAATAAAAAAAACCGCCTCATTAACCAAATGAGACGGCTTCTTGAAATATGTATGTATCTTATTTGGTTTACTCACCCAGCATTTCAGCTACTTTGGCTTCAAGATCGGCACCTCTGAGGTCTCTGGCTACAATTTTACCGTCCTTATCAAGAATAAAAGTGGCGGGTATAGCACGAACATTGTACATACGGGCAATAGGGTCCTGCCAGTATTGTAAGTGGGACACGTGGTTCCAGGTGAGCCCGTCATCAGCGATGGCTTTTTTCCAGTCGTCTCCGCTTCTGTCCAGTGACACTCCTACAATAGAAAGTCCTTTTTCGTGATATTTGTTGTACATTTCTACCACTCTCGGGTTTTCTACTCTACAGGGCTTGCACCATGCGGCCCAAAAATCTATTATAGTTACTTTTCCTTTTACTTCATTAAGCGCCAGTGTTTCTCCTTCGGGGGTAGGCCCTTCAAAGTCAGGAGCTGTAGATCCTACAGATGTTTTGTTAAGCTGCGACAGTTGCTCTGAAATTTTCTTTCCTTTTACACTGTTTTTAAGCTCTTCTGTAAAGGCGTCAAACATTTTTTTTATTTCCTCAATGGGTGTAGCATTCATTAGCAGGAGACGCTCAAGAATGATAAGTGAAACAAAAGAATCGGGATTGTCTTTTATAAAGTTTTTTTCGTATTCACCGGCCTCGGTCATAAGTTCGGCATAGGTTTCACGTAACATATTTATGGTTACAGTATCTCCCGTTTTGGTAGCTTCGGTGAATTGTTCTCTCACCGCTGTAATTTTATTGCTTATTTTTCTGGATTCTACTATAAATCGATTAAAATCATCATTAGAAGGTGTTCCTTTCAGTACGGATTTGGATATACTATCTTTATAAGCAGTAACGGTAATGGTACCGGGTTCTGCTATATAGCCCAGATTTCCCTTAACACCTTCAATAAATATATAGTGCATTTCCGGCGCTTCAATAAAATTTTGTAAAACAAATGTTCCATCCATGACCTGAGTACTATCTACATCTACCGGAAGGTTCTCTTCATTCGCTTTTTTTACTAAAACCTTTTTACCATTTTCAATACCGTCAATCTTTACGGTTAACTTGTATTCATTTTCTTTTAAACGGTTACAACCGGTTATAACGGCTATAGCAAGTAAAGGGATAATAATTTTTTTCATTTCGGTTTAACTCTTTTTTATGGTTTGCAAAGTTAACTATTTGTGCCGGACAGCCATAAGGTTTTAACAAAACAAAAGGAGGCTTTGTAAAAGCCTCCTTTTTACTGATTTATAAACTGTTAGAATTGATATCGCAATCCAAGAGCAATATCAAAATCAAGGTCGTCGTTGTAATCGTTAAAACCTATTTCCGGTCTGAAATCAAGTGAAATAAGTAACGGTATATCGAAATTGTATTCAATACCAATATCTCCTGCCACAAAGGCAAAGAAATCACTGTCATCATCTCCCGGGAAATCATCGTCAAAATCAACACTTCCCAAACCACCACCGGCACCTACATACCAGTTGAAGTTACCATCCAACGGAAATACCCACTGGTAAAGACCTGTAAGACGAAAAGCATTAAAATCTTCATTATCCCTCCAGCCAAGACCAAACTCAAGTCGGTTGTTATCGGTTAACCCTCGCTGATACGATATTTCGGCTCCAAAACCGTCACTGTCACCTAGGCGCAGTCCTAATGCATTTTTCGAAATTTGCTGTGAATTTACAGCAAAAGCACAAAAAACAACAAATAACGTCGAAAAGAATAGTTTTTTCATAAAATCGATTGTTTATTATGTAATAACGTTCATCAGCAAATATAATTGCTATTTTTACAAAAAAGTCCAAAATGTCTTCAAAATTTTTATTCGATTCTCTTGAGAGAGAACTGAAAGGGGATCTTTTTACTGATACATTACACAAAGCACTGTATGCAACAGACGCCTCTGTGTATAGAAAAACACCGCAGGCGGTATGTTTTCCCAGGAATAAAAGCGACCTTATAAAAATTATTCATTTTGCAAACAAACACAGTTTGGGTATTATACCGCGAACTGCCGGTACATCGCTTGCAGGCCAATGTGTAGGAGAGGGGATAGTGGTAGATGTATCAAGATATTTTACCAAAATACTTGAGGTAGATACCCGGGAAAAAACAGTAACTGTAGAACCCGGAGTTATTCGTGATGAACTCAATCTTTACCTGGAACCCCATGGTCTTTTTTTTGGCCCTAATACTTCTACTTCTAACCGTTGTATGATAGGAGGGATGACGGGCAACAACTCCAGTGGAACTACCTCCATTCAATATGGTGTGACCCGCGATAAAGTACTGGAAATGGATGTATTGCTCAGCGATGGCTCAGAAGTGACTTTTAAAGAACTTACTTCTGAAGAATTCAATGGCAAAACTCAATTGGAAACACTGGAGGGTACTATCTACAGAAATATAGTATCGCTTCTGTCACCGGCAAAAGTACAAGCAGGTATTTTAGAAGAATATCCCAAACCGGAGATCCATCGCCGAAATACAGGATATGCCATAGACGAGCTCATAAAAATGGATCCCTTTACGGCAGGCGGGGTTCCTTTTAATATGTGCAAACTCCTTAGCGGTAGTGAAGGCACCCTGGCCTTTACTACTCGTATCAAATTGCAATTGGATATATTGCCACCTCCTTATAAAGTTATGATCGCAGCGCACTTTGAAAGTATTGAGAAGGCCTGTAAAGCAGTTGTGCCAAGTATGCAACACGACCTGGCTACCTGTGAGTTGATGGATAAAGTAATTCTGGACTGTACCAAAAATAATAAATCACAACAACCCAATCGTTTTTTTATAGAAGGTGATCCGCAAGGGGTACTTATGCTTGAACTTCATGATAAAGATGAAGAGATTTTAGAGCATCGCAGGCAGGCTTTGCTAAAAACACTGGAAGCTTCACAATTGTGTTATGCCATGCCTTCTCTGTACCGGGAAGATATAGGTAAAGCACTTGAGCTTCGAAAAGCAGGCCTGGGGTTGTTAGGGAATATGGTGGGTGATAAAAAGGCTGTAGCCTGTATAGAAGATACGGCAGTGGCTCTGGACGATCTGGCTCCCTACATTGAAGAGTTTACGGCACTTATGACCACCTACGGACAAAAAGCAGTGTACTATGCTCATGCCGGAGCCGGAGAATTGCATTTACGGCCTATTTTAGACCTTAAAAAAGAAAAAGATGTAAAACTTTTTAGAAAAATAACAGAAGATGTAGCCCGCCTGGTAAAAAAATATAAAGGCTCTTTAAGCGGAGAACATGGAGACGGGGTTGTAAGAGGGGAGTTTATAGAATTTATGGTTGGAAAGGAAAACTACCATATTCTCAAAGCCATAAAACAATGTTTTGACCCCAAGGGAATTTTCAACCCCGGAAAAATAGTAGATGCGTATCCTATGGACAAAGATCTGAGGTACAAAACGGAAAGAAAAGAGCCTGAGATCACTACTTTTTTTGATTTTTCTGATTCGGAGGGCATCTTAAGGGCTGCCGAGAAGTGCAACGGAAGCGGCGATTGTCGTAAAACCCACCTCTCTAAAGGAGCTATGTGCCCCAGTTATCATGCTACCAAGAACGAAAAAGACACCACCAGAGCCAGAGCGAATGCTCTTCGTGAGTTCTTGACCCAATCACAAAAACCCAATAAGTTTGACCATAAAGAACTAAAAGAAGTTTTTGACCTTTGCCTTAGCTGCAAAGCCTGTAGCAGTGAATGTCCAAGCAACGTAGATATCGCTACACTTAAAGCAGAGTTCTTATACCAGTACCAGCAGGCAAACGGCACACGTTTTAGAGATCGTGTTTTTGCCCATAACACCAAATTGAACGCCCTGGCGGCAAAAGTACCCGCATTGACCAACCGCGTGTACAAAACTCCCTTTCTCTCTGCAATTATTAAAAAAACACTGGGGGTACATCCGCAACGCAGTTTGCCTGAAGTTCATAAGGTTAACTTTGACCAGGTTCTAAACCAGTATAAAAATACATCCTCTTCTAAAAAAGAAGTCATTCTTTTTATTGATGAATTTACCCGGTATATGGATACACAAATTGGGGTAGATGCTATAGAGGTGTTGTGCAGGTTAGGTTATAAAGTATCTCTGTTTTATGGAGAAAGCGGACGTACCTTTTTATCGAAGGGTTTTTTAAAAGAAGCACACTTACTTGCCAATACCAATATCAAAGCCCTTAAAAAAGTAATGATTCCCGGCAAAGTGTTTCTGGGTCTGGAACCTTCTGCTATCTTGTCTTTTCGGGACGAATATGTGAGAATGGTTAACGATATCGATACCGCTCAGTATATTTCAAAAAACAGCTTTTTAATTGAAGAATTCCTGGCATCAGAAATTGAAAACGGCGCTATTACATCTCATGCCTTTACACAGGAAAAACGCACCATAAAAATACACGGACATTGCCATCAAAAAGCACTATCCAATCAGAAATGCACATTTACCATGCTCAATATTCCGGAAAACTATCGGGTAACTATTATACCTTCCGGCTGCTGCGGAATGGCCGGGTCTTTTGGTTATGAACAGGAACATTATGAAGTGAGTATGAAGGTGGGAGCTTTAACTTTATTCCCCGCAGTAAAGAATGCTGCCGAAAACACCATCATCGCGGCCAATGGTACCAGTTGCAGACATCAGGTGTTTGACGGTACGGGTAAGAAAGCGCATCATCCCATCTCTATTTTTAAAGAAGCCTTAAAGTAAACGTTATTTTTTGCCGGTAATAGTGATGGCCGCCAGCAATTCTTTATAGGTCATGGTTTTAATATCCTCATCGCTGTAAAACGGACTCAATTTATCTTCGTTAAAGTGATAAAGTTCCCAGCGCTTATTGTGATATTCTAAAGAAGTCAGGTTTTCTACCCAATCCCCACTGTTCAGGTACAGACATATACCGTTTTTATTTACTTTTCGTACCATTTGCGGTTGGTGAATATGTCCGCATACCACGTATTTATATCCATTTTCAATAGCGAGGTCTGCAGCTACCTTTTCAAAATCATTGACATACTTAATTGCTTTTTTTACACTATTCTTGATTTTTTTTGACAAGGAATACTTTTCCCGTCCCATTTTTATGAGCACCCAGTTAATGATGCGATTAAGTACAATAAGGAAATCATACCCCCATCCACCCAGTTTGGCAATCCACTTGGTATGCTGAATAGAAGCATCAAAAACATCGCCGTGAAATATCCAGGCCTTTTTTCCGTCCATATTTAGCACCAGTTTATCAAGGATATGTATGTTACCCATACTTACATCACTGAATTTGCGGAGCATTTCATCGTGGTTTCCGGTTATATAAAAAACCTCCGTCCCTGCAGTGGACATATCTATGATCTTTTTGATAACCTGTAAATGAGCTTTAGGAAAATAACGCTTTCGAAATTGCCAGATATCTATTATATCACCGTTCATAATTAATTTTTCCGGCTGAATACTGTTAAGATAAGACAAAAGTTCACCCGCATGGCAACCATAGGTTCCCAAATGCACATCAGATATAACTACCGTTTCTACTTTTCGTTTTCTCAATTGAAGGAGTTATTTCCTGCAAAGGAAACAGTATCTTATTACTACAACATTAAAACGCAATTAATTCTATATAAGAATATTGTTAAATAATTATCATTAAACCTGCCGTGTATTAACTTATTATTATCCGTATTTAATTTTTGTTTCTCTGATTTAAAAATTACATTTGTTGCAAAGGAGCAAACTATGGCCGGAAACTCTTTCGGAAACCTTTTTAAACTCACTACATTTGGAGAATCGCATGGGGCGGCCATAGGTGGTATCATAGATGGTTGTCCTGCGGGGCTGTTGCTGGATATGGATGCCATACAAAAAGAACTGGACCGAAGAAAACCGGGACAATCTGCCATTGTTACCCAGAGAAAAGAAAGTGATACCGTTCGGTTTTTAAGTGGCCTCTTTGAAGGTAAAACTACTGGTACGCCTATTGGTTTTGTAATTTACAATGAAGACCAACGGTCTAAAGACTACTCTCATATCAAGGACCGTTACCGCCCCAGCCATGCCGATTTTGTATATGATAAAAAATACGGCTTTAGAGACTATCGCGGCGGTGGACGCAGTTCTGCAAGAGAAAC
Organism: Ascidiimonas aurantiaca; assembly: GCF_037646345.1. Classification (NCBI taxonomy): domain Bacteria; kingdom Pseudomonadati; phylum Bacteroidota; class Flavobacteriia; order Flavobacteriales; family Flavobacteriaceae; genus Ascidiimonas; species Ascidiimonas aurantiaca. Next base: position 439,269 of record NZ_JBBEWR010000001.1, on the reverse strand, counting down.
CGCTTCACGGGTCGTTGCGGGAGCCATTGCAAGACAGTTATTATCAGATATTCGTATTAACGCCTACGTCTCTGCCGTAGGAGATCTTTCGCTTACCGTTCCATATCAGGAACTGGACCTCGACAGTACTGAAAACAACCCCGTACGCTGTCCTGATGCGGCTACCGCAGCACAAATGGAAACACTTATAAGGAAAGTACGTAAAGAAGGGGATACCATAGGTGGGGTCGTTTCCTGCGTAGTACGCAATGTACCTGTGGGTCTTGGAGAACCTGTTTTTGATAAATTACACGCCGAGTTAGGCAAAGCTATGCTCTCTATTAATGCCGTAAAAGGTTTTGAATACGGTAGCGGATTTTATGGAGCAACCATGCGAGGGAGTGTTCATAACGACCGATATCATGCCGATGGCAGTACCCAAACCAATTATTCCGGTGGCATCCAGGGAGGCATAAGTAATGGTATGGATATTTATTTTAAAGTAGCCTTTAAACCCGTTGCAACCATTATTCAGGCACAACCTACCATAAACCAAAAAGGAGAAGAAGTAACCATGAAGGGGAAAGGAAGGCATGACCCCTGCGTAGTGCCCCGTGCCGTGCCTATAGTAGAGGCTATGACCGCACTGGTACTTGCCGATTATTATTTGTTAAATCAAATCACCAAACTTTCATAAAAGCCATTTAGAACGCTTTGTTAATTAACAATACATGAAAAAAATAGCATTACACTGGCAAATTTTATTGGGTATGGTTGCAGGGGTTGTCTTTGCATTCACACTTGTTCAGTTTTCATGGGGACCTAAATTCATAACCGACTGGATCAAACCTTTTGGCACCATTTTTATAAATGCCCTTAAACTCATTGCAGTACCTCTTATTCTGGCCTCACTTATAAAAGGTGTATCAGATCTTAGAGACATATCCAAGTTGTCTAAAATGGGAGGCCGTACTATACTCACGTATATTGCTACCACCATTATTGCGGTATCTATTGGCCTTACGATCGTTAATGTTATAAAACCCGGAGAGTCTATCTTAGAAGAGACAAGAAATGAGTTAATGGCCAGTTATGGAGGAGATGCCGGCACAAGGATATCACAGGCTGAAAAGCAAAAAGAGGCTGGTCCGCTCAAAGCTTTGGAAGATCTGGTACCCAGTAATATCTTTAATGCAGCTACCGATAATGGCAACATGTTACAGGTAATTGTATTTGCCATTTTCTTTGGTATTGGCCTTATTTTAATTCCAGATCAAAAATCGGCTCCCGTAAAGGCATTTTTTGACGGGTTTAACGAGGTGATCCTAAAACTTATAGACCTTATTATGCTGGCTGCACCCTATGGCGTTTTTGCGTTATTGGCAGCTTTAGTGGCCGAAGCGCCTAGTACGGACCTTTTTATAGCCCTTTTTTGGTATGCGCTCTGCGTACTGCTGGGACTCTTGCTAATGCTGCTGGTCTATACAACCCTCGTATGGGTATTTACCAAGAAAAAACCACTTTTTTTCCTAAATGGTATTGTTCCCGCACAATTACTTGCTTTTTCTACCAGTTCCAGCGCCGCCACTTTACCGGTTACTATGGAACGTGTGGAGGAACACCTGGGCGTTGATGACGAAGTTGCCAGTTTTGTTTTACCTATTGGGGCCACCATTAATATGGATGGTACCAGCCTTTACCAGGCAGTTGCTGCCGTTTTTATCGCACAGGCTTTTGGTATGGACCTTAGTTTTAGTACCCAATTGGGAATTATTGCTACCGCTACACTGGCTTCTATAGGTTCTGCTGCAGTTCCCGGAGCCGGTATGGTAATGCTGGTAATTGTTCTGGCACAGGCCGGAATACCCGAAGCAGGCCTTGCCCTGATTTTTGCAGTAGATAGGCCTTTGGATATGTGCCGGACCACTGTAAATGTAACAGGGGATGCAGCGGTTTCGATGATGGTTGCTAAATCAGTAAACAAACTGGGAGAACCTAAGGTAAAAGAATGGGATGATTATTATCCGAAGGGTGAACAATAAGAAAAAAATGCCTTATTGTAATATGGGGACCCTTAATCCACAAAACGCGCTTTTAATTCAGGAGTAGGTATCATACAGCTATCCTTCTTACCAAACCACCGATAGCGGTTTCTCGCCACAAAATCATACAGGGCATCTCGCAACCCGGTTGGAAAGATATAGTGAAACGGGCGCAATAAATTCCAGATACCCCCAAACTCTTTTGCTATCTCCAGAGCAGCTGTAGAGCGGGTGTAATAAGCTACTCCCGGTTCAATTAAAATAATAGAATCTGTAGTAGCAGTATCAATGCCCCTTTCTTTAATAAGCTTACGGGCCAAATCACTTTGCAGAGAAGCAAAGCGAAAAACATCTTTTTTATCTCGTTTTATTACAAACAATACAGCGCCATTGCAAAGGTTGCAAACGCCATCAAAAAGAATAAGTTTTTTTCCAGGTTCCAGTTCCATATCAATTACAAAAATACGACATAAATCAAGATTAATCGTTAAAACACAATTAAAGGGGTGAATAGTTTATTTATTATTTTCTTTCTACCAGTTCCAGTTGATCCAGACTTACATTGGTAATAAAAAGACCGTAATTTACTACTGCTTTCTTTTTCTCAATTACATCAATGGTACCTATTGCTTTTCCATCGAGCATACGTACCCTGTCACCGGGCTTCAGAGCTACTTTGGGTGCTTCCTTTTTAGTCTTTTCTTCTTTTTTCTTCTCCTGTTCCTTTTTCTTTCGTATCGCTACTACCTCTTTCACTACCTCTTTTTCTACTTGAATCTTTTTCTCCTTCTCTGCCTTTTTCTCGGTAGTTGTTTTCTTTTTGCGCTTGGCATTCTCAGTTTCCACGATACGCAGAAATTCTGAAATGAGAGGTCGTTTCTTTTTGTGGTAAAAGTAATTCTCGGCCAGAGTATTGATCTTATTGCCTAAATAGATCATTCGCTGGTTGTGATCGTAAAGTTCCTGATAGTTCTCCAGTTTACTTTTTACCCTTGTATTAAGCTCCTCTAAGCGCCGGGCCTCTTCCCGGGCCTTTGTTTCTTCATCCTTAAGGGCTGATGAGGTTTTTTCCATTTTAGTACGCTCCTTCTGCAGTTTGGCAATGGTAGCATCAAAGCGTACTTTACCCCGCTCAATTTTTTTCTTCGCACGGTTAATGAGCCCGTAAGGGATCCCGTTTTTTTGTGCCACTTCAAAAGTAAAAGAGCTACCGGCCTCGCCAAGTATAAGTTTAAAGGCAGGTTCCAGTGTTTTACGATCAAACATCATATTGGCATTTACGGCATACGGCAGTTCATTAGCCAGTATTTTAAGATTGGCATAATGTGTCGTGATTATACCAAAAGCCTCTCTGTGATAGAACTCTTCAAGAAAGGTCTCTGCCAGTGCCCCGCCCAGTTCCGGATCACTTCCCGTACCAAATTCATCAATAAGGAAAAGGGTTTTCGCATTGCACTTACGCAAAAAGTAATTCATGTTCTTTAAGCGGTAACTGTAAGTGCTTAAATGGTTCTCTATAGATTGGTTATCACCAATATCGGTAAGAATACGATCAAAAATACTCATTTTACTACGTGGATGCACAGGCACCAGCATTCCGCTTTGCAGCATTAATTGAAGGAGCCCCACCGTTTTAAGCGTAATGCTTTTTCCTCCGGCGTTTGGCCCGGAGATCACAATAATACGCTGTTCTTTGTGTAAATTAATGGTTTGGGGCCAGGTAGTATGCCCTTCTTTTTTATTAGAAAGATATAACAACGGATGATAAGCATCTTTTAGATACACATTTTGGTCATCTGTAATCTCAGGCAAACAGGCGTTTAGCTCTATGGCATATCCTGCTTTAGCCGCTACGACGTCAATGAGTGTTAAAAACTCCTGATACGACTGTATCAAGACAGTATAGGGGCGCAAAAAATTGGTTAACTCTTTTAAAATGCGATTTATTTCTTCTTTTTCATCATATTCTAACTGGCTCAACTCCCGGGTGGAGGTATGTGTTACTTCTGGTTCTATGTAGGCAATACTCCCGGTTTTAGAGCTCCCCAGCACGGTACCTTTCACTTTTCGCCGGTACATGGCCTTTACCGCAAGAACTCTTCTGTTATCTACCACACTCTCCCGAATATCGTCCAGAAAGCCCGCATTCACATAAGTGTTTAAGGCCCTGCCAAAACTCTCGTTGATCTTTAACTTTACCTGATGCATACTCCGTCTAATCTGTAACAGCGCATCGCTGGCATCGTCTTTTACTTCACCAAAACGATCGATTACACCGTCAATTGCCTCAATAATATCTTTTGTAAAAAGTATAGTATCAGCCGTTTCATGTAGGGTTGGATAATACTCTTTAAACTTTTTAAAAAAAGTAAGGTGGGTATTCACTGTGGCAGACATAGCACCTATTTTTCGAAACCCTTTGAGCTCTATTTGTGTGTTTTCTATTTTGAGAAGGCTTACCTCATTATCAACCCTGTCAAACGAATGATTGGGAATGCGGTTATTATTGTCAAAAGACGATACATACTCCGAGGTTTGTTTAAGTGCGGTGAGCATTTCTTCTTTATGGGTAAAAGGAACCGTTGCCAATGCCATTTCAGAGCCGGTTTCGGTATGACAGCGTTCAGCCAGTTGTTGTAAAACAGTGGCCATTTCCAGGTCTTGTAAGGTTTTGTCATGTATTTTGTGCATTGCCATAAGAAATGCTACTTTTGAGCCTGGCAAAAATAGTGCTTTTATATGAACGTACATATACATAACAGCTGGAAGCAACACCTGGAAAGTGAATTTTCTTTACCGTATTTCAAACAACTGGTTGATTTTGTAAAAAATGAATATACCCAACACACCTGTTATCCCCGTGGTAATCGGATTTTTGCAGCTTTTGATCATTGCAGCTTTGATGATGTAAAAGTGGTTATTATAGGTCAGGACCCATACCACGGCCCCGGCCAGGCCAACGGACTTTGTTTTTCTGTGAACACCGGTGTACCACACCCTCCGTCACTTATCAATATTTTCAAAGAAATAGAACAGGACCTGGGGACACCTTACCCCAAAAGCGGTAATCTGGAAAGATGGGCCGATCAGGGGGTACTGCTATTAAACGCTACGCTTACCGTAAGGGCGCATCAGGCCGGAAGTCATCAAAACAGAGGATGGGAACAGTTTACCGATGCCGTAATAAGACTGCTGTCATCTCAAAAAGAAAATATTGTTTTTATGCTCTGGGGAGGATATGCCAAGAAAAAAGGAGCTATTGTAGATAAAAGCAAACACCATGTCCTCTCTTCAGGACACCCTTCTCCATTAAGTGCCAACCGTGGCTTGTGGTTTGGTAATAAGCATTTTAGTGCTTGCAACCGCTTTTTGGAAAGTAATGGTCATACTTCAATTATATGGTAAAAAAAAAGGGCAGGTTATAAATAACGCTGCACCTATTTTTTGTATAAGTATATTGATTAATAGCGGAGTAAAACTAATGAAAACCTACCCGAAACTTCAAAAATACTCGATGAAGTAAGCCCTTTATCGGTTAAGCGTAAAACTGTTTATAGAAATCATAAAGAATTATAATTCCGTAATATAATTATGGGATTCCCATAACTTTGAAAGTAGATCCAGATCTAACAAATAACTCTGTACTTTTTTTAATTCTTCGGGGGTTAAATTTTGATCTCCCCATGAAGTCCTTGACAGCCAGTCGGTCACATCTTCCGGTTGTTGTCTGTATTTATTTGCCAATGTTTTGGCTATACCCGGTATATGTTTAAAATCGGCAGTATAGGTATTGATCACTTCCAGTACATGTTTTACAATAGGTGCCTTTTCCTCTACAAAGGTATTTCGTACTGCAATAACAAAACAGGGCCAGGGGGTAGGGCAGTCACCTAATCTGCGAAAAGTACCCTCATCTACCAAAGGTTTAGTAGTATAGTGTTCCCAGAGAAAATAGGCCGCTTCTTCTTTAGAAAGCGCTTCAACACCACCTTCAAGTGTATTTACTACTTTAAACTTGAGGTTACGAGTGTTCCATCCCATACGGTTTGCATTTACAAAGGACATTAAATGACTTCCGCTTCCATACCGGCTTATAGCTGCAACAGTACCCTTTAGGGAGTCTAAAGATCTGTATGGGCTGTTAGCGGCCACATGAATACCCCAAATGAGTGGTGTTTTTACATATACCTGAACAATACCGGAAGGGTTGCCTGCGGCAATATCTTTTATAATACCTTCTGTAAGTATAATAGCAAAATCGGTTTCACCGGTTCTCAACATTTCACACATACGGCCTGTGCCTTCGGGTACATCTTTCCATTGTACATCTAAACCACGATCCTGAAAAGCACCCTCTTTGATAGCCATGTGCCACGGGTAATTAAAATGTTCCGGAACTCCGGCAACCGTAATTGATATCACAGTATTCTTTTTAAAAATTAAACTGCAAATATACCACGCAAATGCCGTTAACGATATACCTTATTTGCTTTTTTTGATAGAAGAGAGGTAAGGTAATCAAACTGTGCATATTGGGAACGGAGTGGGGTTCCTATACCTGAAGATCTCACATATTCATTTTTGTGTTCTTCCTCAATATGTCTTGCTTTCACAGTATCATTTAGCTGTAATTGTAAAAGGTGGTATAGCTCTGTAAAGACTTCTTTATCCAGGATTGGAGCTAGCACTTCAATTCTTTTGTCCAGGTTACGAGGCATCCAGTCAGCCGAACCTATATACATTTTTTGGTTTCCGGCGTTTTCAAAAATATAGATACGGCCATGTTCTAAATAGCGATCTACAATACTGGTTACTTTAATGTGATCGCTCAGGCCTTTTCGTTGCGATATCAAACAGCAAAAGCCTCTTACAAGCAATCTTACCGGAACGCCGGCTTCTGAAGCTTTATACAGTTGTTCAATAAGCTTTTTGTCTTCCAACGCATTCATTTTCGCAGTAATTCCACTGGGCTTTCCTTTACGGGCATTTGTAATTTCCTGATCTATCAGGTTCTCAAAAGTAACCCGGGTAGTAAAAGGGGATACCAATACGGTAGCCGGGGTAACAGAGGCTCTGTTGCCTTCCAGATAATCAAAAACAAGTGAGATATCAGAATTAATAGCCTGATTTGCTGTGAAAAGGCCATGATCGGTATAAATGCGGGCTGTTTCTGCATTGAAGTTCCCCGTACTGATAAACGAATATTTTCTGCTCCCGGAGCCTTCTTTACGCGTAACCTGGAGTATTTTGGAATGCACTTTGAGCCCACGAATGCTATAATACACAAAGGCACCTTCGTTTTCAAATCGCTTGCCCCATTCGTAATTATTAGCTTCATCAAAACGCGCCTGGGTTTCCATAAAGATCATAACTCTCTTACGGTTGCGTAACGCCCGCAGTAAGGCATTGGTAAGCTCTGATTCTTTAGCAATACGATATAAAGAGATACTTATGGAAGTTACCTGAGGGTCACTGGCACAAGTCTCAAGAAACCCCTGTAAAATATCAAATGACTGATACGGAAAATGTACTATCTGGTCTTTTTCTCTGATATGCTCAAAATAATCTTCATTTCTTTGTAATACGGGATGTGGTAATGCTTTTTGCGATTCGAAATGTAGTTTCGCATTTCCGGTTGGGTCCTTAAGACTTAAAAGATCACTGAAATTATGATATTTTCCTCCGGGTACCATGTCTGCTTTTCCCAGTCCCAGTATTTTTTTTAACCGCTCACGCATTTTTTCAGGCATGCGCATATCATACAGTAATCGGGTAGCCTGCCCTTCTTTACGTTGCCCCAGGTTTTCATAGATCTGTTGGGCCAGGTCTCCGTCAAAATCATCTTCCAGATACAGTTCGGCATCTCTGGAAAGTTTTATCTCAAATGACTCTTTTTTTGTTAGGCCGGGAAGAATTTCCTCCAGATTATCTTTAATAAGCTCTTCTACAAAAGTAATGGCATGTGTACCCTTAGCTGCGGGTAAAGCAATAAAGCGGCCTGACGATACGGGTATTGATACAAAAATGAGTTTGTTATCATGCATCACTGCTAAATATAGATCTCCGTCTTCCAGAAAAACTTTTTTCCCTGTTTGAGGCTTTACTACGTTAATACTATTTTTTAAATGATATCTGAAATACAAAGTGCCATATATACGTTGTGTCTCTGAAAAGGAGCTTTTGTCAACAAGCTCAATTCCTTCTTTACTAAGTTGAGGCAGGAGCTCTTCAAAAAAAATTCGTCCAAATTCCTGTTGCTGCTGTTCAACTTCGGCAATGAGCGCCTTTAATTTTTTATTAGGCTTCAGGATAAGCCGTTTACGCAAAGGCTTATCTACTTTTTTGATCTGGCGTAACTGTGAAACTTTTACCTTAAAAAACTCATCGAGGTTGGAAGAGAAAATAGCAAGAAACTTTAGTCGCTCAAATAAAGGATTGCGTTCATCGGTTGCTTCCTGAAGTACCCGGGCATTAAAGGCCAGCCAACTGCGTTCACGACTTATAAATCTTTCCATTGCCTTATTACCATATTTTTGGTAAAATTAGGTATCTGGCTTAAAAACAATTTAACCAAATTGTTAAATCATTAAGAGGCCAAATGCTCTAAAGCATATTGTATTAATGAGTCTATGGCCTTTTTAGGGTTTGACGAGAAGGTTTTTAAAGGCCGGTTGGCTAAAATACAATTCAGGGACACCGCCTGGTGACCCAATAATGCAGAAAGTCCGTATATACCGGCGGTTTCCATTTCCAGATTAGTAATACGAACCCCTTTAAACGCAAATGCAGTGAGTTTTTCATTAAAATCCGGGTCACGTACTTCCAGCCGGAGTTTACGGGACTGGGGCCCATAAAAACCAACCGCTGTAGCCGTGCATCCTTTATGCACACCCGGGGTCTCAAAAATTGCCTGTAAAGCAGAACTGCAAGGTACTATATAAGGAGCGAAACCATCTTTATACCAATTGGTATATTTTACAAAATATTCCTGAAAATCAACGAGTTGCACATGGTCGCTTTTATAAAAATGTAAAAGGTTATCAAAGCCCAAACCGTGTGTGCTTATAAGAAAATCATTTACTGGAATATCTGGCTGCAGTGAGCCTGAAGTTCCCAGCCTTATAAAGCGCAGTGTAGTAAACTCTTGTTTTACAGATCTGGTCTCAAAGTCAATATTTACAAGAGCATCGAGTTCATTTAATACAATATCGATATTGTCAGTACCAATACCGGTAGAGATGACCGTGAGTTCTTTTCCGTTAAGAGTACCGGTATGCGTAACAAATTCTCTTTTTTGCTTTTTTACACGTATGATGTCAAAATATTGTGATACCAGGCTTACCCTATCCGGATCTCCTACCAAAAGTACAGTATGTGCAATATCTTCCGGCAGCAGGTTGAGATGATAAATACTCCCGTCCGGGTTAAGGATAAGTTCGGAATGTGGTATGGACATATTAAAGTTTTAGCAAACGGCCGGTATCTTCATGATACAGAAAATCGTATTTCAATGTACCTCCCAAATACATTTCCTGATCTTTAATAATTGGATAGAAACTGGTTTCGCCTTTCAAAACCTCTTTACCAAGGCGACTTAATCGTACCGGATTAAATGTATGGAAAAGGGGCTTCAGGTCTTTGGCCATTTTAAAGAATTGTAAATCTCCAAAACCGTAAACACCCTGATCTTTTAACATAGACCCTACCAAAGCATTTTTGGAAGCGGGTTTTTGCTCGGCAGCAATACGTAAAAACCGATTCTCAAGCTCATTGAGCCCGTTTCGTACAGTAGGGAATCGTTTAATATGTGCTTCTAAGGCTAAAGGAAGGTATTCAAATTGAGAAGTATTGGGCTGTTGGACAATGTTTTCTAACTTGAGCGGGTTACTGCTACAGTACAATTGCCATACATAATCTGCGTACTCTATATCGTCCTGAGAGAGTTCAAGGCGAGTTTTATATAGTTCTAAAAGTTGTTCCTTTGTTAGTTCAGACAGCCCGAGGTAGCGATCACCACCTTCCTGAAGACCACTGGTGACCAAGGATACCTGCACACCTTTACGATGTTTTTTCAGCCAGCTTAATACGGCAATCATATTAATTTGACAAAACAGATCGTACTCAAACCACAGGATGATCTCGTTTTCTGATTTGTGATTACAAAGAGAACGATATTCCTTTAGTGTTCGGTCCACAAAAGATCGTTTGGTGATCTTATAGAACTTGTTTAAAAACTCATAACGGATTTTCCAAAAATTTTCACTGCCTATGTCAGGGGTAGTCTTTCCTTCACAAAGCATCTCTCGCCATGTGATTATATCGCCCTGTATATCCAGCTTTTTTAATGTTGAGGTAAAACTATCTCCGTTGGTAATGTGAAGAACTTTACGCATCTCTCTATCGAATAAGGTTAGTTAGTGTAAGGTAAAATTAAGCATTTTAACGACTTATATACAATTTTAACGTGTTAAAATTATCCGCCAACCCGCTTTACGTTATAAGAACGCTCTTCTAGCCATTTTATGATTTTATCCCTGAAATTTCCCTGTATAATGATCTCCCCGTTTTTTACACTGCCTCCCACACCAATGGCGGTTTTAATTTGTTTGGCAAGCAATTTGATCTCAGTTTCACTACCTGAAAAACCTTTAACAACGGTAACTGTTTTTCCGCCACGGCCCTTATTACTAAAATGTGCTTCCAAAAATTGTTCAGAAGGGGCGAGGGGTGTTTCGGGCAGGATTTCTTCTTCTACCGGCAGATCTTTATCTGTAGAAAATACAAGATCACCCAGGTCATCAAAGCTTTTAATAGGTTTCTTACCCATAAATCATTTCTTTATAAGTCCCAGGTCTATAAGTCTTTCTTGTAAAAATTCCCCCGCTGTGATATCTTCATATTGTTTTGGGTGCCTGGCATCTATACAGCTTTCCAGGCAGTCTAAAGGCATGCTGCTAACAGGATGCATAAAAAAGGGAATGGAATAACGGGAGCTACCCCAAAGTTCGCGTGGCGGATTAATAACTCGGTGTATAGTAGATTTAAGCTTGTTGTTGGTGTGCCTGGACAACATATCACCCACATTTATCATTAATTCATCAGGCTCTGCAATGGCATCAATCCAATCGCCCTGATGGTTTTGCACCTGTAAGCCACGGCCCTGAGCCCCCATAAGCAGTGTGATCAGGTTAATATCACCATGAGCTGCGGCCCGTACGGCTTCTTTGGGTTCTTCTTTAATAGGGGGGTAGTGTATAGGGCGTAAAATAGAGTTTCCGTTTTTGATATACCGGTCAAAATAAGTTTCTTCCAGATCTAAACGCAAAGCCAACGCCCGTAATACATATTTAGCTGTTTTTTCGAGCATTTTAAATGTTTCCTTACCTACTTCATTAAAATCAGGCAACTCGCGCACTAAAACGTTATCAGGATATTCAGCTTCCAGTTTAGGGTCATCTTCCACATATTGTCCAAAATGCCAGAACTCCTTTAGATCACCTTCCTTACGCCCCTTAGCATGTTCTTTCCCAAAAGAAGTATATCCCCGTTGCCCCCCTATACCTTCAATCTCGTATTTGGCTTTTACATCAAGAGGTAAGTCAAAAAAACGACGTACTTCGCTATAGAGGCGTTCTACCAGTTCGTCACTAAGAAAATGACCTTTTAAGGCTACAAAACCAATAGTTTCATACGCATGACCTATTTCATTTACAAACTTCTCTTTTCTCTTAGGATCATCACTTAAAAAATCTCTAAGATCTACAGTGGGTATTTTATTCATATCACTTTGACTATTGTATCAATTAGATTGCATACAGGTAACTCACAGCCCTGCATGATTTACAAAAATAACGAATTTAACATATTGATAAACCATAATCAGGGCTACAAAAAGAATAAACCCGGCTCTAGGCGTATATAATTTTCCTAATTTTACACCCATAAAATAAAAATACATGAAAGTAATATCCGGTGAAACGCCACTTACTTTTGCCAAAGGAGCGCTGAACAGTGAAACTCTTATACGTTTGTATAAACGCATTCTTAAACCCCGAATGATAGAAGAAAAAATGCTTGTTCTTCTCAGGCAGGGAAAAATATCCAAATGGTTTAGCGGTATTGGCCAGGAGGCTATTGCTGTTGGGGTATGTAGCGCTTTACATACCGATGAGTATATTTTACCAATGCATCGTAATCTGGGGGTTTTCACTACCCGAAACATTCCACTTTACCGTTTGTTCTCACAATGGCAGGGAAAAGCGAACGGGTTTACCAAAGGGCGGGATCGCAGTTTTCATTTTGGCACACAGGAGTATAAAATTATAGGGATGATATCCCATTTGGGTCCTCAAATGGGAGTAGCAGATGGTATTGCCCTTGCGCACTCCATACGCAAAGAACCCAAAGTATGCGCTGTATTTACCGGAGAGGGCGCTACCAGTGAAGGTGATTTTCACGAAGCCCTAAATGTAGCATCAGTCTGGGATCTACCGGTACTGTTCTGTATTGAAAACAATGGTTACGGACTATCAACACCGGTGAATGAACAATACAAATGTCAAAATCTGGCAGATAGGGGTGTTGGCTACGGTATGGAATCTCATATTATTGATGGTAACAATATTGTTGAGGTATATACCAAAGTCTCAGAACTGGCCGAAAGTATCAGAAATCACCCCAGGCCGGTTCTTTTGGAATTTAAAACGTTTCGTATGAGAGGTCATGAAGAAGCCAGCGGTACCAAATATGTTCCCGAAGAACTCATGAAAAGCTGGGCGCTTAAAGATCCCATTGAAAATTTTAGAAAATATCTTCTTGAAGAAGGAGTGATCACAGAAGAAGAAGACACAGAATTTAGAAAAGAATTTAAGAGTGAAATAGACGAGAATCTTAAAAAAGCCTATGATGAACCTTTAATTCAGGCTGATAGAAGCAAAGAGTTAAGTGATGTTTATCAAAAGTATGACTATAAGGAAGTTAAGACAAATTCCAAAAGTGAAAATATTCGTTTTGTAGATGCTGTATCCAAAGCTTTAAATGAAGCTATGCAAATCCATGGTAATCTGGTTATTATGGGTCAGGATATAGCAGAATACGGTGGCGTTTTTAAAATAACCGAAGGCTTTGCAGATCGTTATGGGAAAGACAGAGTACGCAATACCCCTATTTGTGAATCGGTGATCGTATCGGCAGGTATGGGATTGTCGATAAACGGAATGAAAGCCGTAGTGGAAATGCAATTTGCCGATTTTGTTTCTACCGGATTTAACCCTATTGTAAATTACCTGGCCAAATCCCACTACCGTTGGAACGAAAAGGCCGATGTTGTAATTCGTATGCCCTGTGGTGCCGGAGTTCAGGCAGGGCCTTTTCATTCGCAAACTAATGAAGCCTGGTTTACTAAAACCCCCGGTTTAAAAGTGGTTTATCCGGCATTTCCTTACGATGCCAAAGGCTTATTAACCACGGCAATAGCCGATCCTAACCCCGTACTTTTCTTTGAACACAAAGCACTGTACAGGAGCATCTACCAGGATGTGCCGGAGGGGTACTATACCCTGCCGCTAGGCAAGGCAGCTTCGTTAAAAACCGGTTCACAAGTAAGTATTATTACCTACGGGGCCGGTGTTCATTGGGCCCTGGAGGCTCTTGAGAAGCACCCGGAAATAGAAGCCGACCTGCTGGACCTGAGAACTTTGCAACCTCTTGATAGCGAAGCTATATACCAATCGGTACAAAAAACAGGAAAAGCAATCATATTACAGGAAGATACTCTTTTTGGTGGCATTGCTAGTGATCTAGCAGCACTTATAAATGAACATTGCTTTGAGTACCTGGACGGTCCTGTGAGAAGAGTTGGCAGTCTCGAAACTCCAGTGCCATTTGCTAAAAACCTGGAAGACCAATTCTTACCCGTTCAACGTTTTGAAGAAGCTCTTTTAGAGTTAATAGCCTATTAATTTGAAAACCAACACTAAAATCGCAAAATATGAAACACGTAACTCACATATTTTTTTTATGTATCCTGTTGTTTAACATTACCGGCTGTAAACAGGATAAAAAAGAAACTGCTCAGCCCGAAGGAACCGTCTTAAAGGAAGAAAGTAAAATAAAAGGAGAAGAAGTCACATATAAAACCGATTCTATCTCGATGAAAGGTTATATTGCTTATGATGAGAACCTTCAGGGAAAACGCCCCGGTGTGATCGTTATACACGAGTGGTGGGGCCATAACGATTATGTTCGTGAGCGGGCCGATATGCTGGCAAAATTAGGATATACCGCCATTGCCGTAGATATGTATGGCGATGGAAAACAGGCTACACACCCTCAGGATGCCGGGAAATTTGCTTCCAGTGTCATGGGAAACCTTCCTGTGGCCAAGGCTCGTTTTGATGCAGCAATGCAAATGTTACAGGCACATTCTTCTGTAGATCCCGGGCAAATAGCAGCCATAGGGTATTGTTTTGGCGGAAGCGTTGCCCTTACCATGGCCAATACAGGGCGCGATCTGGATGCTGTAGCTGCATTTCACAGTGGGGTACAATTACCGGTGATGCCCAATGATAAATTAAAAGCACGGGTACTGGTATGCAACGGGGCAGACGACCCTTTTGTTCCTAAAGAAGCTATTGCCACCTTTAAGAGACAAATGGACAGTATTGGTGCGCAATATACCTATATAGCATATGAAGGAGCGGTTCATGCTTTTACGAGCAAAGCAGCCGATTCTTTAGGGAAAAAGTTTAACCTGCCGCTTGCCTATCAAAAAGAAGCCGACGAGAAGTCATGGCAGGAACTTGTTACAATGCTTGAGAACGTATTTGAATAGCTAAAAAACCGGGAGCATTCCGGTTTTTTTTATGTTTTACTTTTCTTTTACATCTGCCATATCCTATTCCGGGCCCGGTATTAAGTTTATGAAAAATCCATGAACAGAATTACATAAAATCATCCTTAAATCTTATTTTTATCGTATATACTTACAAAAACAATAACATGAACAAATTTCCCTTACTTACGATGGCACTGTCACTTTTTTTGATGGTATCATCCTGCTCCGTTACCAAAACCGAAAGAGTTGCCCGAAACACAATTGATGGCAACTGGACCCTAAGCAGTATTACGTATGACAGATCTGGTATGTTTGAAGTAAAACTATTTAACGATGTCACTGCCGAATGTTTGGAAAATACCCACTGGTTTTTCCGTTCTAACAACAGTACCGGTACTTATGAGGTTACTAAAAACGGGTGCGATCCCGGGATTCGGTATGTGCGTTGGGCTGCCGTAGAGACCGCCAAAGGCAGTGGTTTGTACGATTTCACCATGAAATTTACCGATGAAAGGAAAAAAGACCTCGATAAGAACCGGGGCTACCGAATGCAACTTAAATACCTGGATGACAACACAATGCAATTATCTTACACGGTAATGTTTGAAGGGTCTCCCTTCGTGATCACTATGAATTTCTCTCGAAAAATTTAACATTTTCAAAAAAAACTTACAATGAAAAATACGATTTATAGAACAATGAGCGTTATAATCATCACAGTACTTGTTTCCGGGTGCAGTGCCGTTCAAAATGCAAATAATAAACAAAAAGGTGCCGTTATCGGAGCTGCTTCCGGGGCTGTTTTAGGAGGTGTTATTGGCAATAATGTTGGAAAAGGTAACACCGCAATGGGTGCCATTATTGGAGGTGTGGTAGGAGGTGCTGCCGGTGCGTACATTGGTGATAGAATGGATCGTCAGGCAGAGCGTATTGAAGAAGAGATCCCAGGCGCCGAGGTTACCAGAGTAGGAGAGGGCATTAATGTAACTTTTGATGAATCGAGTGGTGTATATTTTGCTACTAATTCGCATACTATTAATGCAAAATCCAGAGAAACGCTCAATAAACTGTCTGGTATATTCAGAGAATACTCTGACACTAATATCCTTGTTGAAGGGCACACAGACAGCACCGGTAGTGATGACTACAATATGCAGTTATCTCAGCGAAGAGCAGAATCGGTAACTGGTTATTTGGTAAGTAAAGGTATTTCCAGTTTGCGTTTTTCAACAAGCTGGTATGGAGAAACCCAGCCTAAGTACACCAATGAGACCGCAGAAGGAAGGTCTAAAAACAGACGCGTTGAAATTGCTATTGTAGCCAATGAAAAATTGAAAAAAGAAGCTATTGAAAATACAGGCAATGAATAAGTAGGTTAAGTTGCTTTTAAAGGCGGTTACAAGGGCACGTAACCGCCTTACTTTTTTCTACTCTTTCTAATTTGCCACCGGTAAATACAAATACACATCTAGTTTATTCTCCCTGCGTATTTCGGAGATCGGGATACCAAAATCTAATAAATTTATAGAAGACACTCCCTCAATTACCCCGTTCCTATAGGTAAGATCCAAAACCATTGGTTTCTCAGTATCTTTTATTTTCAGTAATCCGGTAACCAGGTACCCGTTCACAACAGGCTGTATTTTTTCACTTTTAAAATGGATGATCGGGTATTTTTTTCTACTCAGTAATTTACGGGACGTAAATCGGATATCCCGAATCGCATTTCCGGTAGTAAGAGTAGCGACTTTCACTTCTGCAGTCATTTTAAAATCGTCAAGATGAGCCGGATCAAAGGTAATTTGAGTTTTTAAACCGCCTATGGAAGCGGTAATATCATCTGAAGGGATATGTAAATGAATACGTGCCTCGGCATCTAGTATCTGAAAAGAAGCACTCCAAAAGGAGGGAAGTACAGAAAAGGTCCAGGCACTAATTAATAGAATAAGGGCATTTTTAAATAACAACATGACAGTAATATTTGGGTAGGGTAAAGGTAGTAAAAATCATGAACTTACATTTTTCACCTAAACAAAGCAATTGATAAACAGCGTTTTAAATGTATATTTTACATTTTGTTAAAGACATTTTAATAATATGATTTTTGTCATGGTAGCAAAAAAAAACCTATTCTATTTTAGCTCTTGAAAATCAAAATAAATGAAGAAGATCCTTATTCCAACCGATTTTTCTGATAATGCTTTTAATGCAGTGCGCTATGCGTTGCAATTGTTCGCAGAAGAAACCTGTACATTTACGTTGCTCAATTCGTATAATCCGCCTATGGCAGAACAGGTAAACCCTATGACTACGGCCGATACGGCACGGGTAATTCTCGATATGGCTAAAAAAAC
Organism: Ascidiimonas aurantiaca; assembly: GCF_037646345.1. Taxonomy (NCBI): domain Bacteria; kingdom Pseudomonadati; phylum Bacteroidota; class Flavobacteriia; order Flavobacteriales; family Flavobacteriaceae; genus Ascidiimonas; species Ascidiimonas aurantiaca. The sequence goes on along the minus strand of NZ_JBBEWR010000001.1, from coordinate 422,059 downwards.
ATCTGAAGACGGGTTAAATGAAGTACTGCAAAAAATAAGTGCCGATTTTCCCAATAAAAACCATACGTTCAAAACCGTTTCCGAATACAATTTCCTAAAAGAAGCTATTGAAGAACTGGTAGAGGCGGAGAAGCCCGACCTTATTGTGATGGGAACCAAAGGAGCCAGCGGACTCAAAGAGATCTTTTTGGGAAGTAATACAGCAAGGGTAATTAGCCAAATAGAGTGCCCCTTACTGGCCGTACCGGAAAACGCTACTTTTTCACCTATTAAAGAAATTGCTTTTGCAACCGATTATGATTATTATTTTGAGCGGTCTGAAATGGAGACCATGATTGACCTCATTAACAAATTTGATGCTGGTTTTCATGTATTTCATGTGTTGGAACACGGCGAAGAACTCCCGGAAGTAAAGGCTAAAGTACGAAATTACCTTGCTGATATTTTTAAAGAACAAAAACCTGATTTCAGATTGCTTACCGAAGCAAAACTGGATACCGCTACCCGCATTTTTATTCAGAGCAGAGATGTCGATCTTCTTTGTATGGTAACACGAAAACAAACATTTATAGAGCGGCTTTTCGGAAAATCAAGAACCGGAGGGATTAGCTTTCATGTACAGATACCACTTCTCATTCTGAGAAAAGAAAACTAGAAAAAAAAGTGCCGGGTGTGCAACACCTGACCTTTCTACATAAATTCGCTTATTTTATGACACCCGGCTATTTTTTCTTTATTCCAAAGCATTCTCAGATATCAATTGCGGATACGCTTCAAGCGTTTTTCGCATTTGTTCCTTAGTCAACATATCCAGAGAGATCTCAAACATTTCGCGGGCATATATTTCCCGTAATTCTGTATAGGCACCACTTATTTCATTTTGTACCGTCACATAAGTGCGATACGCCACTTCACGATCGGTTTGTACCGAAATAACGGCTTTTTGCGGACTCTCGGAAGCATTTGCATCTCTTGCACCTTTACAATAAGTACATGTACCGCTCCCGTTATTATCAATAAAATATTTTATGGCTGTTCTGAGAGCATCTGGCGTAATAACGGCGTCCTTCAAAAAGATCTCTTGTTTGTGATTAATTAAAATGGTAAGTACATTTTGTGCCTCGTGCTTTGCCTTGCCTGATGTTTCATAAGGTGGAAGCTTACGCGCAATACCCTCGTCATTTGAAATAGTTGTGGCCACCAGGAAAAAAATCAGCAATAAAAAGGCAATATCGGCCATAGAACCCGCATGTACCGATACCTGTGAACGTTTTGTTTTCATACACATTGCGTTTATTCGGTTAATACTAGTAAACCCCTCAATACCAGTGCCAAACTAAACGTTAACCTTAATGTTTTTTAACAAACACCCATTTTAACACATAAATACATCGGTTTTCCAAAACTTATACTTAACATAATGATTCCTTAATATGTGAATTGCCAGCCCGGATAAGATAAATTTTAACTTTGCTTTAGTAAAATATTAACATTTATAACAGTGCATCCCTGATTTATATGGTCCCCGCCTTCTAAACAGTGATGTGTTTTTTGTTATAATCCGTAGTAAGATCATTCACACTAAAAATTAATTACATGAAACGAAAATTACTCAGTTTTTTAGGTATGTGCCTTGCCCTGGCATGGTCACTACCCGTATTTTCGCAGTCGTTGTTCATTAATGAGATACATTATGACAACGCCAGTACCGATGTAGATGAGGCAATAGAAATTGCAGGTCCTGCAGGTACTGATCTCACCGGATACAGCCTGGTGCTGTACAACGGTTCCAATGGTCTGGAATACAACACCACCGCTTTATCAGGAGTATTGACCAACCAGCAGGGAGGCATAGGCACACTCGCAACCCTCTATCCCGTAAACGGCATACAGAACGGAGCGCCCGATGGTATTGCACTTATTGGCCCCGGAAATGTGGTAATACAGTTCCTAAGCTATGAAGGTAGCTTTCAGGCACTCGATGGCCCTGCTGCCGGCATAACCAGCACCGATATTGGGGTTGCTGAAATTGGCACAGCCGTAGGAACCTCACTGCAACTGGGAGGATCTGGTACTGACTATACTGATTTTACCTGGGAAGCCGCCGCGGCCAGTACCTATGGCAACGTAAATACCAATCAAACCTTTGGCACACCCGAACCGGTTATTAACGAGTTTGTATTTAACCACACCGGATCGGATACCGATGAGTTTGTAGAGGTACTGGGGGCTCCCAATACCGACCTGAGTGCTTATACACTTCTGGAAATAGAAGGCGACAGCAATGCTCCCGGGGTAATTGACGAAGTGATCACCCTGGGTACTACCAATGCTTCAGGGTACTGGACCACCGGTTTTCAGTCCAATGCTTTTGAAAACGGTACCGTAACCCTGCTGTTAGTAAAAGACTTTACCGGTACCGCCGGAAGCGATCTGGATACCAATGATGACGGTACTCCAGACAACACTCCCTGGTCTGTCATTGCAGATGCCGTTGGCGTAAATGACGGAGGAGCAGGTGATATCAATTACGCATCACTGGTACTGGCACAGGGATTTGACGGAAGCTCTTTCACAGTAGGCGGTGCCTCCCGTATTCCTGATGGCGCCAATACCGGAGCAGTAACCGACTGGGTACGAAATAGCTTTGGAGGGGCAGGACTTCCAAGCTTCCCTACAGCTACTGCAAACAACGGAGAAGCGATCAATACACCCGGAGCGACCAATGAAGTAGCACAGGTAGTAGCACCTATAACACTTATAATTAACGAAGTAGATGCCGATACAGCCGGCGTGGATACTCAGGAATTTATCGAATTGTTTGACGGAGGAACAGGGAACACCTCACTTTCAGGGTTTGTACTGGTACTTTATAACGGAAGTAGCGATACTTCATACCGTACTATTGACCTTAGCGGATTCTCTACGGATGCCAACGGGTATTTTGTAGCAGGAAACACTGCTGTACCCAATGTAGATCTTGTTTTCCCCGATAATACCCTGCAAAACGGAGCAGATGCCGTGGCCCTGTATCAGGCAACCGCCGCTGATTTCCCAAACGGTACTTTAGTTACTACTACCGGTCTTATCGATGCATTAGTATATGATACCAACGATGCTGATGATGCGGGGCTCCTGGTATTGCTCAATAGTGGAGAAGCCCAGATCAATGAAGACGAACTGGGTAATAAAGATGCTGAATCCCTGCAGCGTACTCCCAACGGAACCGGAGGGGCCCGTAACACTTCTACCTACATCCAGGCCATACCTACCCCCGGAGCAGAAAACGGAGGTACTACTCAGCCCGGTCAGCTCATATCTATCGCTCAGGCGCGTGCTGCTGCGCAGGGAACTACTGTAACCGTAACCGGGGTACTTACCGTAAGTGACCAGTTTGGCGGTTCTGCCTACATTCAGGATAACACGGGAGGGATCGCTGTTTTTGACCAGCAGGTACACGGTAACGGTGTATTTGCCATTGGCGATTCACTAACCATTACCGGAGTGCGCAGTACCTTTAACGATCAGGTGCAGTTAAGTCAGCTAAGCAATGTTACCTTTAACGGCGTAGCTACCCAGCCCATACAACCCCGTACCATTACCCTGAGCCAGTTGGGAGATTTCCCCGGAGAACTGGTACGTATTGTAAACCCGACCTTTCCGCAACCCGGAAGTATTTTATTCGGAAATGCCAATTTCCTTCTTACCGATACCAGTGGTAACGGAGAACTGCGAATTGATATTGATGTAGCCGACCTGGTAGGTCTGGCCGAACCCGCAAGCTGTGGCGAAGCCATTGGCGTAGTGGGCAGATTTCGCAATATTTTCCAGTTACTCCCCAGGCAGGCCACCGATCTTTCCTGTGCCGGCCCGTATGTACCACCCGGAAGCAATTCCCCCATCTCAAAAGACGATAGTTTTGATGTAGTAACCTGGAATATCGAGTGGTTTGGTGATGAAGGTAATTCGCCTGCCGCCGGAAATCCGCTATCCGATCCTATTCAAAGAGACAGTGTACTAACCATCCTACAACAACTCGATGCCGATGTATATGCCGTCCAGGAAATAGCTGATGACACTTTGTTTGCACAACTGGTTGCTGCATTACCCGGATACGATTTTGTATTATCCGATGCATTCTCAAATCCTACCGGAACCCCGCCGTTCCAGAAACTCGGATTTATTTATAAAACCGCTACCGTGAGTCCGAAACTTACCAGGGCCATGCTAACCACCATACATCCGCTTTACAATGGAGGAGATGATTCTGCACTGGTAAACTACCCCAGTACCACTACACGCTTTTTTGCCAGTGGCCGACTCCCTTTCTTAATGACGGCAGATGTAACCATTAACGGAGTTACCGAAGAGATAAGCCTTATCAATCTGCATGCCCGCGCCAATAGCAGTAGCGAGTCGCAAAACCGTTACGATATGCGTAAATACGATGTAGAAGTGTTAAAAGATTCACTCGATGTCCAGTTTGCCAGTGCCAAATTTGTGTTACTGGGTGATTACAATGACGATGTAGATCAAACCGTAGCCAATATTACTTCTACCATATCCAGTTTTGAAGAATATGTAAATGATACGGCTGACTATACCATTGTATCCGATGTGTTAAGTGCCGGTGGTTTCCGCTCTTTTGTATTCCGTGAGAATATGATCGATCATATAGCCATCTCCAACGAACTGGACAGCTTGTACATTGCAGGTTCGGCTACTGTTCATTATGAAGTATATGATAACGATTATACCTTTACCGCGTCTGATCACTTCCCGGTTTCCGCACGTTTATTGTTACAACCACTCGCTATTCAAACCATTAGCGTGAGTTCACCCTTATGTGCGGAAGATACTGCTACCGCTACCGTAGAAGTAACCGGTGGGGCCATGCCATATACCTATATATGGGACGGGGAAGAAGCAGGTCCTGAGATTAGCGGACTCGAACCCGGAGAGCATACCCTTACCGTAACTGATGTAACCGGAACTTCTGTTACCCGGGTAATTATCATAACCGCTCCTGAAGCCATCAATCTTACAGTAAGTGAAGATACCACCGTATTTAAGGGCTATGCGCCACAGGCCTGTACCACACTTGAGACACTGGAGATCTCAGGAGGTACTGCACCTTATACCTACACATGGAGCAATGGGGCTACCGGTGCCAGTGTACGTGTTTGTCCGGAAGAAACCACTGTATATGACCTCACCGTAACCGATGCTAACGGTTGTACCGTTTCAGCCAGTATTACCGTAGAGGTAGAAGATGTATCCTGTGGCAGGAATCCCAACAATCCGAAAGTAGAAGTATGCTTTAGAGGGCGCACCCTCTGCATTTCCCGTTTTGCTGTGCCTTCTTTCCTAAGTAGAGGGGCTACCTTAGGGAACTGTCAGGATCAGGGTACCGAAAAAGTACTTACACGGGTGCTGTTATTCCCGAATCCCGCCACAAACCAAACACATTTGTTTGTACACAGCAAAGAGCAGACTACCGTAGCTGTATTGGTATATGACTTTGGCGGACGAACCGTATTGCAACAATTGGCCGAAGTAACCGAAGGAAAATCTGCAATACCGCTGGATCTTACCGGTTTGCAGCGCGGTTTTTACTATGTAAAGCCAACAGTAAACGGAGTTGTTCAAAAAACACAAATTCTGATCAAACGTTAATTAACAAAACCATAGAAAAAGAAAAGTCCGGCCAAATAAATGCCGGACTTTTTTTATGTTAGGGGGTAAGGATCTCTTAATACGGAGACATCACCGCTTTGCGCTTTTTTAGTTGTACTTCCAGGTCACGCATAGTTTCATGCATGGCTCCTTCAAAAGTAGTTTCGTCAGATTCAGCATAGATCTGAGGGCCGGGAAGGCTTAGGCGTATGTTACATTGCTGACCTTTGTCATCCGGAGTATTTTCCTTTTTAAAGAATACATCGGCACGTACCAGAAAGTCATAACGTGTAGCCAGTTTTTCCAGTTTCTCACGGGTCATTTGCTCCAGGCGCTCGCTGTGCTTCAAATTCACGAATTCAAACTGTATTTGCATAGTTCATGTTTTTTAAGTTAATATCTAAAATGTGAAATTACGTAGTAACAAGCTTAAAAAAAAAGACATTTATCAGTTTTATGATATTTTAAGAATGATTTGAGAGATATTAAGAAAAAATCACAGTAAATACGTACTGAGGAAGGGGGAAAACAATATATAGTATAGAACAAAAAGCTGCCGAAGCAGCTTTTATAAGTTCTGTAATCATTAAAGGCACTTACAGGCCGAATCTGTATTGGGGCCACAACCGGCGCTTCCGCACCCACAGCTCGAAAGCATCGCTGTATTACCACCTTTTAATTTGGCATTGGCAAATTCTGAGATGGTCTTTTTTTTCAGAGCAAGGGTTACTTTTGTTTTCTTTTTCATAATTTTTGTTTTTAAGGTTTATAGCATTACTAAAATCAACAAAAAAAATGTAAAAACTTCATAAAAAGTAGTTAAAAACTTTCTTTTTAAAAAAATTTTAATATTTAAGTTATTGGAAATTAAAAAATTAGCGTTTAAATGGAAAAATTATCAAATATTCGTCCCGGAGAAATTTTGCAACAAGATTTTCTTAAGCCTTTGGAAATTACGACGTATCAACTCTCTAAGGATCTTAAAATTCCGCAAACAAGGATCTCACAGATCTTAATTGGAAATTCAGCTAAATTCTGGCTTGGGCTTGAGGATGATTATGATATTAAGGAAAAGCAGGTACAAAAAAAGCAGCACTGCAAAGAATCAAAAAGTATTACCATAAAAGCGATGTGTTACCGTATGAAGAACTGTTGGGGAATTTAGTCGAAAAGGGGATATTTTAAAAGTATTAATTGACATAATATAAATTATAGTTCAAATTCTTTATAGTAGCAAATTGTGTATAGCTCTGCTATTTGATATAAAATCCGTTGTGATGCTTTAGCGTCATAACGGATTTTATATCAAAGCAATTTGCTGATCATGGTTATTACTTGTCCGCATTTGTATCCATAATTTGCCGTTATGTAAAATAGCCGCTCCCAAGCGCTCGATTGTTTTATAAAATCAAATTGTTACCACAATTTATTTTACACACAATTATCCATCACTTGCCAACGCCATATAAAAGCTTCACTTTTTGCGCTGTTTCAAAATTTACATATTTGATAAAATGTACGTCAAAAAAAAAATTTACGGGATTCTCGTCAAGTTGCCACAAGAGTATAAAATTACGCTACGCGATAATTTATATACACTTGTTTGTTCTATACAGAGATTTAATTAAAGTTTCCTTTTGTGCGTTATCTTTTGCCTTGATGCAAAAGAAACAAAAAATCAAGGCTGCATACGGGCGAACGTTAAGAAAATACACCCAAAGTGTATTTTTAGTGAAGCAGCGAGCTGGCGTGTTGGAGAAACAATGTACGGCTCATATGTATTGCTAGATCTCTAAAATATGGTCGCTCATTCACCTATTGTTTTAACCAAAATTCTATGAGGCCGAATTACTCAAACTGCAAGCGGCAACTCCAATTGAAGTTTTTTTCGTCCAAAATCTCGTTAAAACAACTTCTAAGTACCAACTGCAGTTATTTGAATATTGTATTAACTGTAGTACCAACTCTACGGTTTGGGCCATATAATGTAATTGTTTTTTCTTCTTCTGGTCTTCGAAAATAAGAAGGGAATAAATACCCATAATCTAGCGTAAGGGTTAACTCCGTTTTTTCATTGTTGACAGTTAGGTCATAATTGTTAGAGTTCTCAATAATAAAAATGGAACCATTTGAAGGTATAGAAATTGTGTTGGGTAAATTCTCACCTGTAATAATTAGTATATCATTTCGAACGTATAATTCTTGATTTAAAGAAATGACAACAGGCACATTTTCCGCTATAACATCAATATTATATGATGATACAGTTTTAACTTCACCATCTATCAAATATTTAAGCTTATAATCAGTGGCGGTCGCAATATTATTTGGAAAACTAAAACTAAACGCATTAAAAGGCATTCCGTTTGTATATGTAGAAGCGCTCGTAATATTTGCGTTTTCTAAAGTGTAAGAATTCTGTTCGTTCTCTAATACTACAGTTGAATTTGGTACTGATAAGTCTATACCCGTTCCTGATGCGACTGCAGTCGCATTACTATAAAATTTATGATAGCTATTATCGAAAAAATTAAAAGCTTTTGCCGTTAGCGTGAATGTAGTTGTTGTACCATTTTCAGCAGTTACCATATATTCAACTGGTAAGTAGAAATTTTGTGAGCCTTCATTAACTGGATTAATTGTTGCACCTTCAGCTAAAGAAAATACAATATCGGCAGTATCTAATATATTATCTGTTTCGACATATAATGTTTTAGCATTATTATCTACAGTACCTTCATAGCTTTTGGCATTAATCAGTAATTGAAAACTGAGTATATCTGTTTTAGAACTAATATTATTTACCACTACCCTATATACACTTGACTCTCCATTCTCTGCTATAACCGTATATACAACCTCATTATTAAAATCTTGAGCCTCAGTTACCGCCGGAGATATGGTTGATTTTTCAGAATATTCTATTTTAGGTACCAGGGAAGCTAAATCGGCATCTTCAGTATCTACTATAATCAGTTTTTCATTTTGATTAATCGTACCAAAAACTGAAACTCCATTAATATTTAATTCGAAGGATGTTATTTCATGTTTATCGCTTAAAACTGCAGGAGGTGTTTCTACAGCATCGTCCTTGTGACATGAAATAAGTACCCCAAAAAATAATACTAGAATAAATACCGTATTTTTCATAATCACAATTTAATTTTTTAACCCGCTAACGCTTGGGTAAATTATGGATTTCCCTTCTCCAATAACAATAGTGGGAGATTTAAATATAACTTCTTCACTTTTTATTTTCCAATTAAGTAGGCCTGTTTCAGCATTTATTGCATACATATTTTTGTTCCAATCGCCTATGTAAACAACATCTTCAAATACAATAGGTGAAGTTGTAGTGTCATTTTCTAAATCATAACGCCAAATTACCGATCCATTGGTTGCATTTAAACACAATAATTCTCCACTTCCATTCTTTGATGCTCCAATATATACTTTATTATTATAAATATATGGAGAGCTCCTAAATGAACCTACATTATCTTTATATTGCCATATTGTATTGCCATCATGCATATTATAAGAATAGAGTGTACTATATGTTCCCGTAATAATTGATTCGTTGTATTGAGTTGGGGAAGGATAAAATGAGTTAAATTGACCTGCATTAACGCTCCAGTTTTTAGACCCCGTATTTTTATTAAAAGAATAAAATCTACCTATATTGTCACCAAAGTAAATATTATTATTAACGATTAACGGATTTGTTTTAATATATGGAGCAGCGCCAGTATTATTGCTTAATCTATAACTCCAGTCTACTAATCCTGTTAGTTTATTAATGGCATATAAATGATCGTCATTCCTACTGCAAACAAATATTTTATCTGAATCAATCGATAAAGGAGCATAATAATCTAGAAAACTGCGCTCCCATAACTTTCCGCCGGTTATTTTATCTATACAATACAAGGTAGAATTAGAATCAAAAGCAAAGACATTAGTCTCATCCACAATAATGTTTCTATATTCACTAGGATTATTGCTTGTGTTTGGCATACTCGTCCATATATTTTCTCCAGAAAGAATATCTAAACCTTGGATGCCATCTACTCCAGAATAAATTAGATTACCCGATATCGTATGGCTTTCTATAAATGAAGTTCGAGCTTCCCATATAGGTTTTAGCGTATAAAGATCTATTGAGTAAAGCGTTCCTGAACCATCTCTATAAAACAATATTTTACTATTAGAACTTGAAAATTCAAAACTAACTTCAGTCGTACCACCTTTTTTATCCGTACCAATTATTCTTCCCACATAATCTTTATTATACATTAAAGTTGTAGAACTTATGGATTGCGTAGTTTCTGAAATAAGTATTGAATTTATATATAATTTATAAAATATTTGGTCACCATCTTCATCTTGAGCATCACTCCAGTCTATAGTAATTGTTGGACCGTCTAAAATAATATCATCAATTTTTATTGATCCTGGTTCTGAGTTTGGTATAACAGACTCACTTCCGTCATCAGACGAACAAGATAAACATATAATAAGTAGTATGATTAAAGTGATGTATTTCAATAAAATTATTGTGAAATTAAATTTCAATAATATTATTTAAAGGTTTTTATAAAAAATAGAGGGCTAATATATTAAATTTTCAAGGATTTATTTAATAAAAACTTGTATAAGCAGAAACTATATTTAATTTATATCATTCCACACACATTACACTCCCCTCCTGCCGTCGGCTCGCATAATAAGTGTTCCATTAGCATTATAGAAGAAACTTTTAGTAATAATTTTTTTGAAGAAACTATAGAAACACTTTCGCTTTTACCAAAGCCCATGTTGTACATAACTCAAGTACATTATATTCCAAGTCTTTTTAAAGGTTGCCCTCGTAGTACATGCGCTGACTTAGCACCCTAAGAATAAAAATTCCGCTTGCTGTATGAAGATAAAATATGGTGTGCGCTTTATAAGAGAATCTTTTCAAGTCGACAATGAATTCTGATGCATCTCGGCCTAAATTGTTATTTTTGGATAACACATCGAATGTATTATGCATACCATTAAAATACTTCTGCGCTTGGGATAACCCAAATTTATATATGCCAAACTCATATAGTTCAGCCAAATCAATTTCGGCTTTGCTGGAGAGTTTATAAACGGCCATCTTCCGTCATACGTGCTTCAATTTCTTTCATGATATCAGGTAGTGATTTGGTACTAACACCACTTTCAAGACCTTCAACGAGTTTTGCTTTAAGCGAAAGAAACTTGGCCTTATTGGCCTGGTCTTGACGTACAAGATTTCGCAAATACTCACTGTCATTAGTATATTCGCCTGCTTCGATTTGAGCCTTTATCCATTTATCCTGTTGTTCGGTAAAAGTTACCGTTTTGCGAACTGTTGCCATATTGAGATTGTTTAAATTATCACACTATTGGTGCAATTTAATGAATATTTTTGATATTTCAACGAAAATCAGTGCCAATCCATTCCATACACATTACACTCCCCTCATACCTCGGGTCGTATAATAAGTGTTCCATTACCTTTTGATTCGAGGAAAATCCTGCAAGGTTTTTTTCTACGACATTCTATTCTCGTCCAGGTATGCGCAAGAGTATAAAATTACTCTGCGAGATAATTTCTATACACTTGCTTTAATTTTGCTATAATTAAACTATCTTTTTTTCTTTATGAAAAAAGAAACCAAAAAATCAATACTGCATACGGGCGAACGTTAAGAAAATACACCCAAAGTGTATTTTTAGTGAAGCAGCGAGCTGGCGTATTGCAGAAACAATGTACGGCTCAATCGCTATATTTTAGAAAACATTATAACTCATTAAGATTACTTTGAATTAGCTTTAAACTCTAGAAATATTAAGAATATTCTTTTCCATTTATCGCCACACCATAGAAGAACTCGGTAGCATCTTTATTAAAAACAGAGCCAAACTCATATTCCTCTGGTTTAGAAATGATGTTGGGCGCAAACTTTTCCGGGATCACAGATGGGGGTGTTTGTTTTAGATAGGCCCTATTCTGGCCATTGCCAGTTGTCACAAAACCTAAGAACAACAACCCATTTATATAACTTAAAAATTTCATGATTGATTGAATTATATAATCAATGGGAATTTGTCTTTTCTATTTTAGTATGGTTTGGTATTCTATTACAAAAAACAGAATGTATTCCTTTAATTTTATCGTGTGATCACAGTTACTTAGTTCCCTTTTAAACGCAACCATAGGTTTGATACTAAAAACCGGGCATCACTGCGGGTTTTCTCTACTTCAGTAGCTTGTACATGTTCGCCGGTGTCTTCCAGTAAATAGGAAAACACAAAAACAGGTGATTGTTCTTTTCGCGGCAACAAACCAAAACGAAGATCATTAAAGTACCATTGGTTATTGTTTTGTTCTATAATAAACCAGCCATTGGTTATAGTGATCAAACGTTGTACATTTTCACGTTGTAGCAATGCCTTTGATGCTGCCCTGTGTTTGGGAAATGCCTTAAACTGTACAGGTTGTGTATCAAAAAATGAATAATCACCAATGAGGTAATGGTCCCGGGTATCGATATTTGCATTCCATAGTATGGTATTTAATGGCGCCGGCCGTATGCTGAGCCGGTTATATGAAATGTTCTGCTCTTGTAAGGCCTCTTCAAATTTGCCCGTAGCATATGATTTTAATACGAGCGTGATTAATAAATAGCCGGTAGAAAGTATAAGTCCTGCCTGGTTAATACGTTTTCTGGTCTTTGAGTCACGTTTATAAAACAGTATGGTGATGATACATATTAAAAACGGTAAGGTATATAAAGGATCAATAACGAATATGGAGCTAAATGCTAAACGACTCTCTAAGGGCCAGAAGAGTTGTGTTCCCCAGGTAGTAAAAGCGTCTAATACAGAATGTGTAAACAGCCCCCAAAAGAAGAGTTGGGCCCAGCGCCTCCAGCCAACATCTAATTTTCGTTCTATTTTATTTACTATATAGCCCAGGAGCGGTGCCATAAGTACACCAAACACAATGGAATGGCTAAAACCGCGATGCCATTCGATAGCGGTAATGGTATCTGTAAATTTACCTACAAAAACATCCATATCAGGAATGGTTCCGGCAATAGCGCCATACAACGGTGCTTTATTGCCTGCCTTTTTACCTAAAGTAGCTTCTCCTACGGCTGCGCCTAATACAATTTGCGTGAGTGAATCCAATACATGTATGTTTTACAAAGGTAAGCTCTAATAGTACCTTATAGTATCATTTTTATAAAAGCAAAGTACGATTAAAGATATCTAAACCTCGCGTCGCAGTACTTCCAGCGGTGAACTGCTGAGTACCGATCGAATATTACTAAGGCCAATAGCCAGCACCAAAAGGGTTATGCCGGGTAAAAACACCACAAAAGGAATAGCTGACGGTACAAACGGTTCCTTGAAAACAAAAATTGCTAAGCATAAGCCACTAATAAGCGCCAATAAAATACCTGTCAGGCTCCCTAAAGCACCTAAAAACAAATACTCTAATGCTGATATTTTCAAAATCTGAGAGTTTTTAGCACCTAAAGTCCTTAGCAATACACTTTCTTTAATACGCTGGTATTTACTGGTTCTTACGGAGCCCATTAAAACAATAAGCCCTGTAATAATGCTAAAAAATGCCATAAAATTTATTACCCATGATACCTTGCTTAAAATATCTTCAACCATATTGAAAACCTGCCTTAAGTCTATAATCGTCACGTTAGGAAACCGGCTTACTAAATTTCGCTGTAAACGGGCCGACGTTTCTTCGGAATCTGCAGCGGTCATAAATACGTTAAATTGAGGTGCATTTTCCAGAATACCTTTTGGAAAAACTATTGAAAAGTTAAGTTGCATACGGCCCCAGTCAACCTGTCGTATGCTGCCAACAGTCGTTTCCATCAGCACTCCCTGAACGTTAAAAACAATGGTATCTCCTACTCCCACCCTTGCATCTTCTGCCAAATTATCTGATATAGAGATTACAACCGGCTCATTAGCCTGTAGTTCGGGCGTCCACTCCCCTTCTATAAGCTCTTCTGAAGCAATAAGCTGGTCACGGTACGTAGTTCTGAATTCATGATTAAGTATCCATCCCCTAACCTGTCTTGTGGTATCTTGTTTTATGTCGCTAACAAGCCTGTCCTTAATTTGATGCATACGCATGGTTACCAGAGGGATATTCTCTAAAACCGGAACGTCATTGGCTTTCAGTTGTTCTGCCATAGCTTGGTTCTGGTTACTTTGTACATCTAAAATAATAATATTAGCATTGTCGGCGCTCTGCCCTACTTCCGTTTTTGCCAAAAGAATATCCCTGGTAAAATACAGGGTACTGACAAGAAACGTGCCTAACCCGATGGCTAATACCAAAACTACGGTTTGATTGTTGGGCCTGTAGAGGTTTAACAAGGCCTGCCTGACGGTGAAACTCCATTTTTTAGGGAAATAACGCCTGACCAGTTTCATAAAAAAACTGGCGACCACTGCAATAATAATAAAGGTAATAAGTGCCCCAAAAACAAAAGCCAGTGCGTAAGTGGCATCTTTTAGCAACCAAAATGAAAATAAGAACAGGAACCATAAAATGGCAAAAAACAGTAATGTACGTATTTTGCGTGGCTGTTCCGGCTCTTCATCAACCCGTAAGACTTTTAAGGGCGATACATACCAGGTATATAACAACGGAATTAATGCAAATAATACCGACATAAAAAGACCGAGTAAAATACCTGTAAATACGGGTTGTGCAGATACAGACATCTCAACCGTAAAGGGTAAAAATGATCTGAGCAGGTATGGAAATAAAGTCTGCACGGCTATACCTGCCAGGGAACCGATAACCCCTCCTAAAATACCGATCCCGGAAATTTGTATTAGAAATATGAGAAAACTTTGTTTACGACTTGCACCTAAACACTTCAGGATCGCTATGGCTTTGAGTTTTTCTTTTATATAGATATGTACGGAGCTGGCAATACCAATACACCCAAGCAGTAATGCTATAAAAGCTGCCAAGTTTAAAAACTTACCCACATTATCATAACGCCTGCCCAAACGCTCACTGGTACCGGTATGAGTATCAATATCGGCATTGGCCAGATCGAGCTTAGGGCCAACGGTATCTTCCAAAACATCCAGGTCTAAAGTTTCTGGTGCTTTAAAAAAGAATTGATATTCTTTACGGCTACCGAACTGTAATAATTCTGTAGCTTCAATAATCCCATAGGGAATAACGACCGGTGGCACTACAGAGGCTGACATTGCACTACTGCCGGGAATTGATTTTAAAATACCGGTAACAGGTAGTGTTACCTCCCCCACTTTTATAGAGTCGCCGGGCTGTATCCCAAATTGTAATAATAATGTGGCATCTACCAGAGCACCTTTGGTTTGCTGGTAGGTGGAAGCCGCTTCAACAGGTTCGGTATCCATAGCCCCATAAAACGGAAAATCACCGGCAATACCACGAACTCTCACCAGTTTTGTACCGCCGTTCTTTGGAAAAGCGATCATCGATACAAAGTTCACTTCTTTGGCATCCGGTTGAAGAGAGTCTATAATTTCCTGAGCGCGCTCAGTAGGTTCCTGTCGGGTATCAATAATATAGTCGGCACCCATCAGGTTTTTTGATTGCCTTTGAATGTTATCCTTGAGATTTTCACTAAATAATTGTATCGCTACTACAGCGGAAATGCCCAAAATAATAGAGGACATAAACAGGAGTAAACGTACCCTACTTGCTCTGGCATCCCGCCAGGCCATTTTAAGCAGCCACAAGGTTTTTGGTTTCAAGGTCTTTAACAATGGTTTTAATGTACTGCTGTACTTTCGTTACTTATTATTTGCCCTCCTTTGAGTCGTAATATTTGCTGTGTTCTATTAGCAAGATCCGGGTCGTGAGTGATAATAACCAGTGTAGTACCTGCTTCTTTGTTGAGGTCAAATAACAGTTTAATGACTTTCTCTCCTGTTTCTTCGTCAAGATTTCCTGTAGGCTCATCTGCAAAAAGAATAGAAGGGGTATTTGAAAATGCACGTGCAAGCGCTACACGCTGTTGTTCGCCTCCTGATAATTGAGATGGGTAATGATGCAGCCTGTCTGCCAAACCCACTTTATCCAGCAATTCAATACTTTTTGATCTGGCATTGGCAGCCCCCTGAAGTTCTAAAGGCACACTTACATTCTCAAGGGCTGTAAGCGTTGGCAATAATTGAAAGTTCTGGAAAATAAAACCAACTTCTTTATTGCGTAATTGGGCACGTTCATCTTCATTAAGAGTCTTTAGATCTTTCCCGCAAAGTTCTACAGAGCCTGAACTGGGCTCGTCTAATCCTGCGCATAAACCCAAAAGTGTTGTTTTTCCGCTTCCCGAAGGGCCTACAATTGAAAAAACACTTCCTTTTTCAACTTCAAAAGAAATATTACTGATAACGGTTAATTGTTTAGAACCGCTTACATACGTCTTCTCTAAATCATGAATCTTTAATATCTTTGACATACTGCTTTTTTAAAATGATGAGCCTTAAAATTGCGGATGCTGAAATTAGACAATTGATGATGAATATCCACAAAAGAATTAGAAAGATTTTCTTAAAATTATGTTATTTCTCAACACTCCTGCTACTTTTAATAGCCTGTAGATCGGATGGTGATAAAAAACAACGCACTAATGAGGAAAAGACCTTAAAAACCGAAGGCAGCATTGCCATACTAGAAAATACAAAAACTATTGTATTTTTTGGTGACAGTTTAACTGCAGGGTATGGTTTGGAGGATGTGAATGATGCTTTTCCAGGTATTATTCAAAAAACGATAGATTCTCTTGGGCTCGATTATACTGTGGTCAACTCGGGAGTGAGTGGAGAAACTACATCGGGCGGAAAAAACAGGATAAACTGGGTACTAAATCAAAAACCTGATATTTTTATCCTTGAACTGGGAGCCAATGATGGCCTGCGGGGTGTTCCTTTAACAGAGACAAGAGAGAATTTACAAGCCATCATAGATGCGGTACAAAAAAAATATCCTGATACTAAAATTGTTCTGGTGGGTATGCAGATCCCGCCCAATATGGGACCGGAATACACTGCTGAGTTCAAAAGCATTTTTCCGTATTTAGCAAAGAAGAATAACCTGCCATTAGTTCCGTTTCTGTTAGAAAATGTGGGAGGTATGCCAGAACTCAACCAGTCTGACGGAATTCATCCCACAGAAGAAGGTCATCAAATACTGGCTAAAAATGTATGGCCTGTTTTAGCTCCTTTACTCAAACAGGAGCATTAAAAACTAAGCATAATTTACAGTTTTGATAGGTAAACCGTAAATGCTTATTGATTTCTGATTCGAATAAAAAGCATTTTATGGTCATGATCTAAAATTCTTGTTAATACAACGGTTGATATTTGTTAAACTATGTTAAATATTTGACTTTACGATATAAAACTATATATTGAATGTATGAAACGATTTGAACACATCTCTAAATTCCTTGTTTTCTAAGCCGGGTAATCGGCTTTACCTAATTAGTTGACGCTTCCTAACGTCAAATTTCACAATTATATAAATATTCTAAAATTTCTGGACTTTCTTTTAGTGAAGAACTGGTTCAGGATCATTATCAACTTTAAAAAGAAAACAATGGAAACATTAAAAACAAATACAAATACGACAATTAATAAAAACAAACAATATAAAAAGTTAGGGTTCACTTATTTGGAAACCGCAGAAATTGTAGTGCATCTCAATACTCTGATCGCAAATTATCAGGTTTTTTACAATAAATTGCGAAACTATCACTGGAATATTGAGGGTCCCGAATTTTTTGAGCTGCACGAACAGTTTGAAAATGAATATAATACGACGAAAAAGAATATTGATATACTGGCCGAGCGTATAAGAGTTTTTGGGGTAAAACCTAACTTTACTTTAAAGAAGGTTCTGGAACTCTCTGAAATTAAAGAAAATGAGAAGGAAAGAACTGCGCTTGAAATGGTAAAAGAAGTTCTCAAAGATTTTGAAATATTGCATGATAATATGATGTCTGCTGTGGGAGCGGCCCTCGATACGGGAGATATTGCAACCGAACAAATGTTGACTGATTTTATAAGGGAACTGGAGAAAAGAAACTGGATGTTTTCTTCATTCCTTAAATAATATATTTCTTGGAAAAAGAAAAAATCAATATATAGGCTTATCTAGTTCTAAAAAACCCTTAAAATATTTTAAGGGTTTTTTTATGACAGGAACTAACTTATCTTTACACTTTCTCCGGAAAGGTATCTTAACAGCAACGTATCGGTAATCCAGCCTACAACATTCTTTTGGGTACCTATGATAAATACATCTTTTATATTGGAATTCCTGCCAAGAGCCGATCTTATCTCTTCTAAAATGACATTTTCCTCAAATTGTAAATAGCTCAGAGCTTTGTCTTTATAGACATCATTTGCAATAAAATCTTTAAATGAATATGTGGTAGCCGAAGCTTCATCGCCCAACTCGTTTAAGGCATTGAGAAATGTTGTTTTGTGTATAATATATTTTATTTTTTCGTCTTCAAGAATAGGCAGCCTTGTTTTTTTTATTTCAGAAAGAAAATCAATGATCTCTTTTACTTTTTTGTCTTCTACCTCGTTTAGATTTTTAAAGACCATTGTTTGTTTGGAGATCATGATCTGTGAAACTTTAATATCGTCTAAAACATCGGGGCTCAACTTATCTATTAGGTTGTTATACCGTTTTGAAGCGATATCAAAGTTCTCTTTTCCAAAATAAAACGCGAGTACGGTTCCTACCCAGGTGGCGAACAAGGGGATGAGGGTGTTAAAAATAGTATTCATGGTTTCCGGATCTCGGTTGGTAAGATAATAGACCAATGCAAGTATAATGATAGCCATAAATGTAAACCAAATCACTGTAGTGGCTAACCGGTTTCTGTTAGCAGCATCACCTAACTGATACCATTTTTTGTTTTCCATTGTTACAAGTTTTTAGGAGTTAGTTAATGAATTGTTTCTTTAGCTGTTATGTACCATACATTACCTGTCCAGCCCTACGGTTTTTAAAAAATTATTTGAAAACAGTTCCTGCATTTCCTGTGATAAGATTTTTTTACGCTGGATCTTCCATTCTTCTGCCTGATCGCCGAACATATAGTTTACCAAACCATTAAAAGCCCAATCGCTGTTTTTCCCCCAATGTATAGTAAATGGTATGTTGTTTTCCTGTAATACTTCTATCATACGCCGGCAATACTCTTTTAAACTCATGATCTTACGTGTTTTTTTCCAGAGCACACCATCTATTTCGATCATACAGGTAATGGGGAATTTGGTAAAGCCTATGGTAGCTTTGGTTTGCTTTACAAAACGCAGGGCAAAAATGCCGGGTATAGGGCCCTCTTCTCTCGTAAGCTTTCCCAAAAGACCCATTACTTTTTCTGAATGTGTATGGTCAACACCAAACGAACAGGCAAAGGCCGGACCCTGATAAGGTGCATCCCAGAATATTTCTTTTAGCGTTCCGGTAGTTTCGTCATCTACTTTTGGTAAAATGGTTTTACGTAAGCGTTTTACTAACCACGGAATGCTCTTGGGAAAATTTTCGGCAATTTTTACAAAAAGGTAGATCAGATCACGATAAACAGATTCTTTAATCACCGGAAACGGATCGGGATAAGACTCTCTATACGGTTTTTTATACATAATTTCTACTACACAATCAGGTTCATTACTGTATTGATTGATAAATATTTTGTAATGAAAGGGCCTGTTTCCTTTTCCCTGTGCGTTGGTCTCTTCGGGAATAACAAATTCTGAATTTTCAAAATCCATGGTGTTGGCCAGTGTAAAGGCCAGGCTCTTCTTTATTTTTTTTACATAACGCTTTATGAGAAACAAGGGTTCTGCTTCTATGACTACTCCGTGAATGAACCCGAAACTTCCCAATCCTACTAAAGCGGCATAAAAAAGAGCATCATCCCTAATTATCCGGGCCTGTAAAGTGCTTATGAAATTATCATGAAGGGCAGGTCTGGATGCGGGCTCCAGGTACACAATGTCTTCTGCATTTGGACCAATAATAAGATTAAGACCAACCACATAGTCCTGCACCGAACCTATGTCAAGTCCGGAGCCATGCACACCGGTAGAGATACAACCCGCTATGGTTTGTCCGTTACTGGCCCCGCTGGTTTTCAAGGATTTTCCATTTTGCACCAGAGTTTCTGAAATTTCTTTAATAGTGTTTCCACACTCAAATAAAAACAGGTTTGTAGGATCATAAGTACTGTCTTCGTGACACTGGCTGGCATGAATAGGTAATGAAATATTCATGGATGCATTAAAATGCATTCGGTCTTTATGACTGGCAATAGCATTCATAGACCATGCGGACCCATAAGCTCTAAAACCTTCGTTTGTGTGGTGGGTTTCTCTTAGTAGTCGTTGTATTTCATGTGCTGCATCATTATAACGTTCTATTTTATCCGGCATTACCCGCTCACCCTCGAGTTTTGTTTCATATAATAACTTTAAGGGAAAAGGCCCGTTTTTATGTAATGTATCCCACTTGTTTAATTGTTTTTCTATGGTAGTAGCCATCGTAATTAGTTTTGAAGTTTTTCACATACGTATTTTATTTTTACTTTTCTCTTTCTGCCAAAAGTGATGGCACTAAGCAATATACCTCCCAGCGTATTGCGATACTCTACTATGTTAATTCTGCCTGAGGGGCAGGAATCATTTTCAGTAATGAGGTAAGTGAAGTCTTTTGAAGTGAGTTTCATATTGATAACCGTATCTATCTCAATAACCTTCATGCCCCGGTAATAATCATCTCTATTCGAAAAAGGATCTGGTTGTGGCGCTCCATTCTCATTTCGCAACCTGACCGAATAACAGGAAGTGAGTACACAAAGGCTTAAGCCCGCTAAGAGGTATCTAATTTGTTTCATAATAAATGTATTGAGGTTTATTCTTATTGGTTACTTTTTAGTGCCTGAAAGTCGTAAACGCTTTGCCTTATTGTTTGCTAATGGCCAACGTAACGAAGCCATAGATCAAACATTAGCTTATATACACCTGCTCTTGGGGGGGGGGGGGGGGGGTAAACGGCAGAAAATCAATTATTTGGAGTACTTAAATATAGAAATTAATTGTTAAAGTTGATTATTGTAAAACCTCACAATTTATAAGGTTTTATGCTTCTTTTGGTGGCATTTCACGTGCTTTACCCCTTTTGTTCTTGTTTGGTTCAAGGTTTGTTTAATATTACTCAAATATGGAAAGTAAAAGCAATGCTTCCTAAAAAGGAAAAGTTGTGTAGAAATAAACTTCCCAATTATGTGTTTCAGGGGGAAGCGGTCTTTGAGAAGGAAAATACAGATAAGCGCAGTGGTGCCGAAAAAGAAGAACAAACCATTCTCAGTACCCTTGGTCAATTAAAAGTTGAGGACGATTTTTTAAAGGGTATTTTGCGCTGATACCATTTGCCGAATGCAGGAAAATAATGTGCAAAGGTCATTCCAATGCGAGTGTATCCGGCCGGTATTGTATGTTATATGTGCCTCTCGCCGGGTTTATTTCAAGCCCCGATCAGGCATGGGCTATATATTACCTGTAAACCCCAATGAATAGTGAATATATGTGTCTTATGGGCAGCATTGACATAAACACTGCATAGTTGCTTTTGTCATTAACCGGAGCTTATCATGTATAATGATGTGCAAACACCATGTAGGAGGCTGTGGAACAACACGGGGCACCTTAGTTCTTAAATACCGATCTGGTTAGCCGGTTTTCTTCTGCAGAATTTAATGCTATGATTTTAAACAATGGTATTAAACTATGGATGAATATCAAAGGAAAAGCTACTGACGATATTTTTATTGAGCGACTTAGTGAAATGTAAAGTGCTAAAAATCTATCTAAACCCTTCTTGTGATGGTCTGGAGCTGTTTCTTTTACGGGCAGAATACTTTGACCAGTATAACCATTAAAGAAGCTATGTATCCATTAAGTATGACAGACCTATGAGTATTTAAAAAGCTACATACATTGTTTAAGTTTGAATAAAAGCTGTCGTAAACATTGGGGAATGATCAATAGGGTCTAATCTATTCTGGTAACACGAACAGCGTTCATACCTTTAAGTCCTTTTTCAAGTTCAAAAGATACCACATCGTTTTCTGCAATGTCGGAAAGTAAAGAGCTAACATGAGTAAAGTGTTTTTCCTGAGTTTCCGAATCAATAATAAACCCGTATCCTTTTGAAGTATCGAAATAAGTAACTTTACCTTTACGTATGGGGTCTATTTCTTCTTTAACCTTTTTAGGCACACTTATTTCTATATCTTCGATATCAACCGGTTCTTTAAGGCTTTTATCTACAGGGGTATCTATTAAATTGCCAAATTGATCTGCATACGCAAAGGGAATTCCCTGCTTACCATCTTTTGAAGCATTGCGCTCTTCTTTTTTCTTTCTTTTTTCTTCCTGCTTCTTTTGTCGTTTCTTTTCACGTTCAAATTTGCTAAAGGATCTTTGAGATTTTGCCATTCATTTACTGCATTAATTGCATTACGTATTTAAAATTATTTTCAGTTTTTTATTAAAGCTATATAAAAAAGCCATCATTTACTGATAGCTTTTTTATATATAATGTGAGTTAACTATATTAACTCTACATTAATTGCATTAAGTCCTTTTTGGCCTCTTTCAAGGTCAAACTTCACCTTGTCATTCTCCTGAACTTCATCAATAAGACCACTTTTGTGTACAAAAACGTCTTCGTCTGAATCAGCCTGTGTAATAAAACCAAATCCTTTGGTTGTATTAAAAAATTTTACGGTGCCTTCTTTCATAATGTTAACTTTATTATTAATTATTTTATGTATTAATTGTTTTAAAACTTTCATGTTTTTTGTTTTATGCGAATGTAAAAATCTTTTTATTGCCCGAGCTTCTTCAACATCTTGTAATGGTCAAGTACGGCAGAAGCAAAGGTCTTTTTACTATGGTACGGTATTTCAAATTCTTTCGCGGTATCTGAAACTATTGCAGATAGGTTCTTATAATGAATATGACAAATATTTGGTAACAGATGGTGCTCGATCTGAAAATTCAATCCTCCTATACACCATGAAAAAAAACGGCTTTTTGGAGAAAAATTAGTAGTAGTGGCCAATTGATGGGTTGTCCAGTCACCATGTATCGATCCGTTTTTGTCAGGTAGCGGAAACGTGGTATTTGGCATTATATGCGCCACCTGAAAAATGATACTAATTAGTAATCCGGTCACAAAGTGCATACTTAAAAAAGCAGCAAGAACCACCCAGGGTGATATGGGTAGAATAATAATAGGTAAGATGATAGTATAGGAATAATATAACAGTTTCCAGGCGGTAATCTTAGCAATTTCTTTTCGATATTCATTTTTATGAGGCAATAACCCCATTTGGTTATAGCGGCTGAGTCTTATATAATCTTTAGTGGTCACCCATGAAATGGTAGAAAGTCCGTAAAACAGCCACACATATAAATGCTGGTATTTATGGAGCCAGTACTTTTTAGCATGGGGTGAAAACCTTAAAAACGCAGGAGCGTTTATGTCATCATCTGCTTCTTCAATATTAGTATAGGTATGATGCAGCACATTGTGCTGAATTCTCCATACGTTTGCATTGGCACCAATAAGATTTAAGGAATATCCTAAATATTTATTGATCTTAGGTTTTTTTGAATAGGACCCGTGAATAGCATCGTGCATAACACCCATGCCAATACCTGCCATACCCAGACCGCTGGTAATGTACAGGGCAAACAGCATTGGTATTCCCGATACAAACCCACTGTTAATAATGATAATTGGGATAAAAAACACTGCAAGCATAATGATGGTTTTAACTATCATATTCTTGTTGGCATGCCTGCTAAGGTTATTTGATACAAAATAAGTATTTACTCTGCGTCTTAAAGTTTTTGAAAACTCAGAGCTTGTTTTTTTTGAGAATGTCGGATTTTTGATACAGTTACTTTTTATTAATTGTTACTATTTTTTTGAGATCTTTTTAATAAACGCAAAAAAATAATTTGGGCGGAACCGTAAAGAAACTAATTGAAAAACTATGATGAAGATGGATCCTCACTTAGGATAACAATAAAACTTACGCTGTTATTCCTTGCATTAATATATTTAATGCTCTATTTCTAAATACTAAAGAAAGCGAAAATCTATTAAGTTGTAATAATTTCAACAAAAAGGGAAAGCTAACTAACTATTTACGGGTGTAAAGATAGTCTAAATTATAATAGTGTATTCAAAAAATACGTTAAAATTCAATTTTGAATTAATCATGTTCTTTTAATAAGAGAAAAGCTCATTGCATACACAATGAGCTTAGCCGGTATATTTCAAGTAATGTGCGTGTTGAGATCTACTCTCGGGATATACGCTTGTCAAGAACATATAAATTCTCTGCATCATCGCCATGAAGCTCGTAAATTTTGATAGCATGTCTCATTTTCTGTTCTTCTTCCAGTTGCTCGTTAATAAACCACTGGAGGAAAAGCTCAGTAGGCACATCATTTTCTTTTCGGCATGTCAAAAATATCTGCTGGATCGATTTACTAACTGCAATTTCTTCCTGTAGTGCTGTTTTATAAAGATCGAGAATCGATTCGTACTCATGATTCACTTTTGGTACTTCAGGTGAATAGGCAATACCTCCGTTATCATTTATAAACTTAAAGATCTTAAGCATATGCTCACGTTCTTCATTAGATTGGTCGTAAAAAAACTTGGCGCTGTAATCAAACCCCTGTTGATCGCACCAGGAGGCCATAGCCAGATAGGTAGCTGATGCCTTTGCCTCCATTTTGATCTGCTCATTTAAGAGATCAATAATTTTAACGTTTATAGATAGATTTTCTCGTATAAGATTTTCCATAGCGAATGAATTTTAAATTTGTACAAATTTACAAAAAACAGAGGCATCATGCGCTGTCCAGAGATATTTGGGATTGGTCTAAATAAGTGTTAGTACGGGAGGGTCACTCCTCTTGGCGTAAAAATATACTCCATGATTTTTTTTAACTCTATAAGATCTTCTGTTTCGAGAATTAAGATCTCTTTTAAATTACAAAGGGAAACAATCTCAATACCACTGTGATGGTTATAGAAATGAGTATCAATATCAATAGCCTTTATAGTATTCCTAAAAGCTAGCAATTCACAGAAACTAAGAAGTATTTCCTTTCCGTGGAAATTAAACTGATATCTGTTTGAAGAGGTTGTAAACGTAATCACGCTCCAAAATTACAATTATTTAGAATTATTTCAAATAAAAAAATGATACTTATCTTATTTTTTTGGTATATTACCTTGTATTTGAAGTATAATGAGAATGTACCTCCATATCGTCATCGGGTAAAAAAAGAATAAAAGCCCACTTAAATCAATCAATCCTATTCAGGCCATATTCAAGGTAAAAACATTTTAATACCGGTTTTGATATGGAGGCCATCTCAAAAATTGAATTATGGTTAACTCCTTAAATAATTAAACTCGTCTGGGTAAAAGAGTCTTCTCATAACCATTTGTTACAGTATTTCTAAATTTTCTGACCGTTTTATGTCATTCAAGGCACCACTTCCTTATTTCCATAGATTGCATGAAATTATTATACACGCTCTTGAATAGGGAAAAACAGCAATGTAACGGACAAATACTCCCTAAAGGATAGCAACCGGGATCTATATTAGTAAATAAAAGGTATTCCCTTTTCGGATTGTATCGTTATATAATCTAAGATGCATGTAATGCTTCCCATACATGTTTTTTATAACGTACTCCGATGGGGATTTCAAGTGTGCCTATTTCAATATCATGAGCGGTATAGGCCGTAATTTTATTCATATTCACAATATAGGATCTGTGTGTACGAAGAAATTGTTTGGGTAATTCCTTTTCAAAATCACTTATTTTATACCTGGTGAGAATAGTAGCTTCGTTGGTGTGTATTTGCACATAATCTTTTAAACTTTCGGCATATAAAATATCTGAAAACAAAATTTTATAATGCTTCTTGTTGACATTTACATACATAAAACCGGAAGTTGGTTCCTTTTCAGAAACGGTAATCTTATTTTTACTCCTGTTTTCAATGCCGGTAAAATATTTATTAACCGCTTTGAAAAAACGATCAAAAGAAATAGGCTTTAATAAATAGTCAACTACCTCCAGTTCATAACTTTCTACTGCATACTCTCTGTAAGCTGTAGTTAAAATTACTTTGGGCGGATGGCTCAGGGATCTTAAAAACTCAATCCCGGTAAGCATTGGCATTTGGATATCTAAGAATATAAGATCTACCTGTTTCGATTTTAATACTTCAAAACCCTCCATAGCATTATTACAGGTAGCTACTACTTCCAGATTGGGGATTTTGGCAATGTGTGCCTCGATCAATGTAATTG
Organism: Ascidiimonas aurantiaca; assembly: GCF_037646345.1. NCBI lineage: Bacteria > Pseudomonadati > Bacteroidota > Flavobacteriia > Flavobacteriales > Flavobacteriaceae > Ascidiimonas > Ascidiimonas aurantiaca. The sequence continues at coordinate 395,887 of NZ_JBBEWR010000001.1, read as the reverse complement.
CCAAAGGTTCGTCGTCAATTATAACACACTGTACATTCACATATTTGCATTTAAAGTCACAATTTAATCTTTTAAATTTATTTGGAGTAGCACCTTATAGCTGGTTTTATCCTGTTCTATTTTTAGAGAATGTTTTTCAGAGTAAATAAATTGTAATTGATTTTTTGTATTTACCAGCCCTATCCCCTTTTTATACTTAGTAGTGTCTGCCTGCACATGTATGGGTTTTGTATTATACACAGAAAATATGAGTTGTTTATTATTAACACGTATTGCTATATCTATTTCCGGATGAGTAACCGATCCGCTGGCACCATGTTTAAATGCATTTTCAATAAGAGATATCAGAATTAACGGTGCTATGGGTGTTTGTACATTGTCAATATCTTTTTGAAAACGAAGTGTTAACCGGTCTCCATATCGCAATCGTTCCAGGTCTATATAATTTTGTATCAACTGGATCTCTTCTGAGATAGAAACGGTTTTTTCATTGCATCTATATAGCATATAATCTAACATTTCCGAAAGTTTCAGTACGGTATCAGGAGCTTTATCTGATTTTTGTAGTGTAAGAACATACAAATTATTTAATGTATTAAACAAAAAATGAGGATGGATCTGGGCCTTCATAAAGTTTAACTCGGCTGTAATCTTTTCTTTTTCCAGTAACTCCCTCCTGCTCTTTTCTTCAAAGCGCTCTTTTAACAGCTTTACGCTCACAACGATAAATACCGGCAAAAAGACAATACTAAAAAAATCCATGTAGAGCCGTTTAATATCTGCGGCAATTTCAAAAAGAGATTCCTGTCTAAATGGAGGCGACCTGTACAGTTCCTCAGCTACATACACCACTAAAACACGTGCTAAAAATGAAAATACATACGTGCTTATTAAAAACAGAAGCCCAAAGAGCAGATATTTCTTTCGGTATAAAAAAAACGGATTAAGAACATACATAAGGTAATACGAAGCCAGTATTTGAGGAACCAGTATAATGGTATTGCGAACCAAAGACTCTGACATAGAGCCGTATGTACCCTGCAGGGCTATGGTATAAAAAAACAATAATACCAGCCAAAACAAAACGTGGGTCAACCAGCGTTTTTGAAGGATCGCATTGATAAATTGAATGAGAAAGTTATTCATGAACCTTTAAAACTAGCCTTAAAAATACATAATACCCTCTTACCCTTATCAAATTCAGACGAACTGGCATTTGCAACATACGTATAAAGCATACCTGCCCACCAAGTGCATATAACATTGTGTATGTACTATCGGTATGTATCAACAGAGTATGGGTCGATTTTTTTGAATGCATGCCATTTTAAGGAAGACTTTTGGCTTTGTAAAATATGATTTAGATAAAAAACAAATAAAACCAGCTACTATGACTGTTAAACAAATGAAACCCGTTTTTATAATTTTGATTATCTATGGCCTGGGCAAGATTCTTCTCTCCTGTTCTACATCAAAAAAGGTACTGGACTTTGAAAATTTGCCTAATACCGTACATATCTTTGATAAAAATTATGAGAAAGAAATTACAGGCGCACAAAAGTACCTTCAAACCATCCCTGAAAAAATTAACACCCCTTCTTTCTCTGTAGCAGTGGGCTACAAAGGAAAAGTAATCTGGTCCGAAGCAATTGGTTATCAGGATATAGAAAATAAAACCCCAGCTCATCCAAATTCCATTTACCGTATAGGAAGTACTTCAAAGGCAGTAACTTCAGTATTAGCGGCAAGATTGGTTGACAAGGGGCAAATGGACCTTGAAACCCTTATAACAGATGAAATAGCCAACTATCCTAAAAAAGAGTGGGGTTTTACACCCAGGCAATTATTGAGCCATTCGGCGGGAATACCTGACTATAACGATCTAAAATTAGGAGGGTTATACAGAACTCTGTGCAATTGCAGGAACTATACATCAGTAACAGAAGGCTTAAAAGTGTTCAATAAAGTAAAGCTCCTGTATAAGCCCGGTAGTAGTTTTAAATATACTTCTTTTGATATTGTGCTTTTAAGTGCCTATATGGAAACTGTTACCCAAACCGATTTTCTCTCTCTCTTAAATACAGAGGTTCTAGAACCTTTAGAGATGAAACACACTTTTGCCGACCATAGCAAATACCAAAAAGATACTATAGTTAAGTTTTATAAAACCCGGGATAATACTTATAAAAAATGGCCTGCTTTTGGGATATTCAATAAAAAAATTGACCTGAGCTACAAATGGGCAGGTGGCGGTATTCTCTCTACCCCTACCGACCTGGTTAAAATGGGAAATGCGGTATTAACCGATCGTACTTTTATGACCTGGGAGACCAACGCTTTGTTCTTCGAACCTCAAAAATTAGACAACGGAGAGCTAAACCCACAGCATTATGCCCTGGGATGGCGTTCATATTATGAGTATGAAAATGAAGCATTGAACCAAAAGGTATGGATCGTTCACCATGCAGGTATTAGTAAGGGCGCCATGAATTTTCTTATTTTATTTCCCGAGTACGAACTGGTTATAAATGCATCCGTAAACACCAGAACTGATGAGTTCTGGACTTTTGGGAATGAAGTAATTGCTTTAGCAGGCTTTTTTATAAATAATTAATGATGTACGGTAACCGTTTTACTTTCAAAAACAGGTATTGATCAGAGGGCCCCGGTCCTGCAAATTGTTTTCATACTTTTTTATCGGGGCCTTTTTGTTGAGTTTATATGCTTTCTGGGGTGAACCGTAAGTACCGGTAAAAACAAAAGCCGTTCATAACAGAACAGCTTTTGTATATACAAAACATGAAAAAATTTATGCGGTTTCCTTTTGTGATGTGCTTATTACAGCAAGATTATAAACCACTAAACCAAAACCAATCTTGTTAACGGCATCACCAATGTTATAAATAACGTCCATATTGAGTCCGGTAAAAATACCTTCATACCAACCTGGGGTACCTGCCATATAACCAATAGGGTAAATGGCCCATCCCACCAGTACAAACCAGCAAAGGGTTTTGTGAGCTCTTAAGACGGCCCCACCTGCCTCCATAGCCAGTTTTTTGGCGGTTCCAAACCAGATTTCGTAAACAATGGCAAAGTAAGCAATACCGGAGACGAGTCCCCAAAACCAGGCTTGATCACGATATACGGCCTCTCCAAAGTATCCGGTTACCAGCATCACTACAGATAAAAAGATAAGACGCCACATTAAAGACTTTCTCGCCCCTGCAACCTTGAGAATAAGGTAGAACTCAACGCACATTAATGGTACGGTAAGCACCCAGTCTACATAACGGAAAAAGGTAGGGGATTCGGCATTCGCGGCCCAGTAGTCACGCATGTACCAGTAATGTACTGCAGCAATGAAAGTAATAAGGCCCGATACCAGTATCGAGGTTTTCCACTTTCGGTCAAAATTATTCATTGAAAGAAAAAAGAAAGCCGAGGCAGCCATCATGGCCATGCACCCTACAAAGAAGGTAAAGCCCACATAATCATCGGTTGCTATAGTAGCAACCATGGGTAGAGAAGTTAATAAATATTTCATAATTAGAGTGATTAATTAATTTTGTTTAAGTAAATTTAAAAAAGATTAAACATATTTTGTTTATCTTTTTGTTAAAATTTTTAAACAAAATGAAAAATCAGGCCTTTTTTTTACCAAAAATGAACAATATTGCCGTTGTTGCCACTTTTCTTTTTTTGTGGATTGCCGTGTATTTTAACGACGATGTGGAGAATATGCTTGCCTATTTTTTAATCCTTACTTTTGGTATGTTACATGGGGCTAACGACCTGAAATTAATTCGAAAAAGCACTCAGAATACCACCGGGAGACACGTATTTTTTAGAATATTGTCTCTGTATGTGTTGGTTGTGTTATCTGGTTTTGCACTTTTTTATCTGCTACCCGGCCTTGCTTTTGTTTTATTTATTGTAGTAAGCGGGTACCATTTTGGAGAACAGCATTGGTTTCCAAAACTGTACACCAAAAGTCTGTTGGGACGTTGTCTGGCACTTCTTTATGGCTTATTCATATTAAGTATGCTTTTTGCAGCACATCCTGAAACTGTTTCGGCGGTGATAGAGAAAATAACAGGGTACTACGTTGCTGAGGTTATCTATTCCTGGTCTTTATGGGCTTGTGGGGGGTTAACTGTTCTCCTCTATCTTATTCTACACTTTCAAAAGCAGATAAAGGCACATATCGTGAAACAATTGTTTTTTTTGCTGGTTTTTTTCATCGTTTTCCATACGGCCTCCCTTCTTTGGTCTTTTGCCATTTATTTTGTGCTGTGGCATTCACTGCCTTCTATAGCAGATCAAATTGTGTATTTGTACGGTAACTTAACAAAACAAACTTTTTTACAATATGTGCGATCATCTTTTATTTACTGGTTAGTGGCGGTACTGGGGTCTATTGCCATCCTATTTGTTCTCAGGAATGATATGGAAACCGCTCTTTCCTTTTTTATTTCGTTTCTTGCTGCCATTACGTTCCCTCATGTTTTGGTTATTAGCAGACTCGAACACTATTAAATAAATTACTTTATACCTCTTTTATGGAGTTTACAGAAAAGGCCTTTATGAAGAGAATTGCACATGCGATAAACAAATAATCCATGAATTATACTTACTGTCTATGAAACTCGGTTTCAGAAACCCTATTTGTATTTTATTTGGACATATACTCGTTTTTAGTTTCTATTATGAAAACTAATACTTCTTTAAAAAAAGAAAAAAGTATTAGCATTAATACCTGTTACAAAATCTGAGTCGAACTCTGATTGAAAAGTTGCCAGTACATAAAAACTAAAATTGGATGTCATTTTTAGAATTCTCTTTAGGGTTTTGCTTTTCTTTTGAAGGATTTCAGACCTCGTTATGGTCTCAGTAATAATGGGTAAAATAGCAATAAGCCATAAGAGTATTTTTGTAAAAAATAACAGCATGCTTTCTAAGAAATATACTAGGGAGTAAAACAGAGAACACTATACTCTTTAAGGAATAGATAAAGGTATCAGTAACGAGCTTAAAAGAATGTCTGCCTAACTAAAAAAAAATCTCAAAACGAAAAGGATATAACCAATTTGACATAGGTACCGGTCTATGAAAGAATATCATATAAAACAGCCCATTAGGAACCCTATAGGTTGTACATACCTGTTCACTTTTATTATTGTATCTTTCCATAAAAATTCTTTTGCTATGCGTGCCCCATTTTATATACTAGTACTGTTTATTTTACCTGTAGTTAAATCATCTGCCCAACAAAACGAAGCTAAAAAAATAGAATCATACTACTTTAAAAAATTGTATCGTATTAACGATAGTGTGTACAGGTCTGAACAGCCTCTTAAAAAAGGGTTTCGCGAACTGGAAACTATGGGCATTAAAACCATTCTCAATTTACGACGCTTAAGAGATGATACAAGGAAAGCCAAAGGCACCGGGTTACATCTGGAACACCTGCGACTCAAATCGGGTGAAATTACTGAGCAGGACATTATTGAAGCGCTTCGCTTACTCAAGGATGCAGAAAAACCAGTGTTAATTCATTGCTGGCATGGGTCAGACCGTACTGGTGTGGTAACGGCAGCCTATCGTATCATTTTCGAGAACTGGCCTAAAGAAAAAGCTATAAAAGAGTTTATGCTTCCTGAATTTGGTTATCACAGAAATTGGTATCCTAATCTTTTGGAACTTCTGGATCAACTGAATGTTTCTCGTATAAAGAAAGAATTAGGAATATAGCCTTTCTGCTGTTTTAAATCCTGACATTATACAAAATGAATCAATGGTTTTTTTAGGAGTGCTTTTTTTAAGTTATTGGGAATAGTACCTGAGCTTTCTTGTAAACTGTATTATAATAATCAATTAGAAAATATAAGATTCCCCCATTACCAACAAAGAAATCAGCTGTTGGATAATCGGGGTTTTCGGTTAGCCAATACATGTTTTTCCCATCTTTAATATAAGAACTTAACAGGGTCTCTGCTACACAGCCTGCTCTTTCCAGAAAAATCTTATCTTGGGTTACACTGTATGCATGTAACCATACTTCCCCAACACCACTTAAACCGTGACATAAACTGAAATTAGAAAAATTTGGTTTGGGCGGAAGGGAACTTAATGACTTGATTACAACATCCAGGTATTTTTTATTATTAGTTATAGCGTAAAGGTTTAGAAAAAAAATAGAAATTCCTGTAGCTCCATGGCACCACCAGTTCCATGTTTCATTATTTGTTTTACTAAAACTCCATGAATAATGCTTTCCGTTATCTTTTTTACTTTGAAAAAGCCATTCCGCAGTTTTTTCAGCACGTTCTAAAGCATCCGGCTCTTTGGTATATTGATAATATGATAAGAAAAAGTTGGCTATCCCGGCTACGCCGTGCGCAAACCCGTACATGGTTTCGCCACTAATACCTTCTACACCCTCTTCTATTACCCAGGAACCGTTTTCTTTTTGAGCATCTTTTAGATAGTTGAAACACTTCTCTAAAAACCATTCTATTTCTTTATCAAAACCTAACAATTCAATGGTTTTTAAACATGCCATTCCTTGACCAGCGGCCCCATGTGTATAATCACTCCAGTCTAAACTTCTCTGTAAGCTTTTTTTTATGTAGCTGAGGTTATCTTTACTTTTTGGCAGTATTCCTGATGATATACCATATGCAATAGATACTGCGATTCCAGCAGTACCAAAATGAAGACCCGGTAATAAATCTTTATTTTGATCAACATCGTAATACTTTTTTAGATATACTATTGAATTATCAATGATTTTTGTATTTGAAACAGTAAACCCTGATTTTACTAGATGTGCCAGAACGTATAAAACACCGCTAACACCTCTGTTAAGAGACCCGTAAAAGGTTTTATCTGAAGACCTAATTTTACCCATATGCTTATTCTTATCCAATGATTCTGAAAACCATAAATCATTAGACAAAAAAAGGCTGGAAACTAATGAATTAGAAAAATTAATGATGGTTGCGGTCAGCCTGTTTTTATTACTGGTAAACCATATTTTTTTGTGATTTGACTTCTTAAATTTCAATTGTTCTAATTTTGATTTCAGGCTTAACAAAGAAGGTATAGAGTCTTCCGGGTTAAAACAACTGAGTAAATCATCCAATAAGAATTCGATTTCCGTTCCGGCTAGATAAAGTAATCGCTTTTTAACCTGATTCAAATCACCTTTTACCACTCGTCTTGGATCTAAGCCTGTAAATATTAAAATCATAATGGCTGATACAGAATACGTGTCATCTTTAAATGTGGGAAGTTGGTTGTTTTTTTGCTGATTAGACATAAAACCTTCGGTCCCCCCTTTAAAAGGTTTTTGGGATCTACTTGTATCATACGCCAGCTCAAAATCTGATAAATACACTCGATTTTTTGCTGAAATTAAAACATTACTGGCAGATAGATCTCTGTGAACTATTCCCTGATCGTGTAACTTAATTACTTCTTCAATTAATTGAATGGCATAACTTATCAATAGACTTTTAACTGAGAAATCAGAAAATTTGAATGTTGACATTTTTAACAGTTCAAAAACCTTATTTTCCAGATTCTCTCCTTCTATATATTCAGTAATTAAATAATAATTTTCCTTGCATTTCCTTAAATCATAAGGAATTGGAATATTTACATTTTTGATCTTTTTACATATTTGGAACTGTGATTTAAGCCTGTTTATGATATCTCTATCATCGGTATCGGAAAGCATGTGGGCTACTCCTTGTTTTAAGACCACAGGTTTGATGCTCTTTTTGTTTGAAACATCAAGAGCTCTAAAAACGTTTCCTTTTGGGTCTGATTTTAATACATCTAGTACTAGATACTGGTCCAACAGAAGTTTATTTTTGTTATTGGGAGCGGTCTCAAATTTGAAGTCTTCAAATGGAAATTTATAATATTTTAGGTCTAAATGAGTGGTATAGTTGTCTTCAATAAGATTATTATACGGGTCATAAATCATTAATTTTTTACGCCCAAACCTGTCATATTCTATAATGGGATTATAACCTCCATATCTACAATATAGAATACTCCCCAGTCTTACATCTGTGCTGATTCTGGGCCCTGTGAATTTAAAGTCGGTTTTAGCTTTTATGAATTCAATTATATTTTTTGCTGTTTGATAGTCTTCTGGGTATATGGTCATTGTTTTTCCAATTTGTGTTTGCCCAAGCTCTCCACTATTTAGTTGTACACAAAGTGTTTCATTAGCTATAATTTTAAAAACAACGCTATTTCTATTCAAATATGGACATATAATGTTATATATTTCATCAATTTCATTGGGCATAGAAGACACATGTAATTTCCATCCCTGAATTAAATTTGTTTTTCCGCAAATTAACCAAGGTGATTTTTCATCAAAACTGATATTATACTTGTTTAAAATAGTTTTATAAGAGTCCATGTTTTTGTGAAAAGCCACCCCTTTTTACATGTAAAAAGAGGTGGCATTGATATTAATTTAAAATAATAGTCTTCCTGGGTTCTTTAGGCCAAGAGTTCTAAAATCAACCGGGTTAACTATATTGGTAGTGTAACCGCAACTTTCGTTACACGTAACCCCACAACTACTTGTGCAGGTCACATCGCATCCTGCTGCAGGTGCGATATCTCCAACAATTACCCCTATAAATTCTTGAGGATCAAGAGAAAGTATGGCAGCTTTGCTCTTTCTGTCTAAAAAATTAAGTTTTTCTAAAGCCTTTTCTGTATCAAAAACCAAGGCATGTAAAAACTTTGGGTCGTTCTCAACTTCTTTTAATAATTGGTTGAATTGTTTTGCATTCATGTTTTAAAAAAATTTACCTACATTTTCGCATTCGGTTTTGCGCCCTACTCTATTGAAGGCTTTTCGGAGTCTGCCTCATACAACTAGTTGTTAATATCAAAATCATTATTTATTCTTTACATTAACTAAATTAGCATTTTTCAAAATACAGATTAACAGTTATTTACACCTTTTTAAAAGGGGATTTTACCTTATTTGAAAAATGTTAAAAACAGGGATCGTTCAATAAGAAACCTGGTTTCTTGATATAGGACATCAAACTAAAAAAAAGTGCTTTTATCAATATTATTTACATTATTTATAAGTTATTTCCTTAATTAAAAAATCTAATACCGTACCTTTAACGGCGATTTACATTAATTCAAAACAATGTCTTATGAAAAAAAAGCATCTAAAATCACTAGCATTTAAAAAAGTGTCTATCTCTGATTTACAATCAAATTTTGGTGGGCGTCCCTACACTACTGATTATCCGCAACTACCGGAAGAACCAAGAGTTGAAGAAACTATGGCTCGTATGTGCCCTACCGGGGTTATCACTACGAGTTGCCCTACCGCAATTTGCTAACAATGAATAGAAAAGCAGGTTAAAAGCCTGCTTTTTCTTTTTTAAAATATCTACCGTCTTTTATATTGTTTAACTAAAAAAAATTAATTATGAAAAAAAAACATCTTAAAACATTATTGCTTAACAAAGCATCTGTTTCCAGTTTACAGTCTAATTACGGAGGGCGTACGTACACTACGCATACCACTGACCTTCCTGATAAGGATACAGGTACAGGTAATGATCCATCACCGCAAAGTCTTTTAACAGGTACGTGCCCTACAGATTATATAACTTTACGTGGCTGTAATTAAACTATTGTAAATATTTGTGAAAGTGGGCTTACGCCCACTTTTTTTTTACTTTCTTCATTTTATCTAGATTAACACTTTATCTATTCTAAAAACACACGGTTAAACTTCTGTGAATTGATATACTTACTTAGTGATCTATTTAAAATAATTATATATATAATTATTTTTATAAATACAGTTTTTTCTTACTTTATATGAAAAATCACTATATTAAAGTCATTAATAATCAATTTAAATCTTTCTATATGAAAAGGAAAAGTTTGCAATACCTAAAGTTTACTAAAATATCTATTTCTAACCTCCAAAAAATAGGAGGACGTCCACCCGATGGTGGGGCATCAGGCCACAATCCGCCAGATGACGAAGGATATGGGGTATCTGTGAACCGCATCTGTACTGACGATATTATGCTTACTTTGCTATGCCATTCCAATTTCTGTTAAGAAATCGGCATAGAGCACGTAATAAATAACTTTTCTTTTATTCATATTATCCACTCCTTTATTTCATTTTTATAAAGAAGCCTAAAATACTCTTATTATAAAAAGAAATTTAAAATCATTACCTTTTACCAAAGTATCTGTAGCTGATTTACAATCGAATGTCGGGGGGCGCCCCAACCCCATAGAGACTGAAGCCTGTGAAAGCCCAACCGGGGATGTTGATGTCCCAACTGTTGCCCGCACTTGCCCTGGTACTTTGTTTACCACCGGATGCCCTACGGCAAAGTGCTAGAAATTAATTGACAAGCAGGTTTTTACCCGCTTTTATATTTGTTATGGCAGTATCTATCTATATTGTAAGTTTTCTACGATTGGCCAGAATCTCCCATTCTGTGACTTTTTTACCCTTACGTATCACTGAAATGTGATGATGCAGGTTTATGGTAGGACAAATATGATAGGGAACACCGTAAAGCACGGTCCCTATGGGCAGAGCATCGGCATTTTCTACTTTTAAAACGCCGTGCTCTTCACTCTGTGAAAGCAGTGTATATGTTTCGAGATTTAAAAAACGTACTCTTTGATCTATGGGGTTTTCAGCTGCCACCGCTTTATGTCCCAGATCGATCGTTACGATTCCCTCTGCCGGCTTTGAAATAACCCGGGTGAGTAACAACACTGCCCATTTAAACGGCTGTTCTGCCAGTTTCTCACTATACCCCCAATCCCAGAACACGCATGTGCCAGGACTACATACACGGTCATTATAGAGAGCATGAGTGGAGAATGAAGGCGTACCTCCGCAAATAAGCTCTATTTCCGGGTAACGCTTTTTAGCTGCTCTAAAATACGGCTCGAGCGTATGAAGACTGTTTTCTATCTCAGTTTTTCGATAGGTATATTCCGGTTGTCGTAAATGCCCGTCATACACATGAAATCCTTTAAATACCAGGTTTTTATAATTAGAAAAAGCCTCTGTAAGTTGTTCCATTCCTGTTCCCGGCTTAATCCCGGAACGATCCATTCCGTTATTGATATCTATATATACACCTAATAGTTTAGTGCGAATGCCGGCTTCTGTCTCTAATTGGCCCAGAGTTACTGCATTATCTGCTATAACACAAAATGAAACGTTGGGGAACTTTTGTATTAACTTACCTAAATGCGAAATCTTAGGCCCTACTAGCTGATGTGCCAGTAAAACAGTTGAAGCCCCCGAAAAAGCAACCATTTCTGCCTCTGCCAGTGTAGAAACTTTAAAACGGGTAATCCCTAATGCAAGCATACGCTTTACAACTTCTGGCATTTTATGTGTTTTTACATGAGGCATGAGCCTTGAAACATCTCCCTTTACCATATTGAGCATGGTAGAGAGATTATGCATAAAATGTGCTTCGTACAGAACTACTGAGGGAGAATCAATTTCATGACTATTCTCAATTTCAAACCAATGCATTGTTTCGTTTTTTTACTACCTTCAAAGGTAGCAAAAACTCATGCATAACCGGTATATCTTACCCGTTTATTGACCTACCCATTTTTTTATCTCTGCCATATAGATTTCCATTTCAGGACGGGTAGCTATGCTTACTCTTACCCAATCAGGATATTTAGGCCAGCCGCCAGGTAAAATTCCCAGTCCCGCCTTTTTAATTGCTTCTTTAAAACGTTTTACGTCACCCACTTCGTGCATGATAAAGTTGGTATTACTCTCTAAAACACGCAACCCTGACTTTTGTAGTTCGCCTATGACCCAGTCACGTACTTCTTGATTTTTTAACCGATAGTTCTCTACATAGTTATCATTTGTCAGAGCGGTAATGGCTGCAGCAGTCCCAAGGTTATTCAATAATCCGTAAAACCCTATATGATGATCTTTTATTTTTTGAATGGTTTCAGGGAGTCCTATAAGATATCCTATGCGTAAACCGGCCATTCCATAGGCTTTTGAGAAGGTTCGAATACTGAGTATATTGTATTTTTCCTGTAACAGTTTTATCAAATCAGGGCGCTTCTGTGGAGGTGCCAGATCAATATAGGCTTCGTCTATTGCAATAACACGTTCACCGGATGCTACTTCTTTGCAAAAATCTTCCACACGGCCGGCTGGTAACAGCTTACCTGTAGGATTGTTGGGATTACAAAGATATACCAGTTTTGTAGCCGGGGTAATAGCATTGATAGTAGCATCCAGGTCAATATCTGCTTCACTGCTCATAGGAACATAGGTGGCGGCATTCTCAAATATCTTATTGGCATACGCGGCAATCACATTAAATGTAAGTTCGGGAGCAATAATACTTGCGGGACTCCCTCCAAAGGCCCTGCTAAGCATACACAAGATCTCAAATGATCCATGGCCCAAAAGTACCTGATCGGGATGAAGGCTGTTCTTTTGAGCGATGGCCTCTGCCAATTGATCTGTAGCAAACGGATGGTAGGAAGCATACCTGTTTACGCGTTTGCTTTGCTGTGCAATTACCTTCAATACTTGGGCAGAAGGCCCATAAGGATTTTCATTAGAGAACAACCGTACTTTTTCTGGGTCATCATAAAATACCATTTGGTTTTTGATCCAGGAAGCCGCCTGTAACTGCGGGCCCACGGTTCCTGCCAAAGCAGCTGCACTTCCTAACTGTAGAAATTTTCTTCTGGGTACTTTTGAGTCTGTTTTCATGGTTTTGTTTTTCACAAAAATTGATCACATTCTTCATTTTTCCTAACAGGATCATGATCCTGGCTATCTACCGGAAGTTTTATTTACAAGATTGTCGATACGCGGCGGCGGTGGTATGGGTGAGCTTTCGGAAAATACTATTGAAGGAGGAGATGCTGTTAAAACCACTTTCATAGGCAATAGCGGCTATCTTGTAATGGCGGTGTTTCTCTGAAGCTAATAACATTTTGGCTTCCTCTACCCTATAGCGGGCTATGTATTGTGAGTAGTTTTCATTTTGTACCTGGTTAATTACCTGTGATAGTTTTTTAGGTGACATAGCTACCTGTTCACTCAGACTTTGCAGGCTCAATTCGGGATCCAAGTATGGTTTTTTTGTCTGCATGTAGGTTTCGAGGCGCTCAATAGAAGCTATTATCTCTTCTGAGCTCCACGAAGAATTGGCATATTTCTTTCGGTTTTCAGAAAATATGGATGGGGTTTTCAATGCCTTACCCGCCAGAAAAAGTATGGCCAGTGAAAAAAGAAAGGCATTACTTAAATAGGGGATCCACCCAAAGAAAACCCCAATATGAGTAAGTGCTAAAGCAATGGTCACTACATTAAAAAAAAGCAACCAGTTTTTTAAAACAGAAAGCTTGTCTGTCAATGAATCTTTCCGTAGCCAAAACAAAGTATAAAATGCATATGCAAGTATATTCACCTGCAAAATCATATAAACTACCCGGGAAATAAAACTGCCGTCATTTGGGATTACAGTACTTAAAAGCAGCATAGTCACAAATGGTATAAAATGCAAAAAAACAGACCTTTGCAATCTTCGGGGACGAAATGAATAATATCCGTAAAACCATAGAGAGGGGCCCGCCACAAATAACAACCCTAAAAACACATTACGAAGGGCCGCATGAATGGGAAAGTAATTAAAAAACAACGATTTAGCTATACGCAGACTAAAAGCTATAAGGAAAAAAGCTAAAAATATATTTGCCCCGGGACGCTTGCGATGAGTAATCAGCAGGAAAACACCAAAAAACAAAGCCATACTTACCCCAATGCTGGCAAATAGCAATTCAGCATGTTTTAGTATTTGGGTATTGATTTCCATGTCTTGTTTACATACTTTTTCTTTATAAAAGTTTCTGTTTATAACTGTTACCTACCTACATGGGTTTTGACCTCCCTCCTGCCCTTTTTCTAAAAATGGTTAAAAAAACATCTCCCTTTTTGCTGGTATTTATAAAATACACTCCGGTTAAAAGGATAATGGCAGCAGCAACCGATTGCAGTGTGATCTTTTCATCCAGAAAATACCATCCTAAAAGCAATGCAATAATGGGGTTTACATAGGTATTAGTAGCCACTTTTTCGGGTGATACATGTTTTAAAAGGAAATTAAACGATGTAAAAGCTACAATGCTTCCAAAAATAATAAGTAATACCATTGATATCTGTACAGGTTCGCTCCAGTACCAGGGTGCAGACCAGGTTTCCCCTAATAACAAACTACCAATAAACAGCATGACCCCTGCAGTGAGCATTTGATATCCTGTATTTACAAAATAGTTGGAAGGCATATCTGCTTTTCCCACAAAGAGGCTCCCATAACCCCAGCTGATCATACAGGCAAATATCATAATCATTCCCAAAATGCTGTTTTCTTTGCTTATTACCTGTTTTTGACTCACCAGAAGATAAATACCCACTATACCCAATACTATACCAATGACTGACATACGGCGGATTTTCTTCCCTTGTAAGACACGCATGAGAATGAGTACTACGAGTGGTTGTGCGGATATTTCAAGAGCGGCCAGGCCGGTATCTACATACTTCAAGGCCCAAACTACGACACCATTCCCAAAAGTGAGGAATAAAAATCCCGCTATGGCTGTATTGATAAGCTGTTTTCTGGTAATTCCCGCATAAATACCCAAAAAACGGCAAAGCCCCAGAATAAGTATGCCCGCACAACTAAAACGAATCCCCGCCAACATAAAAGGCGATAACTCTCCAACGGCTATCTTATTAAGAAGATAGGTTGAGCCCCATATTACATAAATTGAAAAAAACGCAAGGACAATAAGAGTAGTGTTTCGGTTTTTTGCCATAAGTTCTTCGCCTTTTTGGGCAGACCAAAATACACATTACTTTTTATATGTAACACAACTATTTACTACGCTTTTTCCTAATACAATTTTGGTAATAAAAAGAACACTTTTTATTCAAAATAAATACACATCGTGTCAAAATTCAGGATCATTTTATCAAATTTTTGAATAAAATCCTGTCCAATATTACCATATACATGATCATCAGACTTTGACAGGGACTCTTTAAGTACGGTAACTGAATCAATTGTAACCATCATTTTATCAACCGCCGCCGTAAAAGAAATTTTGTATCCTTCCTTTTCAATGGCTCCTGCAGCCCCTGCAAACCTTACCTCTGTTTGATCATAATTCTTTGTAATACTGTCACGGAAAGTTTCATAGTATTTTTTATAAAGTATGGTAGAATCTGCGCCGGTATCAAATGAAAAATACAGAGGTGTTCCTTCTGAAAACAGGTTGATATATGGAGTGAGATATTCAATGGCCATATTAGGTTCGCAGTTCAATGTGCCCGTAAGAGGTACATATATGTGATCGTTCTTTAGGAAGTGGATCTCCCCCATAGCCTCAATAACAGGATATCCCAGAATACCCTGTATTTGAAAATCAATTTGAGGGATATACAATGCTTCATCGGGAAAAACAAGAAAAACCACATTTTCAACCCTCATATTCTGAATCGTAAAATAAGGAGCTACCGCAATATGGGCAGCAATACGCTGTCCGGTTATGGTATTTACTTCTACAGAACTATCCTGTATCTGCATATTCATCTTTTTCGCAACAGATTCTATAATCACCGAAAGATTGGCACCTGTGTCGAAGATAAACGGTACCTTAAGAGTATCATATGCAATATGAAAGCTTTTTAACCCTGCTATTTCTGAGAAAAGAGGAATATGAGAATCATTTTCTTTGTAAAGTTTTTGTTCTGGAAAAGAGGAAACCGCGTTCCAGATAATAGCATTGTTTTTCAGATCATACGCCTCTTTGTCAGAAAGTACTTTTTTGTATTGGGTGAGCAATATCTCTGTGCTTTCAACCACCTTAGCATACTCAAACAACTTTACGTGATTTGATATCTGTACATTGTAAAGATCTTTGGCCTGGTCATTACTGAGGCTGTCCTGGTATTGGTCAAACAAAACATTAATTTCTCTCCTGGATGTTTCCAGATCGTTAAAAAGATTATGAAGAACGGCACCCAGGCGTAATTTTTGAAATTCATTTAAAAGATGACTATTCTCTTTATATACTGATTGTGCCAGGAAGTATGACTTAACGTTGAGTAAAGAATCTATTTTCTTTGTTATCTCCGCATCGCTATTTTGCGAAACCGGTGTTTTACAATTGTTAAAAACCAAAAGTACCAGAATAAGCGATATACCGTAAAGTAGTTGTTTCATGTGTTTTTATGGCAATGGTAGTACAATTTACGAACTTGAGAGTTGTACTGCCTGAAGTCGAACTAAAAAATCAGGTCTTCATATATTCTTTTCTATATTGCCCGGCAGTGAGTCCGGTTACTTTTTTAAAAGCTGTATTAAATGAGGAGCGTGAATTGAACCCTACTTCAAACATGATCTCATAAATTTTATGATCCTTTCGGGAAGGGTCTGCTAGTAGTCTTTGCGCTTCCTGTACACGATATGTATTAACATAATCAAAAAAATTACGTTGAAAGTTCTCATTAATGGCTTGTGAGAGGTTTTTGGGATGCGTTTTTAATATTTGGGCAAGGGTTGACAGTTCAAGCGTGTCATTTAAATAGGGTTTTTGATTCTGCATAAGAGCTTCCAGTTGTTCTGAAAGGGTTTTACTTTGTAAAGCTGTTAATAATGAACCGCTGTATTTTTCTGCTTTTTTTAGAGGACTTCGTTTTTTATATACCTGGTAAATATATCTAACCTTAGAAAATATGTGTCTCAGAACGAGTACGGCAAAAACCAGAAATACCACGACAAAAATAAAACGATACTGTTGTAACGGATGTATGATAAAAGTTTCTAAAAAAGCCATAATATATATAAGATACACTCCTGATAAAATATACCACGATGTACGCCGTTTTCTATCTTCAAAACTCAATTCTTCCCGGAAACTACCTGTTTTTTTCACTGAAGAAACTATGACTACCAGAGTACTATTAAAAATATAAAATCCGGAATGTAAAAAGATAAAAACAGATTGATAGGGCTCCAGAACATACGGATCTATTAACAAATACAGGCCTATTCCCAAAAAACCAGGGGCAAAGTGATGATACGATATCATCGCAGATTTTGTGTCTCCGTGTAAAAAGGTTTTAAGGAACCACCAGAAAAACGGTCCTGCACATAACAAAAATGCCGGAATAAGATTAAATAGCCCGATATCTGTGAACCTTAGAAAAAAACTATTGCCCAATAAAAACAGGAAAAGAGAGAGCAAAGCAACCAATGGAAAAGAAACCTGCCTTTTAATTACATATCGCACAAGGTAGATAACTGTGCTCAAAGCCATCAGTATTTGAAGCAGGAAAACCAGATCTACCGAAAACTCGTATTCTTTTACCATGGCCATAGCTAGAATGATCGAGGAAATATACAAAGGTATCTGCTTTAAAAACAAAGCTTTTAACGCATAAGCAGAGAACTTTTGCCGGGAAGTATGCTTAATTGCTAAGCAATACCTTCTTTAACTGTTCATAACTATTTATAGAGATGTGTAACCGGCCTTTAATGCTTATAATCGGGTAGTCCCGTTCCTGTACAGGAATTGATGTATTGGGAAAAGCTCGGGACAATTGATTGGTTATATCATCGTTATCTGCCAATTTAACCACTTGATAGGCATAAAAGTCCTTTTCAAGAGCCGCTATCATGGCATCACATGAAATACACTGTAAGGGCACATAGATCACCAGGTTTTTTTCGGGCATCTTTCGTTTAGGTGGTAAAGTGATTTTTACATGAGGCTTCTTAAGGGCCCTTTTAGACAGACTGTCATTTACTTTTAGATCATACGTATATACAGGCTTTTTATCTCCAAGAAGATAAATGTTTTTCAAATGTACCTTAGATGCCCCAGGTACTCGTATCCATCTGGGTTTGGCTTTGCTTTGCCGTATGTTTGTTCCGGAAACGGTAAACAATATATCATAATCGGTTTCCGTTTCATTAATGGCAAAAAATGAAACCTTGTTAACGTTTACTTTTTCAAGTACCTGAATTTTCTTCTGTTGAGAATGGAGCAGAGAGGTACAAAAAGCGATACTGACTATACACAGTTTTTTAAATATCATTTTTATGGTGGATTTGGACCGGCAATTTACAACTTCTACCTGATTTGTGCAGGTTGTACGGTATAAAGTAAGAACAGAATATGGAAAACGAGCATACACCCTTTGTGTTTTTTCCGGAGATGAACAGAGTAACCGATGGCTTTCCCAATTTTGAATGGATACACAAAAGGCATATATTTACGGTTTTAGCACTTCTCATACTATGACGCGTACCTCACAGATCTTAATGCTTACGGGACTTGTAATTACTGTTATCGGACTACTTACAGGCCGCTTTTTATTTATTTTTATATGGCTGCCTCTGGGTTTTTTGCTGAGGAAAAAAAACAAATAGTTTTAGGTTTATATAATTTACCCGTTTTTTAATGATCGTAAAAAACCGATAATACATAATTTTGAATGTTTTCACAGAAAGCTATGATATCCTGAAAATAGTATTTCCCTGTTCTCTTCGCATATATTGGTCAATAATACGTTTTACATCAGTATTATCGCCACCGGTCAATAACCAGTTTTCAAGATCTTCCGGCCGGGTGACTGTCGCTTCAGTGTCAATAAAACCATACCCTTTACAACGGCTGCCAGAAACCCATACAAATCCGTATTCTTCTGTGGTACGCCCTTTTTCTTTGATGATGAATTCTTCTTCCTGCTGTGTTTTTATCCACTGTAATGCTTTTAGAACACGCTGATTATACGTATGAACGGTTTCTTTTTCGCGGCAAATGCCTTTACAAACCGGTACACGATAATGAGAACAATGAACAACTCTGTTTTGCAACTGGGCATATTTAGGACATAATGAAAAGCGAATACTAAGATCTTCAAGAAAAGTAATGGCCTCCTGTACTGTATAAAAACACACGGATGTATGCGATGTCGCAGATCGTACCGGAACATATCCCAGTTGCCATATTCCGGCTCTGTTGGTATAATCTACCAGTGTAAATCCTTTTTGTGTTTGCTTTTGGGCCCGATTGTATTTAGGGTAGAACTTTTTGATAGCATATGATTCTATGAGCAAAGCCAGTAACTCACTGCCTGCCAGTTCAAAATCAATATGTGCCGTTTCCCTGCAAAGTGCCAGTTCCCGCTCACTCTTATCATAAAAATGACCCAGCACTCTTTTTTTAAGGTTTTTGGCTTTGCCTACATAAATTACAGTTCCTTTGGCATCTTTAAAATAATAGACCCCATATGCTTCCGGAAGTTGCTCGTAGGTTGCCCTGGGCAGTAATGGAGGTAGTGTGCTTTCTCCGGAACGAACATTAAGGTGATATTGTATTACCCCTTTTTGGTCTTTATACAATAATTTTTCAAAAAGGATTACCGTAGCTTCCGCATCTCCCATGGCGCGATGCCGGTCGTATATGGATATATTGAGTTGCGAACATAAATTACCCAGACTATAGGACTTGAAGCCGGGAAAAAGCTGCCGGGAAAGGCGTACGGTACATAGCTTTTTTCTTTGAAATGTTTTTCCCAGGCGCGCGTATTCTTTTTTGATTATGTTGTAATCAAAATTTACACTATGTGCCACAAATATATGATCATGCATAAGTGTATCTACTTTTTCAACAATATCTGCAAAAACCGGTGCTTCCCGAACCATATCTTCCGTTATACCGGTCAAACCGGTTACGTATGGAGATAAGGCTGTTTCAGGATTGACCAGGGTATGAAATTTATTTATTATACATTTTCCATTATGTATAATAATGGCTATCTCAGTTATTCTGTTACCATGATCTCCACCCAATCCGGTAGTTTCCACATCTACAATAGCATACATAACGATAGTGGTATTATTGCAGGCAATTTAAGTTTTATTTGTGAGTGTGAAAACCCGTTTTTTGATAACTTATTTTTCTTTGACTTTTTTAACTTCTATTTTTGTAAAAAATGTAACAAAAAGTGATGAACACAATAAATTCTATCGAAAAAGAACTGGCACCCATGCGTGAAACGCTGGAGAACCACCCTATGTATGAGTTGCTACGTAACGTAAGTGATGTAAAAGTTTTTATGGAGCATCACGTTTTTGCGGTATGGGATTTCATGTCTTTGCTCAAGGCACTGCAGCAGAATCTTACCTGTACGCAGGTACCGTGGATACCGGCCCCTGATGCTGAACTTAGCAGATTTATAAATGATATTGTACTGGGTGAGGAAAGTGACGTAAATGAAAAGGGAGTACCCAGGAGCCATTTTGAAATGTATCTGGAGGCAATGGAAGAGCTTGGAGCTGATATACATCCTATTAATAACTTTATGGAAGCTATTCAAAACGGCACACCTGTAAAAAATGCTATTAAAACATTCATTCCGTGGCCGGAAGTGCAAAACTTTGTAACCTATACCTTTGAAATTATTGAAACCGGGGAATTGCATCAAATTGCGGCAGTATTTACTTTTGGTCGCGAAGATATCATTCCGGATATGTTTGAAGGCATCATAGAAGGCTCGGGCATGAGAACTGACCAAAATAAGTTTTTGTACTACTTAAAACGCCATATTGAACTGGATGGCGATGAACATGGCCCCCTTTCTTTACGAATGATTGAAAAACTTTGTGGTACTGATGTAAAGAAATGGGAAGAAGCTCTACTTGTTAGTAAAAAGGCCCTTAAAAAACGTATCACTTTGTGGGATGGTGTTTCAAGAAGCCTGGAAAAAAAGGTGTTGGAAAAGGGAGCCTATACCTCATAATACAGCATACACTCATCTACTGTTTGGGAAACAGGAGACATTTATCGAAAATCATATTTTCTCTCAATAGCATAGCGCAGAAGCTCGCCCGACCCCTGAAGTCCCAGAACGCGTATCATATTCTTTCGATGGGTTTCTACCGTAGTGCGCCCAATAAAGAGAATGTCTGCTATCTCATTATTGGTTTTGCCTTTGGCTATTAACTTTAAGATCTCGATCTGACGTCTTGTTAGTACCGTTTTACCTTTTGTGGCAGGTTTCTTCTGCCGGGAAAAAGTAAGTTGCGGGTCAAAATAGGTCTTTCCTGAAGCTACGGTTCGTATGGCGACAAGTAACTCTTGTAAACTTGAATTTTTGAGTATATATCCGGAGGCTCCTGCTTCCAGCATTTGCTCAACAGCTTCTTCCTGATCGAACATAGTAAACGCAATAACTTTTACATTGGGGTATTCCATTTTGATCTGAGTGGTAGCGGTGATGCCATCTATTACGGGCATACGTATATCTGAAATCACTACATGGGGCGATTTTCTTTTGACCAGATCCAGTAATTCTTTACCGTTATTGGCAAATCCAATTACCTCAATATCCTCCTCATACTCGAGAAAAAGCTTAATGCCGTCAATTAATGCATTGTGGTCCTCACAAATGGCTAGTCGTATCATGTCATACCGGTATATCAATTATGACAGAAGTACCTCGTCCTTCTGCCGCATCTATGTTTATTGTTCCTTTCAGGTGAGATATTCGTTTTTCAATAGCAGAGAGACCCATGCCTTTATTCTTAAAAATCCGATCCGGGTCAAACCCTTTGCCGTTGTCTTCTACCATTATGTTAATGTGGTTTTCATGCAGATTAAGATGAATGATAGCTTCTGTGGCTTTGGCGTGTTTGATAACATTGGTAATAAGTTCCTGAATAATCCTGAAAATAGTGATCTCAAGAGTATTTTCCAGTCGTTGATCCAAACCGCTATCTGCTACTTCTATGAGAAGCCGGTTGGCAGCGGAAACTTTGGCTGCAAAGTTTTTCACTGCGGGTAAAAGCCCTTCGCTGGTCATAACTCCGGCATTCCGGGCATGGGCAATTCCCCTTACTTTCTGATAAGCCTCGTCAATAAGCGCATCGGTTTTTACCAGTAATGACTCTTCTTCGGCCTGGAGTTTTTCTTTTTTGGTTTTTAGATTCTGAAAATGCAGTTTTAAGGTTGCCAGCAGGCTTCCCAGATTATCATGAAGGTCATTGGCAATGCGTTGGCGCTCTTTTTCCTGGCCCGCTATCATGGCATCGATACCGTTGATCTCCTGTTCCTGAAGTAAACCGGCTACTTTTTCCTGTTGCAGTTCTTTCTCTTTAATGGCCAGACGCTTTTTTTTGCGGTAATATAACATGGCAAACACAGCGATTCCGGCTAAAAGCACTACAAAAACTAATAAAATCAGTACTATGTGAAGATTACCCCGTAAAGAGGCATTCTCGGCTTCTTTTTCAAGAACCTGGTATTTTCTGTCTATTTCAGCAATCGCCCTATTTTGTGCTACTTCGTTTAGTTTTTGACTATACACTTCCTTTTTTTGGAGATACTCATAAGCCTTTACATAATTTCCCATTTTATCATAAAGATCTGCAAGGTTAGCATAAAGGGTTTCTCTATTCTTGGTTGGGTATTCCTTAATCTGAAAAGAATCCAGCTTTTTGTAATATGTCAAGGCTTTTTCATAGTCTTCTTTGTATTTATATACAGTAGCTTTATTGTTAAAAATGTAACCTATATAATCGGTAAGTCCTTTTTGTTTATAGGTAGTAAATGCTTTATCATAATGGTACAAAGCAGAATCATACTCTTTAACGATCTCTGCATACAAGACCCCTATATTATGATGTATTTTTGCTCTGAAAAGACTATCAGTACCTGATGCAGTGTATATAAGAGCCTTTTTAAAATGCTGCATAGTCTCTTCCGGCAAACTGTCAATAAGGCAACTGCCTGCCTGCATATGTCCTCTTGCCAGTAGCACAGTATCCTGTTTAGTTCTGGCAAATTCCATATACTCCCGGAGATATTGCCAGTAATCCACATCATTGCGCCCCAGTGCACAAAGCAGGTTTACGATACTTATATTAGTCTCGGCAAGAGAAGAAGTATTACCGATGGCTTTATAAATACTTTTTGCTTTTTGATAAGACGCAAAGGCCACCTGATCGAGATTGACTAATGCATATGCTTTTGCCTTTAGAGTATAGTAGTGCCCCATGTCTTCAGGAAGGAAATTAAGGGTATCCAAACCGGTATTCAAAATTTGTACCGCCTTATCTCCCTGGGATGCAGACACGTATTTCTGAATAGAATCCAGTAAGGGTTTCTGCCCATACGAGAAAATAGCAAGCATACAACAGCCTGCTGTTAACCAAAAAATGTTTTTATATATGTTCATCCTAATCCTACTACAGTGCTACCTCCTACGGTTTTGGGTAAAAAGCCCTTTTCTGCATGAACAAGTTGAATGTAAAACCCGAATGGGTTGTTAATGTCATAATTAAGAATTGCTAACTCTGGTATATACCCGCAAATAGATTTTAACTTTGCCCTGTACGCTGCATTATCAACGGGTCCCGATAAGTAAATGATGAGTTTTCCGTTTTCTACTTTCCAAAAGGTACCGTTCCCGTCAATATCTGAGAAACTGAAATCTTTAGGAACTCTTATCGTTATATCCAATGCTTTCATAATATCATTATCATAATGTATCTCGCATTTTTCATGATCTATACTAAATTTGTGTACTTCTTTTTTGTTCATGTCTTTGTGTTTAAGTTTAAAAATGAAATAGGTGTTTAGTTATCGTAAATATGTTTCAACCATATATTTTCAGGCAGATACAAGAGTTAAGAAAAGGGCAACCTAATAGTAAACTAACAGAATATAAAAGCTACTCGGTATCAGAATCAGCATTTGCGCCTACCTGGGTATCTTCCTTTTTCTTTTTAGAAAAATTATAGGTAAGTCCTATAAAAAAGGCCGGGCGGTAGGTTTGGTCATAGCGTATTTCTGTATCTGTTTCAGATCTAAATTCGCGAATTCCATTTTCCGGACTCTCCAGATTTGCTGTATTGAGTTCATCAAGTTGGGTAAAGGATACTCCTGCGGTGAACACTACCCTGCTCTGCCCGTTAAAAAGCAGTGACAATCCCGAATAAAAACCTAGGCTGCCATTTTCTGAAAGGCTTGCTCCGGCAGAGAACCCTGGTTGAACATCACGCCATCCACGACTATAAATGTGGGCCAATGCTCCAATGGTATGAGTTAGTCTATCTTTATTTCCTTTTTGAACTCCCGTGGTTTCACCATCTTCATTTTTTACGAGTTCGTAGTTGTCATTTCCCTGAAAGCTCAATAAGTACCCGGCGCTAAAATCTACTTTTACACCTCCCCGGGTTCGAAAACCATATGTGCCAAACTCATAAGCTTTGTTTCCTTTTTGATCTTTGAGGAAGGGCGTAATACGCATTTCATCTGCTTTGGCCTGAACCACTTTGGTTTCTATACTAAACGAAGCGTTGTAAACATGTACATACAGGGTAACCCCGGAATGCATGTCATCCAGAAGTTTTGTTTTTTTGAAAGCATCAGTAAATACAGTTCCCGTTTGGGTTATCCATTCAAGCTGAGAGGCAAGTGCCTGTTTCCTGGCGGTAACATATGCCGCACATTCGTTATACTGTTTTTCTAAAGCTGTAAGAGCCTGTAACAATTGCTGATGTTGTTGTTTTAAAAAGTATAACAACCCTGAAGCCTTTTGAAAAGTACTAGTTATGGCCCTGGTAGCCTTGTTGGTATCCTTATCTCCATAAACCCCAGAAAAATAATTGGCTACCGCTTCTTTTCTGGATTCATAATCAGGTAACACAGGTTCTTCTCCTATAATATCCAGAATCCGTTTTTTCACACGGGCATACTGTTGTAATTGGATAAGCGCTTTTTGATACTCTCCAAGATTTTCATACCACGTATTTGATTTATCTTGAACATCAGCCCACATGTCTTGAATTATACTAGCTTTTTGATCTGTCAACTTTCCCGCGATCTTCAAACCCTGAATATCACTGTTAAGCGAATCATCCTCACTATTTCTGCTTTCCTCTGTTGGCATAATATTATCAGGAAGGTCAAAATCAAAATTCGTTTCGGCAATGGTCAGGTCTGCGTTATACTTAAAAGTGTTTATCCCTTCAAGACGGAATTTTATATAGTCACCATAGTAAATGCCTGTTATAATACTATCTTTATCAATATCCGAAAGTGTTTCAGGGGGAATAGTGATAGTACGCAGTTTTTTGTACTGCGGAGTTTGTGCCTGCAATAAAAGAGGAATACAAAAGAATGAAATAAGTACAGATAGTTTTTTCATAAGAAAGAGGTATTGGTTGGTGTTTCAAAAGTAAAAATAGTAATCTATGTAAAAAATACCCTGTTAAGGGTAGTTTAAATAATTTATACCCTTCTAATTATCAAATATTTGACTCAAATTTTATTTTACTACGTAAATTATCATCCTTTTCTTTCTTTTTGTATTGTGATTCTATATAGCTAATAACCAGTGCTTTTGGTCGTTTTGTGTATTTAACAAAACTTTACCTACGAAGCCTGGTCTTAGGTTAAAGCCAAATAAGCGCATATGCCGTATTTTAATTACGTGCTAACATCATCTAAAACAAACTTTTCATAAATAAAAAGTGCTGAAAAAGTGAGTTATAACCTAAAAACCGTATAGCCCCTGAGTGTTAACCGTAAAACAATACTTTCTTTTATTACCGTTTACTTTTTATAGATGTTTAATTAATATCTTTGAGAGAGACCGATATGTAAAACTCCAATTATAGAGATTAAAGAATTACAGTTTCAAAATCTTACAAAACCATAATACTATGAATGAAGAAGAAAAAGCTATCGTTATCGCCCTCCCTTTCGCTGGAGGTAGCCAGTTTTCCTATAAAGTATTGGAGCGTAATGTGTCTTTCCCGTTTGAATGGTTTAGTGTTGAAATTCCCGGAAGAGGAACCCGGATCAATGAAATCACCATACCCGATATTCTTTCGGTTTGTGAAGATATTTACCAACAGATCCTACCTATTGTCCGTAATTATTCTTTTATGTTTTTTGGACACGGCATGGGTGCTTTATTAGGGTATGAGCTTACACGAATGCTTATTGAAAATGATGAACCCGTACCTTTGTGTTTGTTCTTTACCGGGCAGTCGGGCCCTTCTGTAGAGCGTACGCAAAGTATATCCCGAAGTGATCGCGATATTTTCTGGAAGGAAGTTCGCAAATTAGGAGGATTGTCAGATGCACTTTTTAATGACAAAGAACTCATTGACCTTTTTGAACCTACCATACGCGCCGATTACCGGGCACTGGAACAGTATTCATATACCCCTCTTGAAGAGCCTTTTGAGATCCCTATATTTTTAAGATCCGGTTCTGAAGATGTTACCGACTGGCATAAAATGGAAGCATGGCAGGAAGAAACTGCATACCCATTGAACTTTCAGGTATATCAGGGTAATCATTTTTTCATATTTTCACATATACACGAATTATTGGAAGATATAGAAGATGCATATGAAACTGCTATGAATATGACCTTTGAGTTTATTAGACGTTGATCTTAATATCTATTGTTTAATTTAACCTCTTTATAAAATGCGGTACTTTTAAAAAGTACCGTATCTTGGTTCTCGTAACCATAAGGTAAACTTTGTTAAGTTTGTCCTGTAGTTGAAATTAAGGTGTATTTTTGTACTTATGTTTCAATTCTTTACCAGGAAAATATACTTAAGAGACTTTTTAGAAGGTTTTGTTGATATACACTGCCATATACTTCCCGGTATAGATGATGGCGCTTCTAACATCGATGAATCTATCGCTCTGTTGAAAAGATTTGCATCTTTGGGTGTTAAAAACTTTGTAGCCACACCTCATATCATGGTCGATTTTTATCCCAACAATGAGCAAACCATTGTAGGTGCCTATCATACACTGGAAGCACAAAATCTGAGAACCGAGGTACCAGGCATTATTATTAACCTTTCTGCTGAATACATGATAGACAATCATTTTGAAGAGCTGCTGGAGGCAGAAAAGCTGGTACCCCTTAAATACCGCTACGTATTGGTAGAACTCTCGTATTTGCAGCCCCCAATTAATTTAAATGAGGTTATTGGAAAAATGAGAGACAAAGGCTATTATGTTGTATTGGCACATCCTGAGAGATATACGTTTTATCATCAAAAAAAATACAATTATACGGCCCTTAAACAAATGGGATGCTTTTTTCAGATGAATATACTCTCACTAACCGATCATTACGGCAGAAACATTCAAAAAGCAGCTCATTGGCTCCTGGAAGAAGGCATGATGGATTTTATAGGATCTGACACCCATAAACTCTACCACCTAGATCGAATTGAAAGTATAAAGTTAGACAAGAAGATCGCTCCCGTTGTGGAACAACTTATTGTAAATACCAATAACAGTTTTAGCGGATTCAGACTTTAACTTTTGCCTTCTTTGCTTTAGATTTACTTCCTGCTTGTACACCTGCTTTTTTCTGGTTTCGCTTGTTACCGTAATAACCGTAACCATACTTTCCACCGTAACCAAAATCAGACTCTTTTACATCGTTTACTACCATCATCATCCCTTTCAGTTTTTTATCTGCAAACAATTCATACGGGAAATTCAGTAAACGCACATTCGTATAATCGGCCCTGGTGACATAAATGGTATGGTCAGCATACTGACTAAAAAGTAACGTATCGGTTACCAACATGCACGGAGCGGTATCTACAATAATGAAATCATACACCTCAGATGCCTCATCGAGCAATGTTTTGATGCGCTCATTCATTAAAAGTTCTGCCGGGTTTGGCGGCGTTTTCCCAGATTGTATCAAGTCAATGCGGTTGCCGTGAACTTCAATTGTCTCAGTAACTTGCTGTCTGTTTACAGAACGGTCGTACAGGTAATCTGTAAGTCCCGGTCCAGTCATTTGCTTTTTTAAATACTGGTGTAGTTTCGGGTTACGGATGTCTGCTCCTATCAACAAAACCGTCTTGTCTGAATTAGCAAGCGTAAGAGCCATATTAATACTCACAAAAGTTTTCCCTTCTCCGTTTATCGTAGAAGTAACATATATAACATTGTTACTTTTGGTATTTTGACCTTTACGACTTCGTATTAAATAATCGAGGTTGGTTCGAATAATACGAAAAGATTCTGAAAGAATAGAACGGTCATTTCTATGAATAACCAAGGGATGGTTTTTTCCCTTTACTTTGGGGATCTCTCCAAGAATGGGCATATCCTTAAAAAGCTTGGAAAGGTCTTCTTTATTGTGAATTTTATTATCCAGTAACTGTCTGAGATAAATTATAGAAAACGGAAATGCCATTCCGGCCATTAAAGCAGCAATGAATACCATTTTTCTTTTGGGAGAAATGGGAGCATCATTGGGGCTATAGGCACTGTCTATAATTTTTGCGTTAGGTGAGGTAGCTGTAAGAGATATGGTAGCTTCTTCTCTTTTTTCAAGAAGATATAAATACAATGATTCTTTTATTTGCTGTTGCCGTTGAATATCTCTTAACTGACGTTCCTGCCCCGGTACGGACGATATTCTTGAATTAATACGGGCCGCCTGTTGCTCCAGATTGTTTACACGAATACTCAAAGTACTCTTATGGTTACTTAAACTCTGTTGCATACTTTGACGAAGCCCGGCGAGTTGTTGATCGAGGTTAACAATGATGGGGTTCTTTTCATTAGAACTTTTTAACAACCGTTCCCGTTCTAAAATTAACTGGTTATACTTCGCAGAGGTATTGCTTATGGAAGGGTCTGATAATCCTATGTTAGAAGGGATCGGTTCAAAATCATCCTGATTTTTGAGATAGCTGTTCATGTAGTTTACCATACTCAATTCAGTTCTGCTTTGAATTAGCTCCTGTTCATTTTCCGAACCGGAACTGAGATAAATATCAGCCTCTGAAGTTATATCTGTAAGCCGGTTCCCGGTTTTGAAACGCTCTGCATTGCTATCTACATTAGCCAGATCGGTAGCAATAAGATCAATACGTTCATTAATAAAATCAGCCGTTGCTTTAGATTCAGCGTTTTTTTGTTCAATTGAGTTCGTATTGTACTCGTCTATAAGTGTATTGATAATTTGACGGGCCTTTTCTTTATTGGCATCCTGTAGTGATATGTTTATTACTTTAGATAATTTCTCAACCGGTGTGATCAATATTTTGTTTTTGAAGCTCTCGGCAACCTTTTTTACAGGTTGTACGGCTACCTTTATGGTTTGGTTCGCATAATTCTCAATATTCGTGACCTTAGGAGTAATAACCACATCCCCTATTTCGGTGGGTATATTCTCCCCAAAATAATATTTTTTACTTTTTTCTTCTTCTGCAACTCTATACTCAAAAGAGGTTTCTGAGAGTATTTTTACATTAAACCCGAATTTTGAGTTTTTGATAGTAGAATCTGACGCTATAAAATTTACTTTAATAGGAGGATCTGGAAAAATCTCCATATCGTGAATCCTTCCTTCAGAAAAATACTGTACATTTAGTTTTAAGCGTTCTACTACATTGGCCATAATCTTTCTTGATTTCATGACCTCGATCTCATCTTCTACCCTTTTACTTTCGGCTTCAGAAATCAATTCAAAATCTTTGAGCAATGCACTGGCAGGGGTAGATGCGTTCTTATCATCTACCAGCATAATTTTAGCATACGCCCCATACAAAGGAGTGGCATATCTTAAATATACAAAAGCTGCTCCCAGACATACTATACAACTTAGAAGAAACCATTTCCATTGTCTCGTATAAACCGCAATAATCTCTCTTAAATTAAAACTCTGTGCGGCATTAGTAGATTGATCATTCATTTATTTTCCTCCAAAATCATTTAATTGGTTATCTTACCTGGTTAATAACAGTACACCGGCGGTAATAAGAGTGGTAATAATAGATATCGCTATAGATGTGCGGTTATCTAAGGTGGAAGAGACAATAGCAGACCTGTTGGGCTCAACGTACACAATATCATTTTGTGTTAGGAAATACACCGGAGAATTTAAAGACTCTTTGTTTGTAAGGTCTATTCTGGTATATACTTTGGTACCTTTAAAATCTCTTATTACCAAAACATTATCTCTCCTGCCTTTAATAGTCAAATCTCCTGCCTGGCCGAGTGCCTCCAGTATAGTAATCCGTTCTCCTGAAATATTGTAGGTTCCGGGCCGGTTTACTGATCCTAATACGGTTACCCTAAAGTTTAAGAGTCGTATATTAATTATGGGGTCTTTAAGATAATCTGCCAGTTTTTCCTTCAAAAGATCCTTTGCCTGCTGTATGGAAAGCCCGCCAAGCTTTATCTTGCCCAAAACAGGATAATCAATCATCCCGTCTTTATCTATAAGATAATCTACCGGAGCCGATCTTCCAAAATCAGACGTTTTGTAAAGATTAAAGGGTCCGGTCGCTTCCTGGTCAAAAGTAGATAAACTTATCGTTAGAATATCATTTACTTTTAATTTAGTCGTAAAAGTGTCAGTATCGACTATGGTTTCAAAATCTTTGGCATTTTGAAAATATACAACTTCTTTACGCGTTGCACATGAAACGGTAAAAACGGCTATTAACGAGAGTGATAAAAGCCGTTTTACAAAAAAGGGTGTTAGTTTTTTCATTTAATGTTGTTGCTCTTTTATTTTACATCTTTTCTACTCCTCTTCAGCTAAATCGATTCGAGCTTCTTTGTGCGGTATTCTCCCAACTTCTCGTGATCCAACTCTTCAAACTCAGAGTTATTAGATTTGTATTCAGGAACCAATGATTTCATTTTTCTAACGATATTAGTATTCTGAAACAGGTTGGAAATACATAAATCATCAATTTCAGATTTTACTTTTTGATAATCAATTTCACGGGTTTTGCTGATCATTATTTTCTTGTGATATGTAGGAAGTGTATTCTCTCCATTTGCCAGCAATTCTTCATATAATTTTTCGCCAGGTCTCAACCCAGTTATCTGAATCCCAATATCCTGCGGATATCGTAAACCTGATAATTTAATCATATTAAGAGCAAGATAATAAATCTTAACGGACTGACCCATATCGAAAATAAAGATTTCACCTCCTTTACCCATAGCACCTGCTTCCAGTACCAGTTGCGATGCTTCTGGAATGGTCATAAAGTACCGGGTCACTTCTTTGTGGGTAACAGTTAGCGGACCTCCTTTTTCAATTTGTTTTTTAAATAGTGGTATTACAGAACCATTAGACCCTAATACATTCCCAAAACGAGTGGTAATGAATTTGGTACTGCTATGCCTTTGCAGGCAACTTATGTACATTTCTGCAATTCGTTTGGTCGCTCCCATAATACTGGTAGGGTTTACAGCCTTATCAGTTGAAACAAATACAAACTTTTTTACTTTGTAATGAGAGGCAGCATCTGCCAGTATTTTGGTTCCGTTAATATTGATCCTGATTGCCTCATAAGGGCTTTGCTCCATAAGAGGTACATGCTTATAGGCCGCAGCGTGAAAAACAATCGTTGGTTGGTATTCCTGAAAAATATAATCCAAACGGTTTTTATCACGAATATCTGCCACGATAGAAACAAAGTTATGAATACCTCTTTGCTTAAGATCCTGTTGCAAATCGTACAAAGCAGATTCTGCCTGGTCAAGTAAAACTAATTTCTTAACCTGATAATTTGCAATTTGAGAAGATATCTCACTTCCTATAGAACCTGCAGCTCCCGTAACGAGAATGGTTTCCCCCTGAAGCTCTTGTTTGATTTTAGGGTTCTCAATTTCTATAGGCACCCTGTCTAACAGGTCCTCAATTTGCACCTGTTTGATCTGGTTTACATTTAACTCTCCGTTTATCCATTTTTCTATAGGAGGTACAATCTTAACCTTGGCAGGCAACTCTACCAATCCATCTACCAGTTCCCGTAGTTTTTCTGAACTTATATTATGAATGGATACAATAATCTCCTGAATATTATGAGAAAGAATGTATTGTTGTGTAATTTTTGAAGGTGCATGTATAGGCACTCCGTTTATAAACTTTCCATTCTTTTTAATATCTTCATCAATATAGCACATTACATTTACCCGGTTTTCCGGATTATTAGCAAGCGCATTGTAGGTGGCGATCCCTGAATTACCGGCACCATATATAACCACATTTTTACAACTTTTTAAGCGCTGAGAAATATAACGATACGCCGTTTTAAACAGTAATCGTGATGCTACCAGTGCAACAAAAGAGATAAAAGAGTGTATTACGATGATAGACAGAGGAATAGTAAATCCCTCTACAATAGCGAGCTGCTTGTTGAGTAATACCAAAGTAATTGACAGTAAAGACAATAATGAAATACCTTTAAACAGGTTCATTACATCGGTAAATCCGGTATGACGTACTACCCCTTTATAAGAACCTATAAAAAGGAAGCTTAGTATTGCCATGGCGGCCAATATAGGCACCTGGATAAAAAACTTATCCAGATCAAAGTTTAAAGTAAAATTAAAACGTATTAAATAGGCCAGAAAAAAGGTGCTTACTACCGTAATGGTATCAATAAGGAGTACCAGCCATCTGGAAACATATTTACTGGCATTATTACCAAAGTAGTTTTCAATCATTACCTTAAGGTTTTTATAATTATGTCTGTGGTTCTAGTTAAGTCTGCAGTTTCCAAATTGGAGCCGCTTGGCAAACACAATCCTATTTCAAAAAGTTTTTCTGAAACGCCATTAGTGTATGCAGGACAATTTTTAAATACGGGTTGCATATGTAAAGGCTTCCAAAGGGGCCTTGACTCTATGTCATCTTCCATCAACGCTTTGCGAATGGATTCTCGTTCATTATACGTTTGCATAGTTATGGTAGTAAGCCATCTGTTAGCAAATGTACCGGCTGGTTCATCAAGAAACGAAATTTGATCAAAAGCATTGAGCCGGGAGCGATAAAAATCATAATTATATCTCCTGGCAGCTACCCTGTCATCAAGCACTTCCATCTGCCCTCTTCCTATACCGGCAACAATATTACTCATGCGATAGTTATACCCTATTTCTGAATGTTGATAATGCGGGGCATGATCTCTTGCCTGCGTAGCCAGAAAAACAGCCTTATCCTTACTGCTCATATCCTTTAGCAGTAATGCTCCTCCGCCGGATGAAGTAATAATTTTATTACCGTTAAACGAAAGAACAGCCATTTTACCAAAGGTTCCGCATTTACGGCCAAAATAACTACTACCCAACGCTTCTGCACTGTCTTCCAGAATTGGTATATCATACCTTTCTGCTACTTCGTGCACTTCTTTCACTTTATAAGGCATTCCGTAAAGATGTACACTTATAATAGCCTTAGGCTTTTTCCCTTTTGATATACGATCTTTAATAGCTTTCTCTAAAAGTTCAGGACACAGGTTCCAGGTCTCTTCTTCGCTGTCAATAAAAACGGGAAGAGCTCCCTGGTAAATTATAGGGTTAGCAGAGGCAGTAAAAGTAAAACTTTGGCAAAGGACTTCATCTCCATGAGATACTCCCAATAAAACAAGCCCTAAATGTAATGCTGCGGTTCCTGATATCAAAACTGCTGCATGCACATCGTGCGCCAGATATTGTTCTAAATCTTCTTCCAAACCGTTCACGTTAGCTCCAAGCGGAGCAACCCAGTTCGTTGCAAAAGCTTCCCGAATATATTTCTGTTCAGTTCCGGCCATATGCGGTGAAGAAAGTAATATTTTGGTTTTGGTTACCACCTGTTTTCTGTTTTTTTTAAATTAATTACGAACAATACTTTTTGAAATGAATACTGAATTGATCTTCATTTAGTATCTGAGTTTTTAAAGGAAAATTTATTCTCAATAAAATAATGTGAGGAGATTAATAATGTACATATCCAAAAAAAAGGAAAGGTACTAATAGTTTTATTGAGTTTCATAATCCAAAATTTTAAATTAATGTGTGCTATTAATCAATTCAAATCTTGGCTTAACGGGTGTAAATTTAACAATAGTTTTGTACTTAAAACTACGTTGCAGGTTTATTTCGGCAAAAGCTTCAGAAAAATCGGTTAACGGTAAAAAGCAACCTTTTACATACCGGGCAATGAATATGAGCCGGGTTTTATTTGTAAACTAAAAGTAAAAAAAAAGTTATGTAAAAAAGAAAAAAGCCCTATAAAAGGGCTTTTGTTTATCTTTACATTCTTTAATTAAAATCTACTCTGTTAAGGAATTCTTCAAGGTTGGTATAACCATTGTTGTTGGCATCTCCGTTACGATCTTCCGGGTTCTTAGGATCCAGACCGTTAGCTCTTTCCCAGGCATCTGGCATACCATCAAGATCAGAGTCGGCATAGGGCGCATTACTGGGCAGGGAAGGATAGCTCCACAGTGAAACGGAACGATATAAACTGCTTGCCCGGTATTTCACCATATTGATATAGTAATCATCAAGTTCATCAATAAAACTATTTTTTTCACCATTTTCACTAACTACCATGTTACACCCCACATTTTCAAGAACATCCTGAAAGGCATTTTCAGCACTCTGTATTTTGATAGGAGAGCCTAAAAGAGTAAAAGGTTCGTCCCTTTTAAAACTTTCGGGAGCAGGTTCGTTGGCGCTAAACCGATTGGTGTCCAAAAAAATAGTCCACATAAACCAATTGTCCCGATTAGGATCGGTAAGCACATCCGGAACAATCAGATTGCCCGAGGTATATATCTGCGGAGTATGCTGCTCGGAATATGCAATTTTATGCATAATCCTGTTAATATCCTGATTAACAGTAACCAGCCCACGCTGGTAATAATTATTAATAAGATTTAATCTGGGGGCATAATTGATACGGGTTAGCCTGTTTTGCCAGTTGTGTACTACATTGTTAATAATTTCGAAATTGCCATTTCCGGAAATATTGGGAAAACGATGGCTTATATCTACAAATAAGTTATGATGAAAAGAAAAGTTACCGGCATTTTGTTCACTTCCGGATGATAATGCACCCATGATGCTTCCTGTTTTCGATTCTCCTATCAAACTCCTTTGAATAGTAATATTATTCACAAATTTAGTACCTCCATCGGTAGCACTCATGGCCTCGTCACCACCAAAACTGGTAGAAACATGATCAATCATAATATTGCTACATCCCATGAGGGTCATTACATCCTGATTATTAGATGAACTTTGCCTGATACGTATGTAACGTATAACAATATCATTGACATCGAAAAAGAACAAACGGTTTCCACGAATGGTTACCCCTCCCCGGGGAGCAGTTTGTCCTGCAATGGTGAGAAAGCTTCGTGACTGACCGGAAATCAGCAATTCTGAATTAAGAACTATTTCACCGGAAACTCTGAAAACCACGGTTCGGGGGTAGGGCTGCTTAAGTGCCCACCTAAATGTCCCTTCATAATCGCCATCATCTAAAGTAGTAACCGGGATAACTCTACCTCCACGACCGCCTTTGGCATACGCTCCGGCACCTTGTGCCGATGGAAAGGCTTTTAACTCATTATCTTGGGATTGATCATCTTGCGGAGGTGTAGGCGTACCATCATCTTTGGGTGGGTCTATGGGAGTTTCATCACCAGGTGGTGGATTTGAAACTGCATCCAGGAACTCTTCTTTGTCTGTGCATGCCAACAAAAATAAAAGCATGAACACTGATAAAAATACCTGCTTCATTATGTATAAGATTTTAGGGCTGAGACAAATATAAATACAATTTATCGATATTTTATGCATTTAATCGAAAAAATTAAGTGTATTAATCATAAAATGAAGCGTTAACATACAATGTGTCCAGGAAAAATTATGTTTTCTGCTATTAATCAGTAGATATACGGATCAATCCTGATTACTGGATCACAAGATATTAAGTCTTAGCAATTATTTAACATTTAACCACTTAATGTTATTAACAATTAAAGCATCTTATTTATTGTGTGTAAGTACATCATGTTTTAACCTTCTGGTAAATGTTTCTGCGCCAAAGGCAGACATATGCGTGAAGTCTTTCCAGAGCTTTGGGTTAAATTCTTCAAAAAGATGGGTATAATCTAAGTACAAGATACCCTTTTCTTTAAAAAATTGAGTAGTAGCTTCCTGCAGATCAGGATTAATATGATTAAGAGTAGGTGACGTAAAAAAGATGAGCATATTGTTGTTTTCCTCACATTTTTTTTGAATACGAAGGATCATTTTTTCAACAACCGGGTTCAATTCAAGAGTACTGTCATACCCCATTCGATCCGGCCCTTTGTTTTCCATTAAACCGGCAAATATTTTTTCTTGTTCCCCGGTTGGAATAAGCGGGTCATAACCATTGTATTTTTGATAATCGTAAGAGGGTTTCCAGTAATTTTTTAAAAAACCAAGTGCTTTACCGTTATACATATAACTCTTGGAAAACCATAATATTCTTAGTTCTTCCGGGTACAGTTCATAAATAACAGAGTAGATCTCTTCATAATCTTCCGCCAGATTAATAAGACTCAGACAATCTTTACCTGTATATTCATCTTTATTATTGAACATACGGAGCTGATCAACATGAACCAAGATATTCTGTCCTTTTTTTTTCAGTGTTTCCACAAGTGCAGCTGCATAGGCCAGTTTGGTGCCATCTACTCCCATATTGTAGGCAGTACTGTCAAATATAGATACATCTATATGGTGGTTAGCACGTGAACTTCCAAAAACAAGGGTGTTAACAGAATCTTTTAAGGTCAAAAACTGATTTACTTTTCCGGTGATCTGACCGGTAAACACTCTTTTGTCTACCTGTTTCAGTAAACCATAAGTAAGCCTGTCAACTAACAAATAGCTTATAATCAGTATGAAAGAAAGTGTGAGTGATTTTTTCATGATCCTAAAACTGAAAATAGATAAAATTACTGGCGCTGGAATAAAAGAGAATAATATTAATGACAATAAAATTCATTAATAACACATAAGGAACCAAAGGTATTTTAGATCCCAGATTTTCAAGAGGAATGTTTTTCCTGAAAATGTACACATCAAATATTAGAGCAAGGGTCAACCCGTAAATTAACCCCACCAAATGGTTCATGGTCCCATAATACGGAACTCCATAATCCCCAAAGATCAATGTATTGAAGATGGTGAGTGAATCAGTAAGAGTAAGTGATCTGAAAAAAACCCATATAAGACTCACTGCCACAAAAACCAATACATTTTGCAGAAACCTATAATTTTTGGCTACCAGGTTAAACCTTTTCTCAAGTCCCAGTAAAATACCATGCATGCCACCCCATATAACAAAGTTCCAGGAACTGCCGTGCCAGAGCCCTCCCAATAACATAGTGTACAAAAGGTTTCTGTATTGAAGTACTACTCCTTTTCGGTTTCCTCCCAAAGGTATGTAGAGATAATCTCTGAGCCAGCTGGATAATGACATATGCCATCGCCTCCAAAACTCAGTAATAGAAGACGAAAAATAAGGTAAGTTGAAATTACGCCTAAAATCAAAGCCCAACAGTTTTGCTGTTCCTATGGCAATATCAGAGTATCCGCTAAAATCAAAATAGATCTGGAACGAATATAAAATTATGGCCATTACCAGACTGGAAGCATTATGAATATCAGGTTGATTGTAAATACCGTCTATAACAACCCCAATAGAATCTGCCACTACGACTTTTCTAAAAAAACCTACTGCAATCTGTAAAACACCATCACGAAAACGAGTATGGTTCCAGGTACGTTGGCGAGCAATTTGCGGTATGAGATTGGAAGCTCTTTCTATAGGGCCTGCAACCAACTGAGGGAACATACTTACAAAAGTAGCAAAAACGATAAAGTTACGAGTAGGTTCCAGTTGCTTTCTGTAAATATCGATAGAGTACGACATAGTTTGAAACGTATAAAAGGAAATACCTACAGGTAAAATAATAGAAATAGTAGAAAGTGGCATTTCATAACCAAATAGTCTCCAAAGCTCGATCCAGGAGTCAATAAAAAAGTTGAAATATTTAAAAAAGCCTAAAAGCCCCAGGTTTGCTATTATACTGAGCAGTAAAAAAAACTTTCGCTTCTTATCGTTGTGTTGACGGCTTATCTGGATTCCTAAAAAATAATCAACTACAGTAGAAAAAGCAATAAGAGAAAGGAACCGCCAGTCCCACCAACCATAAAAAAAATAGCTCGCTATGAGTAAAAGAATATTCTGCCAACCCACTCTTTTTGTCGGAATAAGCCAGTAGAGAAAAAATACCACCGGAAAAAAAATAAGAAAGGCTATGGAGTTAAATATCATCTACTAACTATTTGGGTGCTATGATATATAAGTATGAGAGCGAATTTAAAAATATTATCGAGATAACCTTCGTCTGTACCTATAAAATTGGTTGTGTGGTAAGTTTTTGTAGATAATTGGAAAACTTTCAGGGGATATCTTCAAATTGAAAGTCAAGGGATACCCCTCTGTTCTGAGCCGGATGATATTTAATATACTCTATACTTTTTTCGTATTTATTACGAACCATTAACCGGCCTGTTATGTTCTCAAAGCCCTTAAGGGTTCGCAACGAAGAGCCTTTTATTTTAAAAACAGGCAAATTAGACTCATAATCTATATAAAAGTTTTCAAAAGTAAAACCTCCAAGAGGCCCCGATGAATTGAAATAATCAGGTACTTCAAAATAAAAGGGGGGCATCGTTCCTTTCTGGCAAATATTTCTGGCATAACAGTTCCTGAAAGTTACCTGAAACGCTTTACTCAACTTTCTGGTGTACAAAACACCCCATAAACTGCCATCTATAAAAAGATTTTCAAACTCTACTTTACCTTTTACAGGATCGGTAGCATTGGCATTAATAACGATCTCGGCAGGTGCATATGAATTAGAAGGTAAGTGATTCATTTTCAGATAGCACCCCGAAAACCGAACTTGTACTGGTACAGAAGCAGAAGTAAGTTTAGTTAAGGCCAAAAGTATTCCTGCATGATCATTACCTGTAAATACACAATTTTCAAAAGTAATGTTTTCAATGCGGTCCTCCGGGTGATCAGGTTCTATATCTACCCCTGCTCCGGGTAACACACCCTTCGTGTTTTTAAAAATAGAATTGACAACTTTCACATTTCTGGCACTCACAATGCTTATACCTTGTCTTTTGTGATTTTCAGAAACAATATCCTCTATATAAATGTTTTCTGAAAACTCTCCTCTCCGGGCTCCGCCAATATAAACACCATCACCACCACTATTCGAAATTACAAGCCCTTTTACAGTAATGGCTTTGGAACTAAGCATACTTATTCCCATTCGCCATTCACCATCGGTATATTCCTCCTTATTCATAATAAATTGAGCACCATACCCCAGGATATTGATATTCTCGCAGTTAATGAGCTTTAAAAGCACATCCCCTTTTCGGAGGAATGCATTTTTCTTGGCCTTTACTACCACACCACTTTCAAAAACAATAGTTTTGTTGGTAAGATTGCGCAACGTTACCGGACTTAATATCCAATCTTCTTTTTGCCTGTCTATTAAAATGGTATCATGTGATGATTGCAGGGCTCTCATAAAAGCTTCGGTAGCATCTAATGCCTTATACCCAAATGCAGAAGCTTTTATTTTCTGGGCAGTTATCTCTTTAGGACATAACAGTACCAGAAGTGTACATATAATAATTCTTAAAACCAATGAGTGAACAATTACGTTTTTCAAAAATAAAAGTAAGCAAAAGAAACTATTTTTATTCATCTTTTAAATGCATACTATCACGATTACACTTTTTTAAATAAAACCTTCATTTTTATACATACTATTCGCATCACAAAGTACATAAAAAACAGAAATACAGGTTTCTATGTGAGTTTCAACAAACGTATTGCCTTTTATATTATAATAGTTTACCGATATTATTTACTGTTTATCATAGTTCTTATATTTTGTTTTTTATTTTATGCATATTTACACCGTAAATTTTTTCATTTTGCATTTTATGAAAATACTAGTTACCGGTGCGGCAGGTTTTATAGGATATTATGTATCGAGGGTATTGGCCCAAAAGGGACATCAGGTAGTTGGAATCGACAATATTAATGATTATTACGATGTAAACCTGAAATATGCCCGCCTCAACGAGTTAGGTATAAATAGAGATTTAGCTGAGCATTTTAATGTAGAATGTTCCAGTACTGTTTTCCCGGAGAACTTTCGTTTTGTAAGAATGGCACTGGAAGACAGGGAACATCTCCCTCCTTTGTTCGAAAAAGAGAAATTTGATGTGGTATGTAACCTCGCTGCTCAGGCAGGCGTACGTTACAGTTTGGAAAATCCTGAAGCGTACATAGATAGCAATATCGTAGGATTTCTAAATATACTGGAGTGTTGCAGGAACCATCAGGTAAAACATCTGGTATATGCAAGTAGCTCAAGTGTTTACGGACTTAACGAAAAAATCCCGTTTGAAACATCAGACAATGTGGATCATCCTATAAGTTTGTATGCCGCCTCAAAGAAAAGTAATGAACTCATGGCACACACATACGGGCACCTCTTTGGGATACCTACCACAGGTCTGCGTTTTTTCACAGTGTACGGGCCATGGGGACGGCCTGATATGGCTCTTTTTCTGTTTACCGATGCCATTACCAAAGGGAAACCCATTAAAGTTTTTAACCATGGTAAAATGGAAAGAGACTTTACTTTTATAGATGACATTACCGAAGGAGTAGTACGCGTAGTAGAACAACCCGTAGAACAAAGAATACAATCCGGAAACCTTTACAAAGTTTATAATATTGGCAATAACAACTCTGTAAAACTCATGGATTTCATTAAAGAAATAGAACATAATCTTGAAAAAGAAGCCGCTAAAGAGATGCTTCCCATACAACCAGGTGATGTGGAAAGAACCTGGGCCGATGTAAATGACCTGATTACCGATTACGGATACAGACCTGACACTTCAATAAAAGAGGGCGTAAAAAAGTTTGTAACGTGGTATAAAGAGTTTTATAATATTACATAATAAGTTGGCCGTGTTTTCACTCAGAAGTAAAAAACAGCTTTTGTGATCTTAAACAAGAACCCTAATCATTAACATACCCTAATCTAAATTACATGAACACTTCGTTTCCCGATTCAATATCAAATACAAATATCCTGGTAACAGGCGGTGCAGGTTTTATAGGGTCTAACCTGTGTGAAGCTTTACTCAAGTTAGGCAACAGGGTGGTTTGTATGGACAACTTCGCCACCGGAAAAGAAAAAAATATTCGCGATTTACGGGAACATCCGGACTTCACATTTATAGAAGGGGATATTCGCAATCCCGAAGATTGTCAAAAAGCAGTACAAAACGTCACCTACGTACTTCACCAGGCAGCACTTGGGTCTGTACCCCGGTCTATTAATGATCCCGTTACCAGCAACGCGGTAAATGTATCCGGTTTTCTCAACATGCTAGTTGCTTCCAGAGATGCAGGCGTTAAACGATTCGTATATGCTGCCAGTTCTTCAACCTATGGCGATTCAAAAAGCCTTCCCAAAGTAGAAGATACTATAGGTAACCCTCTCTCCCCCTATGCAGTAACCAAATATGTAAATGAGTTATATGCAGATGTTTTTCAAAAAGTGTATGGTCTTGATACCATAGGCCTTCGTTACTTCAATGTTTTTGGAAGAAAACAAGATCCTAATGGTGCGTATGCCGCCGTAATTCCTAAATTTGTGCTTCAGTTTTTAAAGCATGAATCCCCCATAATCAATGGGGATGGTAGTTTTTCCCGTGATTTTACGTATATAGATAATGTTATACAAATGAATATACGTTCACTGGCAACGCAAAACCGGGAAGCACTTAATAAAGTGTATAATGTGGCCTGTGGCGAACGTACCGATCTTAATGAATTGGCGCAAATGTTAAGAACCTTTCTATCGGATTATGATCCGGAAATTGCTCACATCAAGGTAGAGTACGGACCAGAAAGGAAAGGAGATGTTCCACATTCCCTTGCATCGGTAGAACGCGCAGAAAAGCTTTTAGGCTATCAGCCTCAGTTTGATATTAAATCAGGATTAAAAGAAGCTGTAAACTGGTATTGGAAAAATTTAAAATAATTGTAAAAGAATGAATTTAACTGTTATTGGAACCGGCTACGTTGGTCTGGTAAGTGGTACCTGCTTTTCCGAAATGGGAAACAGAGTAACCTGTGTTGATATTGATGAAGAAAAAATCAGGAAACTTAAAGAAGGTATTATTCCCATTTATGAGCCCGGACTTGAAAACATGGTGGCTAAAAATGTTAAACTCGGAAACCTGCATTTTACTACTAAACTCAGTGACGGACTCGAAAAATCTGATATAGCTTTTATAGCCGTGGGAACTCCTATGGGAGAAGATGGGTCTGCAGATCTTAAGTATGTACTGGCGGTAGCCAGACAAATTGGCCAGGAAATGAAAAAGCCTTTGATCGTAGTTGATAAATCTACCGTACCCGTAGGAACCGGAGATAAAGTAAAAGCGGTTATAAAAGAAGAACTCGAAAAAAGAGGAGAAGACATTGAATTTCATGTAGTTTCTAATCCGGAATTCTTAAAAGAAGGGGCTGCCGTGGGAGACTTTATGAAACCAGATCGCGTAGTGATCGGGGCCGAGAGTGATTATGCCTTTAAAAGAATGGAAGCCCTCTACTCTCCGTTCCTTTTAAATACCGGACGGTTTATTGAAATGGATATCCGCTCGGCCGAAATGACCAAGTATGTTGCCAACACTATGCTGGCTACAAAAATCTCATTTATGAATGAAGTAGCTAACATCTGTGAATTGGTAGGAGCCGATGTAAATCAGGTTCGCATAGGTATTGGCTCAGATTCACGCATTGGTTACAGTTTTATTTATCCCGGCTGCGGCTACGGAGGTTCCTGCTTTCCCAAAGATGTAAAAGCACTGAAAAGAACTGCTGAAGAACACGGGTATAAAGCCAAAATTATTACCTCCATTGAAGAAGTGAACGACCGTCAAAAACTGGTGATTAGTGATAAAATAGTTAAACATTTTGGGGAAGACCTGTCTGGGAAAACCTTTGCTGTCTGGGGACTTGCGTTTAAACCGGAAACCGATGATATGAGGGAAGCACCCTCTATTTATGTGATAAACGAACTCGTAAAACGAGGGGCCAGAATACAGGCATATGATCCCAAAGCAATGGATGAAGCACAACATTTTTATCTTAAAGATCTGGAAGGTATAAC
The DNA here is from genome assembly GCF_037646345.1 of Ascidiimonas aurantiaca. Lineage (NCBI taxonomy): Bacteria > Pseudomonadati > Bacteroidota > Flavobacteriia > Flavobacteriales > Flavobacteriaceae > Ascidiimonas > Ascidiimonas aurantiaca. The sequence continues at coordinate 352,622 of NZ_JBBEWR010000001.1, read as the reverse complement.
CTACTGCCAGTCTAAATATGACACCCTTAAAGATGCAGATGCTATGATATTGCTTACCGAATGGAAAGAATTTCGTTCTCCCGATTTTGAAGAACTGAAAGCACAGCTCAGGAATCCACTAATTTTTGACGGAAGAAATCAATATACTGCTTTTAACCTTAAGGAAAAAGGTATTGAATATTATCAAATAGGAAAACGTAATGACTAAAATAGCAGTAATAGGACTTGGATATGTAGGGCTGCCCCTGGCACGGTTATTTGCAACCGAATATCCGGTAATTGGTTTTGACATTAACAGAGAGCGGATTAATGAATTAATGAAAGGTAATGACAGTACCCTGGAAGTAACTCCAGACCTGTTAAAATCAGTGATCCGCGATTCCCCGAATATTTCCAAAGGATTATTTTGTTCAGACCAGTTAGACCATATTAAAGATTGTAACTATTTCATTATTACCGTACCCACTCCGGTAGATCGCAATAACCGACCAGACCTGACCCCTTTGTACCGTGCCAGTGAAACCGTAGGCAAAGTACTGAAAAAAGGAGATGTGGTAGTGTATGAATCTACCGTATATCCCGGAGTTACCGAAGAAGAATGTGTACCGGTGCTGGAACGCGTAAGCGGACTTGTATTTAATAAAGATTTCTTTGCGGGTTATTCTCCGGAACGTATAAACCCCGGAGACAAAGAGCATACCGTAGAAAAAATATTGAAAGTAACTGCCGGATCCACTCCTGAAATAGGGAAAAAAGTAGATGCTTTGTACGCATCAGTGATTACCGCCGGTACCCACCTCGCTCCCTGTATAAAAGTAGCCGAAGCCGCCAAAGTAATTGAAAACTCCCAGCGTGATATTAATATAGCATTCGTTAACGAGCTGGCAAAGATCTTTAACTTACTGGATATAGATACCCATGCTGTGCTGGAAGCTGCAGCTACCAAATGGAATTTCCTTCCGTTTAAACCCGGACTTGTAGGCGGACACTGTATTGGTGTAGATCCTTACTATCTGGCACAAAAAGCACAAGAAGCAGGGTATCATCCGGAAATCATCCTCGCCGGCAGAAGAATTAATGACGGTATGGGAAAATATGTGGCAGGAGAAATTATAAAACTCATGCTTAAAAATGATGCAAAAGTAAAAGGCGGTAAACTTTTAATGTTAGGCATTACATTTAAAGAAAACTGCCCCGATGTACGCAATACCAAAGTAGTAGATGTAATTTACAACTTAAAAGAATACGGCCTGGAAGTAGATGTTTATGACCCGTGGGCAAATAGTGAAGAAGTAAAACACGAATACCGACTTACTACCTCAACTACCCTTCCCGATACAACGTATGATGCTATCGTTCTCGCCGTGGCCCATAAAGAATTTGTTAAGCTCGATTTTAAAAGTAAGCTCTCAGAAAACGGAGTGATCTACGATGTTAAGGGCTTTTTAAAAGATGAGGCCCATAAAAGCCTTTAGTATGAATGAAAAATATAGCGGCAATACTTAAACCTTTTTTAAAGAAAGAATGGCTTAATCCTGCCGAGGCTATTAAGAACCCTTTACTGGTTAACATAGTCATAGTAGGGTCTATTACATTTGCCGTTAAAATTATAGGTTTTTATAAAGAAACAGTAGTTGCCGCATATTTTGGCCTTTCAGAGCTGTTAGACACATTTTTTATAGCTTTTCTCATTCCCTCATTCATTCAGAATGTATTTATCAATGCGTTAAAATCTATATTTATTCCCAATTATATTCAGGAATTAGAAAGCTCCGGCAATAAAGGTTCCTTTCAGATGCTGGTATTTATACTGGTATTTGGTATTTGTGTAGCACTAAGCCTGTTTACCCTGGTCTTTTCAGAGTTTTTCCTGGATATTATGTTCAAGGGGCACTCCCCTTCTTATTATGCATTAATACGGTCACAACTGTATGTGTTATTACCTTGTGTTTTTTTCTGGGGATTTGGTTCCATACTAAGCGGATTACTGGAAATTGACAATAAATACGTGTTTACAAGTGCATCCGGAGTTTTTATTGCCATTTCAATCATAATTTGTCTTAAATTTTTCAAAGATAGCATGGGCGACCAGGTGCTGGCCATAGGCACCCTAATAGGTAGTTCCCTTGGATTTCTCACAGTGCTTATAGTAGCTATGAGATTCAAGATCCTGCGCTTTGGCATACCGGTATTTAATAAAAATACCAGAAGTATGATACGCCAGCTTTTTCCAAAAGTGTCTTCAGGGTTACTCAGTGGACTTAATAATTTTGTAGATCAGTTTTTTGCAGCGCAGCTCGCTGTAGGTTCTATTGCTGCACTTAATTACGGGCTTAGATTCCCGGCATTCACCATAAGTATTTTAATCCTTGCTTTGGGAAATGTATTGCTTCCCCATTTTTCAAGATTAGTAAATACTGATATAAAAAAAGCATATACACAATTATTTTTTATTCTCAGGCTTTTATTTTTCGGGGCACTTTGCGTTGCCATTGTTCTTATCCTGTTTTCCAACAACATTGTAGAGTTCTTTTTCGAAAGAAAAGAATTTACTTCAGAAGATACCGTTATCGTGGCCAACGTTCAAAAAATTGCATTTATTTATGTTCCTTTTTATATATGTACCCTGGTACTGGTCAGGTTTCTTACCAGTATAAATCGCAATAGTTTTATGGCGTGGGTTTCACTGTTAAGCCTCACTTTAAATATTATACTCAATATCATACTTATCAAGTATTTTAAAGTGTATGGGCTTATTATGGCTACAACCATTATTTATATAATTACCAGCATCATATTTGTAACGTTTACGTTAAAACAGCGCAAATTGGCATTCAAACAATTAAACACGTAGCATTTAATTATGAAAATTGATTTTATTATCAGTTCTTTAAGAGGTGGAGGTGCAGAAAGGGTATTAACTCTTTTAGCAACTCATTTTGCTGAAAGCCAAACCTATGATGTAACCGTAATCACTATTAATCGCGGAGAAGAATACGAACTCCCCTCTTATATAAAAAGACAAAAGCTTTCAGGAGGTATCATTCCCAATCATACCATACGAAGTTTTGTCAATTTAACACGGTACTACGCCAGAAAAAAGAACAGGCCCGATGTTATTATCTCATTTATTACCCTTACCAACCTTATCGTTATTCCGGTAGCAAGACTGTATAATATCAATATCATTGCTACTGAACACAATAGCTATCTTAGGGTAATGCCTCCCCTGTTCCTTTCCAACTTTACCAGAAAGTATCTGTACCGAAAAGCCAACTTTGTTACGGTACTTACTTCATTTGATCTGGATTTCTATCAAAAATACAAAGCCCCAGTAGTAGTAATGCCTAATCCCTGTACTTTTAAGCCTCAGGAAACATACAATACTCAAAGGGATAAAGTAATATTGGCAGTAGGTAAACTGGACCGGTATCACCATAAAGGTTTTGATAACCTGATACCTTTTATCGCCCCTGTTTTAAAGGCGAATCCAGAATGGACTTTAAAAATAGCCGGTTCGGGAGATACGGGTCTTAAACTCTTAAAAGAACTTGTGGAAGAACACGAGTTGGAAGATCAGGTAGTATTCCTGGGCTTTGTTTCCAATATCTCAGAAATTATGAATCAGAGTGCCGTTTTCATACTATCCTCAAGATTTGAAGGACTTCCCATGGTTCTGCTGGAAGCAATGTCTCAGGGTATGGCCTCTATTGCCTATAATTGTCAAACCGGACCTTCAGATATCATTTCAGACGGAAAAACCGGTATTTTAGTAACCGATCAGGATGCCGAAGAAATGCAACAAAAACTGGGCGAGCTTATTAATGATGAAAAACGTATTCATGAATTAGGAACCAATGCCCTTCAGGCACTGGAAAACTTTAGTATTGAATCCGTAGCTAAAAAATACGAAGTACTTTTTGAAAAAATGGTAAAGAAATAACGTGAAGAAAGCAACCGTCATATTGTTTTTTATATGGCCCTTTATATTTAGTGCCCTTAACGTGCAGGTACTTATATCCAAATTTGTATCTGTCCCGTTAAGTCAAGTATTTGCGTATGGCAATGTTTTATTGCTTATTATTGGTATTTTCACGCAACTCAAACAACCGGGCACCTATTCAAAAACCGCCACCATGTGGTTTGTTTTCTATATTAGTTATTACGTGTTCGGACTAATTGCAACCGCATATCATGGGGTGAGCTCACCTATAATGCGAACACTTATCCCAGTAGTATATTTTGCGGCTTTCTACTTCTTTTTTAAACAGGAAGAAAACCAAAAGTTCTTTGCAAAAGTTCTTATGTATACTTTTCTCATCTCCTCTATATTCACCATTCTTATGTTTAAGAAAAACTTTGATATTGACTATGGAGGAGTACATATTTATAAACTGGACAGAGCCGGAGGTCTTTATGGAGATGCTAATAACGCTGCATTGGTATGTATTCTGTCATTCCTGCTGATCAAACAATTTTTTGTAGCGAAAACCCGCAGGATGAAACTGTTTAAATATTTTTTATATGGGGTTGTTTTTTATAGCCTTGTACTCACCTTTTCAACTACAGGACTTTCGGTTTTCATAATTACATTTGTTTTAAGTAACCAAAAATTCTTTAATAAACAGCGTCTGTTCTTACTGGCCGGTTTGGGAGTTGTAGGCTTTATACTCATTTTAAATCTGAAGACGCTTACTGCTGATATGCCTCTTACGACCAATCAGCGATATAAAATAGAAAACCTGGTAAATGTGGTTACTTTAAGTACGGATGAAGTAGATAACTCAGGAAGGGGGGAATTATTGTCAAATTTGTTAGAAACCATTTATGAAAACCCCTTCCTCGGTAACGGTATTGACCATTCTGTGGTAATGAGAGGACATAATACCTATATGGGTATTTGGGCAGACGCTGGGCTTATTACCTTCATTATTTTTTGCTTTATCTTAATAAGTTTCTTTGTCAAGAGCCTTAAATTAAAAGGAGATGATCGAAGTTTCTGCCTATCTACATTGATCGTTTTTTATATTTTTATGTTAAGTCTGCAAACTATTCTTAACCAGCCATACCTCATTATCATATTTGTGTTTCTTGCCTATTTGATCGATGGTCATAAAAAAGTTGCTGAAATCAGGAACCTTCCTGTTAGAGAATCAAATTTAGCCAATAAAAAATACCAGTCAGTATGATAACTTCTAAAAAGGAATATCTGCACTATCTTCAGGAAGACAAACGTGCCCTGCAAATAAAACACCTGTCCATAACTTCGAGAATAAAAGAGTTTTTGTTTCCCCATCCTATATGGAAATTTCAAAAAACTCTTCGAAAACTGGAATATTATACAAATTGTAAAAAAGGCTTTTTTTCAGGAATTTATAAAAATTATTTAAAGTTAAAGTTCAGGAGAGTATCAATAAGAATGGGGTTCTCCATACCCCCCAATGTATTTGGACCCGGTCTGGCCATTGTACATTATGGAACGATCATAGTAAACTCTAATAGTAAAGTAGGTAAAAATTGTAGAATTCACGCCTGTACCAATATTGGTGCCTCAGGTGGTAAAAAAGCGGCTCCGCAAATAGGAGATAATGTATATATAGCCCCAGGGGCCAAAATATACGGAGACATTATAGTCGGTAACAATGTAGCTATTGGTGCCAATGCAGTAGTCAACAAATCATTTCCAGAAGATGGGATCCTTATTGCAGGAAACCCGGCTCAAAAGATCAAAGAAGTAAATATTAAAAAAATAATTAAGCATATTTAATATAAATGCCGGTACCATGAAAAGAAAAATCCGTATCGTCTTTGTTTTACCATCACTGGTTCCCGGTGGTGCCGAAAGGATCATTTCTTTTGTTTCACAAAACCTGGATCCCGATACTTTTGATTCCCGGCTTTTAATTGCAGGGTATGCGAAAGATACTGCTTATGATGTTAATGGTATTGAAGTAACCTACCTCAATAAACCCAGAGTATTATATGCCATACCTTTTATGCTTTTCTTTCTTTTGAGAAAGCGTCCTGATGTGGTAGTAAGCTCTATTGCTCACTTAAATGCCGCTATGGCACTTATCTCTCCCTTCTTTGCCAAAACCCGTTTTATTGGCAGAGAAGCGACTGTTTTAAGTTATCGTAAGAAGGAAAAAAAGACCAGAAAACGCTGGTACCCTTCTTCACTGGTAAGAAATAGTTACAAAAAACTGGATGGCCTTATTTGCCAGTCCAAAGATATGGCCACCGATATGGTAACCAATTATGGTGTGCCTATGCATAAAATAGCAATTATTAATAATCCTATTTCACATATACCCCCTCTTAAGAAACTAAACAGGGAATACCGCGAAGAAAAGCGATTTATTACTGTAGGCAGGCTAACCGAAGTAAAAGGGCATTTCAGAATTCTTAAAATATTATCTAAACTTGATTTCCCTTTTACCTATACCATTGTTGGTGATGGTGACCTCAAAAGCGATATTTTTATCAAGGCTCGCGAATACGGTATTCTGAATAAAATAACCCATATTCCCTTTACTAAAAATGTAGATACCTTTCTGGCAGACCACGATATGTTTCTTCAGGGTTCTTTTGTAGAAGGTTTTCCCAATGCCTTACTGGAAAGCTGTGTGGTAGGCACTCCTGTAATTGCATTTAATGTTCCCGGAGGTACCCGTGAAATCATAGAACACAACGTTAACGGGTATTTGGTAAACAGCGAAGATGAGTACCTGTCCTTACTCCAGGAAGAAAAAGAATGGAAACCACAATTAATTCGCGAATCTGTATATAAAAAATTTAATAGGAGTACTATTTTGAACAAATACGAGTCTCTCTTTAAAGAAATTATAAAGTAATTTAGTTATGTCCCAAAAACCGAGAATTAGTATCCTCGATATTAGCTTTACCAGTGGTGGGGCCGAAAAGGTTATAAGTCTTTTGCTCAAAAAACTTATTAATGATTACGATGTGACCCTGGTCTTATTTTACAATGAAATCCACTTTCCTATTCCCGATGAAGTAGATACGGTGATTTTTTGTAAACAGGGACCAGATCGCAAGTTCAGACAAAAAATAATAGATACGATAGGTTTTCTTTTTAAATACCACAGACTATTGCGCAGAAAAAGAATTGAGTATGCCGTTTCCTTTCTGGCTTTCCCCAATTTAATTAATGGCATCATAGCTATGTTTAATCCTCGTACTAAAATGTATGTGAGCGAGCGTGGGTTTCCTTCAGACAATACTACCAGTAAGTTATCATTAAAAATAGCCAAAATATTTTATCCGCTTTTGTATAATCGTTGCTATAAGCTTTTTTCAAATTCAGTTTACATCAATCAGGATCTAAAAGAAAATTTTGGGATCACCATTCCCATGGAAGTAGTTTACAATCCTATAGAATTGCCTAAGAATACCCTGGTCCCCTCCTCTATTAAAAATACTGAAGCACCTTTTAAAATAATAAATGTAGGAACTCTGAATACCCGAAAAAACCAACAAATGATCATTGCGGCTATTGCCCAATTAGGCACGAAGTATGAACTATCGGTTTTAGGGAACGGACACCTCGAAAACGATCTGAAAAATCAAATTATCACATTACAGTTAGAGAAACAGGTATTTCTTAAAGGCCGTGTTAAAAACGTAAATACTCATTTGTTAGCAAGTGATTGTTTTGTGTTATCATCATTTACGGAAGGCTTTCCAAATGCACTTTTGGAGGCAATGGCTGTAGGTCTTCCCTGTATCTCAACCAATTGCCTTTCCGGCCCTCTGGAATTACTTCATGACAACAAGCCATTACAAATTGAAAAAGGAGGTTTTTTCAGGGCCACTTATGGTATTCTTATAAACAACGATGACACTGCCGGATTAGCAAAAGCGCTGAGGTATCTCTGTGAAAATCCTGAAGAACGTCAAAAATACAGTGCGCTAAGCCTGGAAAGGGCTTCTCAATACCAATTGGATACCATTTATAACCATTTTAATGAATTTATAAAAAGTTAAACACCTCGTACATGTGTGGAATAAACGGAATCGTAACTAAAAAAACTACTGCTAAAGAGTTGATAACCAAACAACTCTCGGCCATGAATGATCTTATTATTCACAGAGGTCCTGATGATGACGGGGTAGTTGCCTTTAGCTCAGACCAATACAGTATAGGCATGGCCATGCGCCGGCTTGCTATTATAGATCTTGCATCGGGAAAACAACCTATGTATTCAGAAGATGGAAAAATTGCGATCGTTTTTAATGGGGAGATCTATAATTACCGGCAACTTAAAAAAGAACTGGAAGCCCGGGGAAACGTTTTTAAAACAACCAGTGATACAGAAGTCATATTAAAGCTTTATGAAACGCAAGGCACCGCTTCGTTCGTAAAACTAGATGGTATGTATGCTTTCAGTATTTACGATGCAAACCTGCACAAGCTGTATATTACACGTGATTTCTTTGGTGAAAAACCACTTTACTATACCGCACAGAATGACTCTTTTCTATGGGCATCTGAGCTGAAGTCTATAAAAAAGAGCCTGAAAGTAATACCCCCTGTATCAGCAAAAGGGTTAAATCTGTTCTTCAGGCTTACTTATATACCTGCACCTTATACCATCTATGAAGGTGTATATAAGCTGGAAGCTAATCGGTGCTTAGAATATGACCTCACCAACCACTCTTTCCGTATATTTCCTATTCATGAGGAACCAGTGCCAAAAACAAAAGATATTTCTTTTGATACTGCCCGTAAAAAAGTAAAGGATATGGTATATGAAAGTATAAACAGTAGATCCGTATCCGATGTGCCTCTGGGCACATTTCTTTCCGGGGGGGTAGATTCCTCGATCGTATCTCTTTGCCTCTCACAAAGCACCGGCAGAAAGATAGATACTTTTTCCATTGGTTTTAAAAAGGCTTCTTTTGATGAAACTGATAAATCCAGACTGGTGGCCAAGCTTATAAATAGCAATCACCATGAGTTTATTATTGATGAAGATGATCTGAAAAATAGCATTCATGAAATTCTGCTCAATTTTGATGAACCATTTTCAGATACGGCTGCACTGCCTACCCATCTTATGTCACACAAAACCAGGCAATACGTAACCGTAGCACTTACCGGCGATGGTGGAGACGAAGTTTTTGGAGGCTATAATAAGTATTACATTGGAAAAATGAACCAGAAGTACACCCAATTGGTACCCAAGTCGTTTCATGGTTTTATACGCAATGCAGCATCTGCACTTCTGGCTACTAAAGATGACCATAGAGGAAAAAGATTTAAAATTCGAAAACTGTTAAATGCTGTAGATTATAATGGCCAGTTTTACTGGGATATCATTTCGCTCGCAAATACCGAAAATCAGTTACGGGAAATCATGTTGCCTCATTTGTTTGACAATAGCCTTTTTGAAGAGTATAAAGAAAAATTGAATATAGATAAGCCCGTGAGCCTTACTCATTTCAGACTGGTAGATAAAATACTGAGTCTTGAGGGAGGAATGCTCCCCAAAGTAGATCGAACCAGTATGATGAACTCACTTGAATGCCGGGCACCATTCCTTAACCGTGAATTATGGGAATTTGCCAATACCCTGCCGGAAAGTTACCTGATGAAAGGCTGGAACAAAAAATACATTCTCAAAGAAGCATTTAAAGATCAGTTTCCTGAAAATTTTCTGGAACGTCGTAAAAGCGGGTTTGGCTCACCAGTTGGAGACTGGCTTAGAATGAGTCTTCGTACTGAACTTGAAAGTTATATAGAACCTCAAAAACTCGAAAAACAGGGCCTCTTTAAAATAGATACCGTTGTAAAACTGGTGAAAGACCACCTAAGTAGTAAAAGTGATAACACTTTTAGGGTATGGGCATTTTACTGCTTCCAAAAGTGGTATCACCATCAATACATGCAATAACCAGAATTTATGAATAAAAAAAATATACTAGTACTTGCTTCTTATGCAAAATCACTAACTCATTTCAGGGGTGATCTTATTGCAGATCTTATTGCTAATGACTACAGTGTGTTTGCGGCTTCGCCTGAAATAGATGAAAAAACACGGGAAGAGCTCATTGTCCTGGGTGCCGTTCCTGTGGAATATTCGCTTCAGCGATCCGGTCTTAACCCCGTTAAAGATCTGCAATCTCTGTTTGAGCTAAGGAGCCTCATGAAAAAGTATTCTATACACTTTGTTTTTCCTTATACCATAAAACCCGTTATATACGGTTCTTTAGCGGCCAGATCCCTCGGAATACCTGTTTTTTCATTAATAACCGGCTTGGGCTATACATTTAGCGGGGTATCAAAAAAAGCCCGTATCCTTCAAAAAATCACACAGCTATTGTATCGCTTTGCTTTAAGAAAAAACAAAATAGTTATTTTTCAAAACAGAGACGATTATCATCTGTTCCTTGAAAAAAATATTTTGAATCCTTCTCAGGAATACGATATTGTTGATGGCTCTGGAGTAAACCTTGATCGCTATCCGTTTCGTGAAAAGACCAATGACGGGAAAAAGATCATCTTTGTTTTTGTCGCAAGGCTCATAAGGGAAAAAGGTGTTCATTTATTCGTAGAAGCAGCCAAAAAAATAAAACCCCAATTTCCGGAAGCAGAATTCCATATTCTGGGAAGCTCACCCAAAGGCTCCCCTTCTGCCATAGGAAATGAAACCCTTCGCAAATACCACGAAGAAAAGATTATTGTGCATCATGGCAGGCAAAACCATATTGAGTCGTATTTGCACAACTCAGATGTATTTGTACTTCCTACCTTTTACAGAGAAGGAGTACCACGCTCTATACTGGAAGCCTTATCAGTAGGAATGCCCATTATCACAACAGATGCTCCCGGATGCAGAGAAACAGTAATTAAAGAGCAAAATGGTTTTCTGGTCACACCGAGGTCTTTAGAAGATTTGATTGAGGCAATCACCTTTTTCCTGAAATCACCAGAAAAAATAACCTCCATGGGACTGGAAAGCAGAAAATTAGCAGAGAAAAAATTTGACGTTAAACTTATAAATGCCAGGCTTATTGAATTGATAGAATCATAATATTTAAATCATACAGATATGATCTCCAGAATAAAAAAACTACGCTTTTTTATAAATGATCCTAACAAGAAACCATATTGGCTAATTATTAAAGAAGCAGGTACATACGGATGGTTAAAAAAAGAAATTCCTTCAGACTACATACGAAAACATTTGTATCGCAAAGGGGTAGTAAATTATGGGAAATACTTAAGTATGAAGCAATACAGGAGTATTATAAACTCTCCAAATATGGTCTATCCCGAAATATCTTCTTTATTAAAGAGCAAATTAAGTTTTGCCTTTTTTTGCAGTGCTTATAATTTACCGGTACCCAAACTGCTTAGTTATAATCTTAAAAATCACTTTTTCTTCGGAGAATCAGTCTTTAAAATAAAAACAAAACAAGAGCTTATTATCTTTTTTGAAAATGTATTCAAAAAAACCGGTCAGACACGTATTTTTATAAAAATGCTAGAAAAGAACGGAGGTTTTGGTTGCCTTGTGTTAAACAAAAACACATTTGAAAATGATGTTGAAATACATGCTGAAAGCCTCCTTAAAAATTGTTACATCCATCAGGAAGTCTTGGAACAACATCCGCTTATAAACAAAATTAATGCTAATGCTATTAGTACCCTACGGATAGACACTTATATTGACCCGGTTGGGAAAACACACATTCTTTCAGCACTAATGCGTTTTGGTATAGGTGCCAGCATTACAGATAATTCATCTTCAGGGGACATCTTTGTAAGTGTAGATATGCAAAAAGGTGAATTAAGAGGTACTGGCAAACAGAATATCACTTCTGGTGGAGGTGAATATGTGGCACATCCCGACAGCAGAGTTGTTTTTGACAAATACACCATTCCGTTTTTTAAGCATACAAAAAAGCTGGTAAAAAAAGCCGTTGATCATTTTCCTAACAGAATTATTGGTTGGGATATTGCCAAAGGACTTGACGGACCTTACATCATTGAAGGAAACTCAGATCCATCCCTGCATATGTCAGATATGGCATATGGGGGGTACTGTAACCATCCGCTTATTCAAGAAATCCTTAAACAGGTATAAAAAATCATGCATTTCTTTCATTACATAAGGAACAGAGCATTTTGGGCTTTTGATTTTTTGAAAGGAGGAGATATTTATCGAAAATACAAATACATTTGTTTTATTAATGAGCATTATGAAGATAAGAAAGCTCTTCGCCTAAAGAAAAAATCACTGCAAGACATATTAAAACATACGGCAACGCATATTCCCTTTTACCAAAAGTATAATGGGGTCACTAAACTAACCCGTTTTCCTGTGATCTCCAAACGGGATATGGCCGCTAAAATAGATGATTTTATACTCCCCGGACAGGACAAGGACAAGCTTCATAAAGCATTGACCAGTGGTTCTACAGGTGCTCCTTTTACCAGTTATAAAGACAGGGATAAAAGGAACCGAAACGCAGCAGACGTAATTTATTTTGCAGAAAGCGCCGGATTCAAATTAGGCAGTACACTGTTCTATTTACGCCGCTGGAGCGAGGACCTCATTAAAAGTAAACTCAGTATCTGGTTACAAAATATCGTACCCGTTGATGTTTTACATCTTAGCGATAAAGAAGTGGCTAAACTGCTTGAAAAACTATTAAAAGACAGAGCAGATAAAAATATAATCGGGTATCCCTCCAGCTTTGATACCATACGCAGGTATCTCAAGAAGCATAAAGTACCTCCCAAAGATTACAGGATCAAATCTATTATTGCCACTTCCGAAGCGCTCCCCAACCATGTAAAGCAGGAAATGCAATATTATTTTAAAACCCCAGTAGTGTCTCGTTATTCCAATATGGAGTGTGGTATTATAGCCCAACAAAAGCCCGGCAAGGGTGATCATTTTTATATTAATTGGGCCAGCTATCACGTAGAGATTGCAGATATGGAAAATGATACTCCACTACCTTACGGAGAACCCGGCAGAATCATTGTAACCGATCTTTTTAATAAAGTAATGCCCTTTATTCGTTACGATACGGGAGATGTAGGTATAATGTCCGAGAATAACGAAGGTTTTGGTCCGGTACTCTCCAGTATAGAAGGAAGAAAAATGGATGTCCTTTTAAATACAAAAGGAGAACTCATCTCTTCTTTTGCAGTTACCGAAACATCGCTGTTTGAAGGAATCGTGCAATCACAAACCATACAGGAAGGCATTAATGAATATACCATTAAACTAAAAGTAAATAATCGTTTCAATCGGGAAGCCGAGTTAATAAACCGTTTTAAGGGGTTTCTGGGAGAAGACGCAATCATCACAATAAAATATGTAAATGAAATTCCCCTGCTTCCTTCGGGGAAACATAAAATAATGATTAACAAGTATTTAGAAAATAAAGCTCCCTAAACATAATGCAGTTTTTTACGTAACTTATACTCTTAAAAATTGCAGCGACCTTAAAAATTTAAACTTAAACCATACAATCACCTAAAAACCATTTATATGCAACTGCTTCAACGATTACGAAAAAGATCTTATTGGGTCGTAGATTTCTGTAAAGGCAGCGAAATTGCAAAACACCTGAAGGATATTGAAAGTATAATTCACCATACTGATTATGCAACAGCAAACCATAGAAAAGATGTGTATCTGGATTCTATACTCAAATTTGCCACCGCCACCGTGCCGTTTTATCAAAAACTGAATGGAAAAAACATCCCTCTGGAAACCTTTCCCGTTATTAATAAAAATATAATTAGGGATTCCCAAAATGACTTTCGTTCATCATTCTATAAAGACAAAACGGTTTCTAAAGTCACTACCAGCGGCTCTACAGGAACACCTTTTTCTGTTTACCAAGATACCGACAAGAAAAAACGAGGTGCTGCAGATATGATTTTTTATGCCAGACAAGCTGGCTTTGAATTAGGCAATACACTTTACTATTTGAGACACTGGACCCGGTATTATAAAAAAAGTAAACTTCTGGCATGGCTTCAAAATGTGATTCAGGTAGAAGTAATTGATTTTTCAGATGAAAATATTGAAAACCTGTTAATAGCACTGGCTTCAGATCAATCAGAAAAAGGTTTTTTAGGGTATGCTTCCAGTTACCAAGCTATATGTAATTACATGGAACGTACCGAAAAAAAACCTAAGGATTATAATATAACCTCTATAATAGCTATGTCTGAGGGTCTAAGTGACTCTACCAAAAAAGGTATGGAATATTATTTTAAAACACCGGTAGTGTCCCGTTATTCAAATATGGAAAACGGTATTATAGCACAGCAGCTTCCCAAAAAGGGAAACGATTTTCAAATTAACTGGGCCAGCTATCATATTGAGGTTTTAGAACTTGACAGTGACATACCAGTACCTTTTGGCACCCCCGGAAGGATCGTAGTAACCGATCTTTTTAATAAAGCCATGCCCCTTATACGTTACGATACCGGTGATGTAGGAGTTATGCAGCAATATAATCCTGATGAATTTCCTGTATTGGAACGAATAGACGGACGAAAAATGGATGTAATACTCAATACAAAGGGAGATATTGTATCTTCTTTTTTAATACTCAATGCCGGTAAATATAAAAATATAATTCAAATGCAACTGGTACAGGAGAGTGCTAAGCACTATACTTTTAAACTAAATACAGTAGATACTTTTGAAGAAGAAGAAACCATGCGAAAAGAATATCAAAAATATCTGGGTACAGATGCCCGGATTGATTTTGAGTATGTAGATGATATACCATTACTTGCCTCAGGGAAAAGAAAAACAATCGTGAATAACTATTTAAAGAATTAATAAACCGGTCTATGTACACTAAATTCCTGAAAAGAACCGGTGATTTTTTAATCGCTTTAATCGCTTTAACTCTCTTATTGCCTGTATTTATTTTTATCCTTATTTTTTTGACATTTGCCAATCGCGGGAAACCTTTTTTTTATCAGCACAGGCCGGGATATAAAGAGCGTATTTTCCGCATTATTAAATTCAGGACCATGAACGATCGTAAGGATATGAGTGGAGATCTTCTTCCCGATAACCAACGGTTAACTTCTATAGGTGCATTTATACGAAAAACCTCATTAGATGAAATTCCTCAATTGCTAAATGTCATAAAGGGAGATATGAGCATTATCGGGCCCCGGCCTTTGCTCATACGCTACCTGCCGTTTTATACAGATCACGAACGAAAACGACACTCGGTACGTCCCGGAATTACAGGGCTTGCCCAGGTATCCGGCAGAAACCTGTTACCTTGGGAAGAACGACTGGCACTGGATGTCGAGTACGTTCAAAACCTTTCCTTTGCTCTTGATTGTACCATACTTGTAAAAACTTTTCAGCGGGTACTTACCTCCAAAGATGTAGTAGCAGATCCGCAATCCGTAATGATAGATCTAGATGAATACCGAAAAAAAACTTAGTTGGGCACTGCTTACCACAGGCTGGGGCAGAAATGCCAGAACACTTATTAAAGATTACGCAGCAGGAAAACTCAAGAATTCCAGCATCACGCTGCTTATATGTACAGACCCTGACTCGGGAGCAGCCCGGGCAGCTAAAAAATACGGGGTGGAAATGCTATGCGTAAAGAAAAAGGATTTCGCCAACGTTGATGATTACCAGCTACACCTTATTGAGGAATTGAAAAAACGAAATATTGATAGAATCTTTCTTTTGTCATACGGTTATATCATTAGAGAACCCATGCTCTATACATTTCCAAAACGTATAGTGAACATACACCCATCTCTGCTACCCAGCTTTGGTAAAACCAGTAAAGCTATTCAACAAGCACTTGCGTATGGCGTGAAAATTACAGGCATAACAACGCACATCATCGATGAAAAAGTGGATGAGGGCGTAATTTTATGTCAGGAAGCTATAAAAATAAAAGATAATGATACCTTTGATACACTAGATAAAAAATTTCAGAAGAAAGGCCGTAGAATTATACTCAATACTATAAAAAAAATGGAACGGCAATTGAAAAACACAAACTGATTTGACATGTATCGCAGGTTTTTTAAACGGGTATTTGACTTCTGTGCAGCGCTTTTCGGTTTGATCTTGCTTATACCGGTCACGCTGACCATTACCTTTGTGCTTCTTTTTATAAACAAAGGAAAACCCTTTTTCTTTCAGGAAAGACCCGGTAAAAATGAACAGGTTTTTCGCATTATGAAATTTAAAACCATGACTGATGAGAAAGACGCGAACGGAAATCTCTTACCCAATGAGCAAAGAGTTACCGCTTTTGGTACTTTTCTTAGAAAAAGTTCATTGGATGAAATTCCGCAACTTTTCAATATTCTTAAGGGAGATATGAGTTTGGTAGGGCCTCGCCCTTTACGGGTACATTACCTGCCCTATTATACACCCGAAGAAAAAATCCGACATTCAGTAAGGCCCGGGGTTACCGGTCTCGCTCAGGTATCAGGCCGTAACTTACTGAGCTGGGACGACAAACTAGCTAAAGATATCGAATACGTAAAAAACCTGTCGTTTTTTAATGATGTGATAATCATTTTTAAAACCTTTAAAAAAGTATTGGAATCAAAAAACATCGAGCTTGCTTCTGATATGCCAGACCTTGATGAACAACGAAAAGCAGCCCATACCTCATGAAATGTAATATTCTCTTTACGTGTGCAGGAAGACGCAACTATTTAATTAACTACTTCAAAGAAGCCTTACAGGGTAATGGGAAAGTAGTGGCAGTAGATCGTCAACTTACTGCTCCTGCCCTGGTAGATGCCGATTTAGCCATTAAAGTCCCTGATATTTATAATGAGAGATACATTCCTACTCTTATTGAAATAATTAAGCAAGAAAATATTCATGCAGTTATTTCATTAAATGATCTGGAACTACCTATTTTATCTGAAAACAAAAAAAAACTGGAACAAACCGGTGTTAAAGTACTTATATCGGGTAAAAATGTAATTGATATAGCCTTTGATAAATGGGAAACCTTCAAGTTTCTTCAATCTGAGGGAATTAACACCCCAAAAACATATCTTACTTTACAGGAGGCCAGAGAAGCCATTGAAAAAGGAGAACTTCAGTTTCCACTAGTGCTAAAACCCCGGTGGGGAAGTGCTTCTATAAGTATTGACTTCCCTGAAAACGATGAGGAGTTGGCTCTTTCATATAAGTTGCAATCTCTAAAAATTCGAAAATCCATTCTTAGCAAAGCCAGTAGCAAAGATCTTGAGAAAGCCATTATTATACAGGAAAAACTTACCGGAAAAGAGTTTGGTATGGACATTCTCAATGATTTTGACGGAAATTATTACGGTACTTTTCTAAGAGAAAAACTGGCAATGCGTTCGGGAGAAACCGATAAAGCAATATCTGTTCTTGATCCACGGCTGGAAGATATTGGCAAAAGAATAGCAGAATCTCTAAAGCATGAAGGCAATATGGATTGTGATGCATTTCTTCATAACGGCGATCTGTACATGCTGGAACTCAACCCTCGGTTTGGAGGCGGATACCCCTTTTCTCATGAAGCCGGGGTTAATATAGCAGCGATCTATCTGGAATGGCTCAAGGGAAATAAAGATGTAGATTCGTTTAACCGGTATGAGCCCGGTATCATTTTCTCTAAATGTGACCGCCTTTTAAAAATATCAGACCCAAAAGACGATTTCTGGAACCTTGAAGTAAAAGAAATTGAAAATGAAAAAGACTTCAAGAAGTATAAAAAGCTTTTAAAAGCCATTGATTGTGACAATCCGTTCTATAAAATACGAATAACCACCAGTTCTCTGGAGCAGGGCTGGGGAGAGCGCTTCTGCTATTTTGTATTTCATAAGAATAAAACCCCTATGATCGTTATGCCTTTCTATTTTAGGGATGTGTACATCAACAATGAAAAAATGCCATACTTTGATGTGTGTTCTCCTTACGGTTATAGCGGTCCCTCATTTTCACCTGAAATGCCCAAAGAATATCTCACCAAGTTCTGGAAAGCAGTAGATGCCTGGTATAAAGAAAATAATGTGGTTAGTGAATTTGTGCGTTTTAGCCTTAATGGGAATCATATAAACTATACCGGTACATTAGTACACACCCTTAACAATGTGATGGGAGTTATACGAGACGAGAAAGAACAATGGGAAAACCTGAAATCCAAAGGAAGAAATAATTACAGAAGAGCTCTACAGGAGCAACTCATGTGTAAAATATATTAT
Organism: Ascidiimonas aurantiaca; assembly: GCF_037646345.1. Taxonomy (NCBI): domain Bacteria; kingdom Pseudomonadati; phylum Bacteroidota; class Flavobacteriia; order Flavobacteriales; family Flavobacteriaceae; genus Ascidiimonas; species Ascidiimonas aurantiaca. The sequence goes on along the minus strand of NZ_JBBEWR010000001.1, from coordinate 334,378 downwards.
AAAGACATTCCCGAAGAGATCATAAAAACCTTTTATGATATTTATATTAGTACCATGCAACGCAATAATGCTGATGAAAGGTACTTTTATAAACTCGATTACTTCAAGACCGTGATCGCACAGAACCCAAAAATTTGTGTAATTGCAATTATTTATAAAGATGAGATCCCTATTTCTTCTGAGTTTATCCTATTATCCAGAGATACGGTATATTCGTTTTTAGGAGGTACCGATGCCAACTATTTTAGTAGCAGACCTAACGACTTTTTGAAACTCGAAGTTTTGAAATGGGGTCGGAAACAGGGAAAAAAGTTTTATTCCCTGGGAGGCGGACGCGAAGATAATGACGGACTCTATAAATACAAAAAGTCATTCTTCCCGAAAGATCCGGATGTTGTGTATTATACAGGTAGAAAGATCGTAAATAAAAAAGTGTACAAAGAGTTATTGCTCAAAAAAAATATTAATGATATTCAGGTAATTACCAATACCATCGAAGCAAACTATTTCCCTTTTTACAGAACCAGTTAACCCCATTTTCTTTGAAAAAAGTATATTAATTAATGACAAGAAAATTGTTTTAAAGGCACCTGAACAAAACACGATAAAAATTCTTAACCTTTTTTACAAAGAATACCCATCTTTTTTTTCATTTTTGTACATCTATAGCAGTAGTTATTACGTATAACTCATATAGAGAACCTCAAAAACGTTCGCGTTATTTAACAATGCACTTGTATGCTTCTCAGTTATATCATACCCGTATTTAATAATGAAAAGTACATAGCAGATTGCCTTGAAAGTATTGTAAGGCAGGACCTATATACAGATCAATACGAAGTACTGGTTATAGACGATGGTTCTAACGATAAAAGTTCGGAAATTGTTGAAGATTATACCCGTCAATATACCAATATTTATTTACTTCAACAACCGCACACCGGTGTAGGCAGTGCACGCAATCTAGGGCTTTCCAAAAGTATGGGAGATTATATTTATTTTCTGGATGCAGATGATTATCTGGTGGGTTGTGAAATGAGTAAAATAATAGCCTGCGCTTCGCGTAAGAATGCAGATATTTTGCGTTTTGGATCGGAAACAGTTGCGCACGGGCCAGGAAAGAAAGAAATACGCTCTCATACCGAATGGCAATGCCACGATAAGGAACCGGAAACAGGCCTGTCGTTCCTGGCTAATAATCACTATAGTTCCGAAATTTGGTATTACATTATTAAACGCTCCTTTTTGTTGCGCACAAAGCTTTGTTTTGAACCCTCTTTATTTATTCAGGATAGTTTTTACACTCCGGCTTTGTATCTAAAAGCAGAACGCACCGTTCAGGTACCGGTTTCTATACATCGGTACCGAAAAAATGAAACCTCTATCACGCGACTTTTCACAAAAGGGCATCTTGAGATTTTCATAAAAAGTATTATGCATGGTATTGCCCGTATTGAAGAATTAAAGAAAACACTTTCTGGTAAATACTCTTTGGAGAGTGCCTGTAAAAACAGGCTAACAGTAAAACAACAGTGGTACACGTTCCTTCTCATAATCCGTTTTACAAGATCTTCATTAAAGTTACATACGCTTATGCCATTATTGAAAGTGCTGCATGAATATGGGGCCTACCCTATTCAGCGTACCGGAAAAAAACCTTTTGACAGACCCGTGCATGATTTGCTTATTTTTGTTTTCAACCGTAGCATATTGTTAAAACTGTTTGTTGTTTCGTATCGCTTTTATTTTCGTTTAATCAAATGAATATACTTATTACTTCTGCAGGCAGGAGGGTTTCCTTAATTAAAAGCTTTAAAAAAGAGCTTAAAAAGCGTTTTCCTGACGGAAAAGTATTCATTACCGATATGAATCCTGAATTTGCTCCTGCCAGTTATAAGGCAGACGGTTATTTTGGAGTTCACAGAGCCACACACCCTGATTATGTAAAACAGTTACTGGTACTATGTAAAACAAATGCCGTAAAACTTTTAATTCCTACCATCGATACCGAGTTGCCGGTGCTGTCTAAGAATCGTTCGTTATTTGCCAAACAAGGAGTACAGATAGTGATCTCTAATGAGTCTCGCATTCAATGCTTTGCTAACAAACGGGAAACACATTCTTTTTTTGCTCAGAGAAATATAAGTCACCCCCGAGAATATTCTAAAGAACATTTTAAATTACCTGTTTTTGTAAAGCCTTTTGACGGGAGTCGGAGCATAAATACACATATTGTTCATAAAAAGGAACAAATAATGCCCTATTTTTTTAGAGATACCAACCTTATGTTCCTGGAATATCTCGATCATACTTTGTTTGATGAATACACTTGTGACCTCTACTATACCCGTCATGGAAAACTTATATGCGCTGTACCCCGAAAACGTATGGAAGTGCGCGAAGGAGAGGTAAGCAAAAGTAAAACAGAAAAGAACAAACTGGTTGCTTTTTTAAAAGAGCACATGCTGCAAATAGATGGTTTACGCGGTTGTATTACTATTCAACTATTTATGAACAAAAAAACGGGAGATGTAAAAGGCATCGAGATAAATCCGCGCTTTGGCGGAGGCTTCCCACTCTCCTATCTTTCAGGGGCCAATTACCCTGGCTGGCTTATTGATGAATATCTATGTAATGCTACCTTACCTGAACGTTTTGATATATGGGAAGATCAACTTATGATGTTACGGTACGATGATGAAATTCTAGTGCGAAACCCAAAAAATTAATTCCTGTTCTTTATTTCCTCCTGCTCCTTGATATAAGAAGTGATCACCCGCGCAATAAGCTCTCTTCCATAGTTGTTCCAGTGCTTGTCATAAATGAGGTCTGTAGATCGTTTTGCTTTTGCGAACTCATCGGCAAAGTCTATGTATTTAATATTACTTTCATGTAAAAAGTCTATAAAAATCCTACTTGTTGCACGGCTATCTAACAAAAATACAAAACGCTCCTTGTCAAAACCAAACTCATTCATAAGGCTTTTGAGGTTTTTGAGGTATTCTTCATCCTGTTGTCGGATTTCTTCCGGCGTAGGTTCTTTTTTCTCTGAGGTTTTCGTTTTACCAACAGAGAAAATACGCGTTGCCAGATCCCTTACCGGGTCCAGTCCTCCTATATTTTGTGTATAGACTAATAATTTACTCTTTCGGATAATACGGTAAAAAGGTTGTTCAAACTTCATACGGGAGGCTACATTGTAATAGCTTCCCCTTCCCAGATCATTTGAAAACTTGATTCCCAGGATCACATAGTCAATAAGATCAAACTTGTCTTTATAAGCATGGATAAGGTGTAACTGATCGGCCATATCATAGCCGGCATACCCGTATTCATACACTTCTATCCCGAGGAGTTTGTTCTCAATTTTCTTTCCTGTAGAATTGTAATAATTTTGATGAAACCCTTCTATAAACGAGTCACCTACCAGTGCAATCTCTACTTTTTCTTTGGTCGGGCTAAATTCCCGATAAGAATTAAAGCCAGAGCGGTTTATAGAATATTCCGAGAAGTTCTGACGACGGTTTCCGGTTACCGAATGCCCCTGTTGATCAGGCATCCATTTCTCCACTTTCTTTTCATCAATAAAACGAACAGGATTGTCTTTACTGAGATGAAAAATACGAACCCATACTTCCAGCATAAGAAGCAACAATATAGCGTATAAAGCACTTTTTAAAAGTAATTTTTTCATGGTTCTTAGAATTGAAAATAAATGAAGGATCTGTCAACATTACTGTCGTAAAATAATAATATACCCAATAGTACAATAGAATACACAACAAATCTCACTACGGGCGATTTGAACTTGAACGGAGAACGTTCATCACGTCGAATTCTAAACTCATACAACACAAATAAAGCTATGAGTACATAATAATCTATCATGCGGTACCCCAACGGGTGCGAATAGGCTTCATATCGGAAATCATTAAAAATCCGGTTGAGATATCCAAAAGAGTCGGTTAGCGATTCCGAACGGAAGAATACCCTTGAAAAGGTTACCAGTACAAACGTCCAGAACATTTGCAACATCTCTTTTACCGAGGGTAACCAGGTTTTTTCAGCTACTACATTGTCCATATAAATACGGTTTCTCCCCATTAAAAAAACAGGAATATAGAAAAGTGCATGCAGCCCTCCCCAGAATATGAAGGTCCAGTTGGCACCGTGCCAAAAACCGGATACCAGAAAAATAATGACAATATTACGAACGGATTTTAGCTTCCCTACCCTGGAGCCTCCCAGAGGAATGTATAAATAATGTCTGAACCAAGTAGATAATGAGATATGCCAACGTTGCCAGTACTCGGCTACGTTTCTGGAGAAATTAGGGAATTTGAAATTAGACATAAGTTCTACCCCAAATAGTTTGGCACAACCAATTGCTATATCTGAATACCCGCTAAAATCACCATATACCTGAAAACTGAACAACGTTACTCCCAAAATCAAAGTAGATGCAGGATAGGTGCCGTAATTGGCAAAAATATCATCTACCACAGGAGCAATCCCATCTGCAATAACAAGTTTTTTAAACAATCCCCATAAAATAAGCTTTATACCGCTTACTGATTGTTCATAATTAAAAATACGCTTATTGGTAATTTGTGATAAAAGGTTTGATGCCCGCTCTATGGGTCCCGCTACTAATTGAGGAAAAAAGCCCACAAAGGCCGCAAAGGATATAAAATCTCTGGTAGGTTCCAGCCGTTTATAGTAAACATCAAACGAATAGGACATGGTTTGAAAGGTATAAAATGAGATACCCACAGGTAGAATTACCTGTAGTGTCCAGGTACTTTGAGATTGCCACCCCATCATGGTAAGCATATCAACCCAGGAATCAATAAAAAAATTAAAGTATTTAAAAAACCCAAGCAGTCCTACATTAAATATCACACTTACCCATAACCACAGTTTTCTGCGTTTGTGTGCCTCACTTTTAGATATGGCCTGACCTACATAAAAATCAACAACAGTACTTAAAAGAATAAGTATAAGAAAACGCCAGTCCCACCAGCCGTAAAAAAAGTAACTGGCTGCTAATACCAGAATATTTTGGAGCCTGAGATTACGATTGCAGACAAACCAGTATAGCAGGTATACAACGGGTAAAAAGATAAAAAACTCCAGCGAATTAAAAAGCATATTTTAAATATTATGGGTTAAAGCTGAATAGGTTTGAGCTTTTGTGCTACCTGAGCAGTCGTTTGCCGATAACCATGACATGTCCAGTAACTATTGTGTTCAAAAGATGAGGTACTACCTTCTTTTTTTTCTAGAACAACAGTTTGAAAACCGGCTTTTTTAGACAAATCTATAATTCTAACCTGTGAATCCGGCCTGAATACTAAAATTTTATTTTGCATTTCATAATTTTCAGTCACAGTAGCATATTTAGCACCCAAATCTGCTACAGCTAATCTTTTGAAAAGATCCCGTAATATGGGGCGAAGTCTATTGGTAGCCTTTTTACACGCAAAAGAACGTTGTTTATAAAATTGCAGTAAAAGATATATCGCTCTTTCAATAGGGCATGCCAGCAACTGCAGAAAAAAACTAACGTATGATGCAAATGCGACCAGATCTTTCGTGGGTTTCAAATTGCCTCGGTAAACATCTATGGTATAGCTAAGCGTTTGAAATGTGTAAAAACTGATACCTATAAGAAGTACCATTTGTAGTGTACTTACTTGCGGGGTATTTCCAAAAAAAGTAAACGCATTTGTAAAGCTTTCCAAAAAGAAGTTGTAGTACTTAAAAAAACCGAAAAAGCCCAGATTCACACAGATGCCAAACCATAAAAGAAGCTTACGTGTTCTTTGATTTTTATTACTTCTTAATAACAGGCAAACGGTAAAACAGAGAAAAGAACTAAATATGATTAATAGTAAAAAAAGGCTATCCCACCAGCCATAAAAAACATAACTTGCCAGCAGAATAAAAAAGTTTTGCAAACGCAGATCTCTATGGAGCACAAACCAATAGATTAAAAAAACTATTGGCAAAAAAATAAAAAAATCTTCAGAATTAAATAACATACTCTCAATTGTTATTTAGTAAGCAGAAGTATTTTGACCAAAACAGGGCTTGATTTAGTTCTAGGTTTCAATACTGCGGTCTAAAGATCAAAGATTTTATTTTGTATATCAAAAAAAATCTTTGAAATACTGTTTTTGTTATGTTAACTGCCTGAATAGTTTAAATTATTTTTTGGGAGAAGTCTAAAATTCAAATTCTCAATAAAAGTCAATAGGTAAAAACCAAAAGGCTTCTTAAAAGAGTTTAGGGCTCTTTTTTGAAAACTACCGATTCATATACCCCATTTATTTTATAGATACTAAAAGGCTCTGTAAGAACATAGGCCGAAGTATCATTAGGTATTGTTTCCTTTACATATACAGTAAGTATTTTGTTTTTAACTTCTGTATGAGTGATACGGGTTGAATATCCAAGAGATTTTCTGGTACCCATGCACAATATTACTATAAATTCATTGGCAAAATCGATTTTGGGTACTGCTAATCCAGGTTTTCGGGTTTTATTGACCTGTCGGTAAAAAGCTTTTAAAGTACCTGGGTCCTTAATAACCAGTATTTGTGGCTCTTGCGGCCCTCCGGTCGTATCTTCAATAATAAGCTGATGCCGTTCCTGCAAAACAAAAGGGGTATGGATACCCACAGCAATAGAAATGCCCATTGGTATCATGATCTTCAATAATGTAAATATCGTTTTCAGCATTTATAAAGCGGTTGCAAAAGCTTTTTGATATATACCTTCATAGAGAGGTACAATGATATTAATATCGAATTTAAGTGCCTCCTTTCGGGCATTGGTTTTAAACTTTTCCAGGGTTTTAAGATCTTTTAAAATAGAGATCGCGTTGTGTGCCATATCATGCGTATCTCCTACTTTGCTTAAAAAACCACTTACACCATGTACATTTACTTCCGGAATACCTCCTGTATTACTTGAAATTACCGGAGTTCTGTTAATCATAGCTTCTAATGCTGCCAGACCAAAACTTTCGGTTTCCGAAGGCAGTAAAAACAGGTCTGAAAAGCAAAGCACACGATCAATTTCGCCACTATTACCTAAAAATAAAACTTTTTCGCCAATTCCAAGTTCTTCACACTGGTATTCGGCCCGTTCCTTTTCAGGGCCTTCTCCCACCATAATTAACTTAGCAGGAATACGTTCCTGTATCCTGTAAAAGATGTCAATAACATCGGGAATCCTTTTTACCTTTCTAAAATTACTGATATGCGTAATGATACGCTCTTCAGGTTTTGCCATCATATCACGCTGGCAATCTGTAAAAGTCATTGCATATTTTGAGGCATCGATAAAATTGGGTATTACATGAATATCTTTCCGAATGTTAAAAAAACGCAGGGTGTCTTTTTTGAGACTTTCGGAAACTGATGTCACTACATCAGAATTATTGATGCTAAAGGTTACGGCTGGTTTATAGAATGGATGGTTCCCTACCAGGGTAATATCTGTACCGTGTAGAGTGGTAACCATAGGGATGGTAATACCCGCTTCTTCCAGCATTTTTTTTGCCATATACCCTGCATAGGCATGGGGAATGGCATAATGTACATGCATCAGTTCAATTTTATACAGCTTTACCATATCAACCAGTTTACTGGAAAGTGCCAGTTCATAAGGCTGGTAATGAAAAAGTGGATATTCGGGCACATGTACTTCATGAAAATGAATATTCCTGGTAAGCAATGCAAGTCGCACAGGTTGCCTGTAGGTAATGAAGTGTACTTCGTGCCCACGGTTAGCAAGGGCTATTCCAAGTTCTGTAGCGACCACCCCACTTCCTCCAAATGTTGGATAGCAAACAATTGCGATTTTCATATTTATTTTATCTGGTTAGTTATGGCATCATAGATAATTTGCTGCACTACTGTACGTGTTCCCTCTTTAATGAGTTTTTTATTCTCAGATGTAGGATAGGTTCTGTTGGATAAAAATACATAAACTATTTCATTTTCAGGGTCGGCCCATGTGTATGTTCCGGTAAAACCGCTGTGCCCAAAACTTTTCATAGATACGCATCCGCAGGTAGGGCCCACCTCTTCAAGCTGAGGTTTGTCAAACCCGGCCCCTCTCCGGTTGTTTACTTTGCAGAAATAACATTTATTAAAACGATCTACTGTACGTGTTTTAAAATACCTTTTCCCTCCGTAATAGCCATCCCAAAGATACATTTGCATTATTTTAGCAACATCATTGGCATTGCCAAACAGCCCGGCATGCCCGCCTACACCTCCCTGCATGGCTGCTCCCATATCGTGAACATACCCATGTATTACCTGGTGCCTGAAATAGGTATCTTTTTCTGAAGGTACTATGCGATCACGGGAAAATTTCTCCAAAGGCTTATAGGTGGTATTATAAGCGCCCAGGGAACGATAAAGCTGTTCCTGCACCAGTACTTCCAAAGGTTCCCTATAGATACCTTCAACTACTTCTTTGAGTATATAATACGGCAGGTCACTATAGCGATATTCGCGTTTTCGAAGCAAATCGGTTTCTAAAATACGGTTTCGTATGGTGTCCTGATAATCTTTTCGTATATATAAATTCCCGACTACTTTGGTATTGTAAAGATCATTGGCCCGGTTTCGATAGAATATCGGTGAGGGCTTTCCAGAAACACTGTCCAGCGTATGAAGATAAAAAGGTATCCAGGGTTTCAATCTGCCAAAATGTGTAAGCATTTCCAGTAAAGTAATATTTTCTTTATTGGTTCCCTTTGCCGGAGGGTAAAAATCTTTGAGCAAAGAATACAGAGATAAATGCCCCTCTTCTTCGAGTTTCATAACCATTGGTAAAGTGGCCAGTATTTTGGTTAATGAGGCCAGGTCGTATATATGGTCTGAAGTAATTGTTTTTCCTGCACTATAATCAGTTTTTCCAAAACTTTTATGATAGACCACTTTCCCTTTTCTGGCTACCAATATTTGGGCTCCCGGCACAACCATAGAATCTATAGCCCGTTTCATTACCGAATCTATTTTTTTGAGTACCTCACTTCGTAAACCTACACTCTCGGGGATACCATAAGACAAACGCGAAAGGGTATTTGTGGTTAATGAGGTATTTACAGGCAATGTGTCCTGAATGGTTACAGGCAGAACCCCAACAGAAGGTATGGCTCCAAACAAAAGCTGGGCAGATTGTTTTTGTGATACCTGATTATTTTGATAACTCACTACTATGGTCTCGATGTTGCTTATAGTATTTACATCTAATAAAGCATAGGGTTTGACAAAAAGGTCTAGTATTACATTGTGTTTTCGTGCAATTTCGTGCAACCATACGCGTTCTTTAGCAGTAAATTCATAACGTTGCCAGGGAGTAGCATCTGATCTGTGCAGTCCCACTACTACCAGATTGTATGAGGCAAGCTTTTCCATTATCTGTGGCAGGTTCTCTCCCTGAACTTTGTCAACTCTGGCATATTGCTGCATTGTACGTAAAAAGACATCTCCCGGGGCATCTCCTAAAGGCACGTACGCAATTTTTTTGATTTGGAGGTTACGAATAGGTATCAGGTCCAGGTCATTTTTTACTGTGGTCAGGGAACGCGCAGTTACTTTTTCAAAAAGCACACTATCTTCAATCGTATTGAGATCCTCAACCAGGTTTTCAGTGTTTACGGGAGTAAAAGTATGCAGGCCGGCCTTGTATTTAGCCATCAGTATTTTTTTCACAGAGTGGGCCAGTCTTTCTTTGGTAATAATTCCCTGTTCAAAAGCTTCTTTAAGTTTTGCATGGGCTTTGGGAACATCTTCCGGAATAAGCAGTATATCATTACCGGCCATAAAAGCGGCGAGATCTATATCGCCCGGAGAAGAGAAATTACTGGCTCCTTTCATATTAAGGGCATCTGTAAAAGTAAGTCCTTTAAAAGCTAGTTTCTCCTGCAAAAGGTTGGTGACTATTTTTTTTGAGATCGAAGAAGGATATTCATCACGGGTTTCCAGTGCCGGAACATTAAGATGCGCTATCATGACACTTTCGAGCCCTTCATTAATAAGTTGTTTGTAAGGATACAACTCTACACTATCAATTCTGGATTCTGAAAAAGAGATAGTGGGCAGGGTATGATGAGAATCTGATTCGGTATCGCCATGTCCGGGAAAGTGTTTGCCACAGGTAAGTACGCCGGTACTTTGCATGCCTTTCATTAAGGCAATAGCTTTTTGGGTTACATTGAAGCGGTCTTCACCAAAAGAACGGTTCCCTATAATTGGATTTCTGGGATTGGTATTTATATCAACATCGGGGGCAAAACTGATATGTACCCCCAGTCTTGCAGCATGGCAGCCCATTCTTTTTCCTACCTGTTCAATGAGGTCGAGATCCTTTACGGCGCCCAGGGTCATATTATAAGGAAATGCAAAAGTAGAATCGAGCCGCATAGCCAGGCCCCATTCGGCATCCATGCCCACCAGTAAGGGTACCTTTGAAATTTCTTGAAACTCGTTTGTGATTTGAGCCTGCATTACGGGGCCGCCTTTAGAAAAAATAACCCCGCCAAGGTGATACTCGCGAATTAGTTTTTTAATCTGGTCTGTATGGGCTTTTCCTTTTGAAGAAAAAACATCTACCATAAACAACTGCCCTATCTTCTCATCAAGGGTAAGCGAGTCATATATACCGGTAACCCACTGTGCCTGAGCTGTAGAGTCTGCCGTAATTAGCGGATGTTGCCCTTGGGATTGGGCAAACCCTGTAAACATGTAAAAAAAACAAATAATCCTGAAAAAAGTTCGCATAGTTTATCTACCACCAAAACAGTGCCAAAAAGCATTGGTATGGGTTATGAAACACCTTGTTATAAGGCTACTATTATATGATTTAGTTCAGAAACCGGGCATGCCAACTTTCTTTAGCGGGCACTTCCCAGTGTTCCTCATACTCTCCTTTATTTACCACCAGATTGTTAAAAACAACGGTTTCTCCGGTTACGGCTCTGTCTTTCACCATCTTCTTAAAATCGCTTAATGGCTTATACGCCACGAAAGCTCCCTGTTTAAACGATACATTCATCTTATCTAACAGATCTACATTATAGGTTTTTTCCAGTTCTTTGATAAACCGGACAGAAGTGTCTATTGAACATCCTGAAGCACCGTTTAGAGATTGGTCTAGTGCGATAATTATAAAACGATTATATCGTATTTCATATCCGGCCTTTAAATGGGCCCCATGCGCTGTCCATTCCTGTAAAAAGTTTTCCAGTTTTGGTTTTATCTCAGCTATTTCCTTATCTGAAAATCCCCTATTTGCCTGATATATCCATACGCGTGATGTATCTGGCAGGTCTTTAAAATCTGCTATCATCTTTCTCTCTTCTTTACAGGTCTGCTGCACTCGCTATAAGTTCTGCCACATCCATCACCTGGATTTCGGCCTCTTTTTCTTTATTCTTAATACCATCGGTAAGCATGGTATTACAAAACGGACATCCGGCAGCAATAATTTGCGGTTTTGTTTCCAGGGCCTGTTCAGTACGTTCTATATTTACTTCTTTATCTCCTTTTTCAGCTTCTTTAAACATTTGTGCCCCTCCTGCCCCACAACACAATCCGTTTTTGCGACATTTACGCATCTCTACCAGTTCGGCTTCCAGTTTTGTGATCAGCTCTCTGGGAGCTTCATAAATATTATTTGCTCTTCCTAAATAACAGGGATCGTGAAAAGTAATACGTTTCCCTTTAAAAGAACCTCCTTCTACGGTTAATCTTCCATCATCAAGAAGTGTTTTTAAAAATTGTGTATGGTGCATTACTTCATAGGTGCCTCCCAATGCAGGATACTCATTTTTAATAGTATTGAAACAATGCGGACAAGCGGTAACTACTTTTTTTATTTCATAGGCATTCATTACTTCAATATTGGTCATGGCCTGCATTTGAAACAAAAACTCATTACCACTGCGCTTGGCCGGGTCTCCCGTACAACTTTCTTCGGTTCCCAAAACAGCAAAATCTACGTTTGCCTTATTGAGAAGTTTTACAAAAGCTTTGGTGATCTTTTTCGCCCTGTCGTCAAAACTGCCTGCACACCCAACCCAAAAAAGAACTTCGGGTTGTTTTCCGGCTGCAAGGGACTCTGCCATCGTTGGGACTTTCAAAATTTTTTCGCTCATAGTCAATTTTATAAAGGCAGGCTGTAGGGTATATCGGGAGTCAGCCTGTATATTTATTAATCGTGTTTTCCATCGTCAAAAACCTGAATAGTAACTTCTTTTTCAATAAGATCGGTGAACTTACCATTATATCGTGTGGCTTTTACCAAATGATTATCTATCCAATGATAATTTCCTCCTCTGGGTTTCCCCATAAGCATACTGTGGTACTTAAACCCATGTTTTTTTAGCCATGTTTCAGTAACTTCTCTATGCGATTCTGTACGCGAAGTAAAAAAACAAATAATATGACCTTCATCATACCACTTGTTAAGTGTTCTTAATGCATCGGGGTACACACTGGCAGTAGCCATTCGCTCAGGTTCTTCATTAGGAATATCATCACATATAGTACCATCAATATCAATAAGATAGTTTTTAATACCCTTAGGAAGCACAGGGCTTACATGAGCACCTTCCTCCAGTTTTTTATGCAATAGCTTTTCAACATCTTCCTTTTTCATTGATTTGGTATTTTTGGTTACGTCTCATTTTTCCAGTTTAGCCTGTCCATTTGATTGTAGGGCCAGGGAGCACCGTTGTTCTCTATATTGGTCATCATGTTATTGAGCTCAACCGGTGCTGCCGATTGTTCCATTACAAGATATCTGCGCATTTCAAGAATAATGGAAAGCGGATCTATACTTACCGGGCATGCCTCAACACAGGCATTACACGATGTACAGGCCCATAACTCTTCCCGGCTAATATAATTATCTAACAATTGCTTTCCGTCATCTTTAAACGTGCCTCCGTTAGCATCTATGTTTTTACCTACTTCTTCAAGTCTGTCACGGGTATCCATCATGATCTTTCGGGGTGATAATTTCTTACCGGTTTGATTTGCCGGACACTCACTGGTACATCTGCCACATTCAGTACAGGTATAGGCACTTAACAATTGTACCCATGAGAGATCTTGCACATCAGATGCTCCAAATTTTTCGGGAGGTGGTGCATCTTCCGCAGGAGCCGCAAACGGGTCTGCATTAGGATCCATCATCAGTTTTACCTCTTTGGTTACCGACTCCAGATTATTAAACTGTCCCTGAGGAGTTACTCTTCCGTAAAAAGTATTCGGGAACGCAAGCAAAATATGAAGATGCTTGGAATAGTACAAATAGTTGAGAAAGATCAATATCCCTATTATGTGCCCCCACCACGCGCCGCGCTCTACCATTATCAATGTAGTTTCTGACATGCCTGAAAACAAAGGCCCCAACCATTTACTTACCGGGAAAGCACCTGCTTCACTGTAATGAGCAGCTCCCATTTGTTGCAACTGATAGTCAGTAGCGTTCATGGTAAGAAACAGGGTCATTAAAACTACTTCAAAATAGAGGATCAGGTTCCCGTCCTTTTTGGGCCATCCTTCCATTTCAGGTTTAATAAAACGCTGAAGCCTGATAATATTTCTTCGTATCCAGAAAACTACTACTGCTACAATAACAAGTAATGCCAGTATTTCAAATGAACCAATAAGAATATTATAAGCTACACCCATACCTGAAAAGATACGGTGTGTGCCAAAGAGACCGTCAATAATTATTTCCAGCACTTCAATATTGATGATCACAAACCCCACATATACAATGAGATGTAATAGCCCTGCTATGGGGCGTACCACCATTTTTTGTTGGCCCAAAGCAATCATGATCATGTTTTTCCATCGTTCTGAACGATGACCGCTAACATCTATATCTTTCCCCAGCTTTATATTGCGGATAAGCTTTTTTACATTTCTGGCAAAAAAGAGTACCCCGGCAAGAAGAATGATAGCAAAAAGTATGTTGGGTAAGTAGCTGGTCATAGTTATTCGTTTTCCTGATTTTCAGATGCAGACGGTTCATACGGTTTGGGCTTTTTCCCAAAGAGTGAGAAATGTACGTATCTTTTTGGATTTAACCTCATATCTTCCATAAGAAGTTCCAGTTGCTGTGAAGCATTTGCGAGGTTTTCGTATAGCTTTTTATCTTTCATCAACATTCCTATAGAGCCTTCTCCTTCAGCGATTCCCGAAAGTGTTTTTTCTATATGGGTGATAGATGATTGCAGATCTTTTATAGTTTTTCCGAAATTAGCAGCCGCTAAAGAATCTGATATACGCGAAAGGTTGGACGACAAATTCCGGACGTTCCCTAAAGTTTCATCAAGTTTATCTTTATTACCGGCTACCAGCTCTTCCACAGATGTGGAGATCTTTTTAAAGCTAGAGGTTATTTCTGATAGTTCTGCAACGCTGTTTTGAAGATTTTTCTTGGTCTTATCATCTAAAATACCGTTCACATTTACAAGCACAGAATCGGCACTTACCAGCATATCACCGAGTTTTTTTTCCAGTGGGGTGAGTTTTTGGGTCACCAATTCGGTAAGACCGGGTTTTGTGTCACCCTGAAGGGTGTCTCCGGATTTAGCAAAAGGAGAGTCGTCAAAAACCGGTATGATCTGTATCCCTTTACCTCCAATAATACCGGTATCGTATAGTTGCGCAATGCTGTGTTGTGAAAATTCAAAATCGTTCTCTATGGTAAAAGTCACTAATAGTTTCCCAGTAAGGTCTTTAAACCGAATATCTTTGATATGGCCTACAGAAAATCCATTAAGAGTGACCGGGGTACCTACGGCCAGCCCCCCCACATGGTCATAGAGCACATAATAGGTACGATAGTTTTTAAAGATAGGATTTGATTTCAGGTAGCTGAACCCTAAAACGAATAGAAGGATTCCGCCTAACACGATAATAGCTGTCTTAATTTCCCGCGAGAGTTTCAAATGTTTCGTTTTTCGGTTCCGAACAAAATTAGAAATAATTTCAATAAAATTGTGATTAATTTGAACGGTTATTAATAGCTTCTTCCACAGTTATTCTACTACCGTCTCTATAAGCTACAATGAAGGCCCCGGAATAGCCTTTGGCAATGGCGGTTGCCTGTAGTTCCTTTGCCATATCAAATGCATGCGTCTCCCCGTAAAAATAACGATAGCCGCCCGGAAAACTTTCTTTTGAAAGTGGCTCGAGCCCTTTAAAGTTAGAAGGCTCTAATTCCAATGCGGCACTACCTGCAGCAATTTGAACCTTAAAAACTGCGTTGGCAGCAGGTTTATCTGCAACTGGTACGCCATTGGTTCCTGAAACTGACGAAGCATCTTCTTCTCTACTGTTTTCAAAACTGAAATCACTGCCTACATTTTCCTGAACAGACTTTTTATACGCTAAAATCCCTGCTCCTATAGATCTTGCAATTTCGGCCTGGCCTGAAGCAGAGCTGAGATAGCGCCCTTCCGGTTTATAGGTTAAAAAACCTACTTCTACCAGAACACTCGGCATAAAGGTTTGATGCAAAACAATAAAGCCGGCCTGTTTTACCCCACGGTTTTTTCGTCTTAATTTTTTTGTGAAGTTCTCCTGAATATGCTTGGCCAGCATGATACTTTGGTCAAGAAACTCTTCCTGCATAAGCGTAAGGGCGATAAACGATTCGGGAGAGTTAATATCATAACCGGCATAATTGGTTTCATAATCTTCTTCCAGATAGATCACCGAGTTCTCTGCCTTGGCCACTTCAAAATTCTGGCGGTTTGAGTCCAAACCCAAAACAAAGGTTTCTGTTCCGTTTGCCGAAGAATTATGAGAGTTACAATGTACTGATACAAAAAGATCGGCATTGGCCTCATTGGCGATCTTCCCTCTTACAAAAAGATCTACAAATACATCCGTCTTTCTTGTATATATCACTTCTATATCTTCTTCTTTTTGAAGCATAGCCCCTACGGCGAGTACAATTTTAAGTGCAATATCCTTTTCTTTGTAGCCGCTACCCAAATTTCCGGGATCCGTGCCTCCATGTCCAGCATCGAGTACTACTTTAAAAGTATCTTTACCCGACTGTGCAACGGTAGCCACGGAAAAGCATCCAGTAGTTATAAAAAGAATTATAAACCAAGGAAGGCCTTTTTTACTGAATATAAAATAATGACTATTAAACACGGTTATAATTAAAGATTAAAATAATGGTAAACCTTTGTCTTGGACAAAAAAATATACGTATGTTTGACACGGCAAAAATTGAGCCAGGTTTTTACAAAAATAGGATTTAAAGCTTTGCAAGCAAAACAACCTTACATACTTTTATCTGTTATTGTATCTCTTTTTTTCCTCAGTGTCTATTCGCAAGAACCGCCTGCCAGAAAACCTCTGAAAATCCCTGCGGTAAAAGACTCACTACCGGAAAAAAAATTAGATTCTATTTTACCTGCACCCGTTGTACAGGACACCCTTCAAAAAGATTCTGTAAATGCACCTCCTCCCCTTTTACTGGATAAGATCAAATACAAGGCAAAGGACTATGTGCGTATAAGCCAGAAAGAAAAGAGAATATATCTTTATAATGAAGCCGAAGTCTATTATCAGGATACAGAATTAAAAGCCGGTATTATTGTAATTGACTACGAGAAAAATGAAGCCTATGCAGGACGCATCAAAGACTCGGCCGGCGATTTTATTCAGCCACCTTATTTTAAACAGGGTTCAAACGAAGTAAAACCAGATTCCATACGTTTTAACTACAATACTGAAAAAGCACTTATATGGAAATCACGCTCCGAACAAATGGCCGGAGGTCTTGGAGGTGTTACCAGCGGAGGTAATGTCCTGGTATTTGCCGAACTCACCAAAAAAGAAAGTGATTCGGTGTATTACCTTAAAGAAGGAAAACTCACCACCGATGAAGATCTGGAAAATCCCGATTATTACATACGCATACGAAAAGGAAAATTTGTACCTAAAAAAAAGGTAATTGCCGGATTCAGCAATATGTATATTGCCGATGTGCCTACCCCTATAGCCGTGCCGTTTGCCTATTTCCCGCTTTCACAGAGCAGGACATCCGGAATTATTTTTCCCGCTTTTGGGCAGGTGAATGAGCGGGGGTTCTTTTTACAGAATGGAGGGTATTATTTTGCGATAAGCGACTATGCAGATCTAGCACTGAAAGGTGACTATTACACCAATGGAAGTTATGCTGTTCGGATAGAAAGTACTTATGCCTTACGGTATCGGTTTTCCGGAAACTTAAATTTCAGTTATGAAAACATCCTGACCAGTCAAAGAGGTTTCTCAGATTTTAGCCAGCGACGTGTCTTTAACCTGCAGTGGTCCCATAATCAGGATCCTAAGGCAAACCCTAATTCCCGGTTTACCTCTTCAGTAAATCTGGGAAGTAGCAACTTCTTTCAGGAATCGCTTAACCAGTTAAATACGCCTAATTTTTTACAGAACACCCTTAATTCGTCGGTTTCATATTCCAAAACATTTCCTGCATACCCTTCAGTAAATATTAGTTTAACAGCCACGCACTCACAAAATACGCAAACAGAACAAATAGACCTCACCCTTCCCACATTGCAGGCAAACATGGAGCGTGTTTTTCCCTTTGCTCCCAGAGAAGGCATTAAAAAAGGAATTTTTCAAAACATTAACTTCCAATACACCGGACGAGCCGAAAACAGAATGCAGACTACTGACTCTCTGTTCCTTAAAAGTGAAATGTTTGAAAATGCCCGTGTAGGTTTCCGGCATACTATTCCCATTAATACCAACTTTAAAGTTGCCAAGTACCTGAGTGTTTCACTTAATGCTAACTATGATGATGTATGGACCTTGCGAACCATACAAAGAAGAGATTTTGATGCCGACCTGAACGAAGTACCCATTGATACCATTAGTGGTTTTGACCGGTTTAGCCAATACAATCTGGGTGCCAGTCTGGGTACCACGATCTATGGAACTTTCAGGTTTAAAGAAGGAAGTAAAATTCAGGCTATTCGCCATACCATGCGTCCGGTAATCACCTATGGGTTTACTCCTTCCGGAGACCGCTATTACGA
This sequence comes from Ascidiimonas aurantiaca, assembly GCF_037646345.1. Lineage (NCBI taxonomy): Bacteria > Pseudomonadati > Bacteroidota > Flavobacteriia > Flavobacteriales > Flavobacteriaceae > Ascidiimonas > Ascidiimonas aurantiaca. Next base: position 316,272 of record NZ_JBBEWR010000001.1, on the reverse strand, counting down.
AGAGTATATTGCAAGCGAAACCGGAGAGATACGGGAGTTTACAAGATTTGAAGGAGGGCTTTTTGGTGTACCTAATCGCCGAAATGCCAATTCCATCACATTTGCACTCAGTAATACGCTGGAGGCCAAAGTAAAATCGCGTGACACTACCGAAACCGAACCTAAAAAGGTTATGTTATTGAACAGCCTTAATTTTAACACCTCTTACGATCTGGAGGCCGATTCACTGCAATTAGCACCCGTACGAATGACAGGGGGGACCCAGCTTTTTGATAACAAAATGAGCGTAAACTTTGGAGCCACCTTTGATCCTTATGCCATAGACAATGCCGGAAGACGTATAAATACTTTCAATGTAAACAACGGTGGGGGGCTTTTTAGAATGACCAATGCCAACCTTACCCTAAGCTATGCACTTTCTAATAAAACATTTCAAAAAAAGAAAGATGGTGAAGAAGAAGATCAACGATCTGCTGATGAACTGGTCGCAGATCAATTCTTTCAAGACGGATTTGCTTTTGGGGATAATCAACGGCGAAATTTTGAAGAAGAAGATGGTGATGAAGAAGAAGAACCCTCTGAAAATTACCGAACCAACATACCCTGGGACGTCCGTATTGGTTACAATCTGAATTACAATAACTCTAACCGACAAAACGAAATCACTAACAATATTATTCAATTTAGTGGCAACATATCCCTTTCTACTAAATGGAAAGTACGATTTTCCTCGAGCTACGACTTTGTGAGAAAAGGCTTTGGTTTTACCAACCTTGGTTTTCAAAGAGACCTGAATACCTGGCGAATGAGTTTTGACTGGCAGCCTTTTAGAGAAAGTGGCACCTGGTACTTCTTTATCGGTATCAAAGGAAGTATCCTTAGTGATGTAAAATGGGAAAAAAGGCGTGATCCCGATAGAAGACTTTAAAATCGATATATTATTTAATAAACAAATTTGTGTTATGAAAAAAGTTATTAAAACGCCAAATGCTCCCGAACCATTGGGACCGTATAATCAGGCTATTTTAAGTGGCAATACCCTGTATCTGTCAGGACAGGTGGCTATAAACCCTGTTACCGGAGAATTGGTAAAAGGTACTGTTGAAGAGGAAACAGAGCAGGTAATGCAAAACTTAAAAGCCGTACTGGAAACCGCAGAGATGACTTTTGAAAATGTGGTAAAGACCTCTATATTTCTCAGCAGCATGGAAGATTTTAGTAAAGTAAATGGTGTGTACGGTATGTACTTTACAGAAGGTACAGCCCCTGCCAGGGAAACCGTAGAGGTGGCCAACCTTCCTAAATACGTTAACGTAGAAATTTCTATGATCGCTGTAAAATAGGGGTTCTAATAAGAACAGTTTATTAGGCAAAAATAGATCGGTGGTATTCTACCAGCCCGTCAATGGGCCTTCTTAAAATACGCCCCAAACTTAAATTGTTTTCCTGAAGAACCTCCCTGAGCTCATCCTGCAAATAATAGGCAATGCTGCCTACAAAGTGAATGGGGACCCCTTCTGTGGCCTGATCAAACTGCTTAATGGAATTTTCTATAAAAAGTTTCATGCCTTTACGTATGAGTTGTTGGCAATACACTTCATTCTTGTTTTGTATTACAAACTTGGCAAACGTAGCCAGGTAGGTATTGGGATTAGGTTGCTTATATAAGTGGTTCTTGATCACATCAGCATCCAGATCGTATTCCTGGTCAAATTTTGCCGCGAGCCTGGGTGGCATTTTGTGGAAATAAAAATCTCTTAGCAATTGTCTGCCAAAATAGTTGCCGCTGCAATCATCCATCAATATATAGCCCAAAGAGCTTACTTTTTGATAAAGTTCATGCCCGTCATAAAAACAGCAGTTAGAGCCCGTTCCCAATATGCATACTATGGCACTCTGGTTATTCTCAACCGTTGCATAAACTGCAGCGTAGGTATCTTCTTTTACATGTATCCGGGCATTCACAAAGTACTCAGAAAATATATCTTTCAAATAATTTCGCATGCGAATCGTACCGCATCCGGCACCGTAAAAATGAAGCTGGGTTACTTCTTTTCTGTGTTTAGACAGCTCAAAATTATTAGCCAGCCGCTCAACAATGATCTCGCGGGTAAGTACTTCCGGACTCAAACCAAGTGTTTGTGTCATTAATAACTGATTCCCGTTTTGGTCCATGGCAATCCAGTCAGATTTGGTTGCCCCACTGTCTACTATTAAAATCATTTTATACGTTTTTTATCCCCGGCCGGGTACATGCTTTTTCTAACCAGACGCTTCTTTAAAAAGTTCTTTAATTAAAGCTTACTAATATGCTCTGCAAGATCTACCAGTTTATGAGAATATCCGGCTTCATTGTCATACCAGGAAACTAATTTAAAGAATTTTGAATTCAGCTCTATACCGGCTTCTGCATCAAAGATACTGGTTCTTGGGTCACCAATGAAATCCTGAGACACTACCATCTCATCTGTATATCCTAAAATACCTTTCAGTTCTCCTTCGGCAGCCGCTTTCATCGTTTGTTTGATGGCTTCATAAGAAGTATCGGTTTTCAGGCGCACTGTCAGATCTACTACCGAAACATTTGCCGTAGGTACCCGAAAAGCCATTCCTGTTAATTTACCTTTCAGTTCAGGGATCACTTTAGTAACTGCTTTTGCTGCTCCGGTGGAAGCCGGAATGATATTAAGCAGGGCACTTCTACCTCCTCTAAAGTTTTTCTTTGAAGGGCCATCTACTGTTAATTGCGTAGCCGTAGTGGCGTGTACGGTGGTCATAAGTCCCTCATCTATACCATAAGTGTCATTGAGCACCTTTGCCAGTGGTGCCAGACAGTTTGTGGTACAGGAAGCGTTAGATACAATAGCATCTGAAGGTTTTACTTCATGGTGGTTCACACCCATTACAAACATAGGAGCATCTTTGGAAGGGGCAGAAATTACCACTTTTCGGGCACCGGCATCCAGATGTGCCTGTGCGGTTTCCAAAGTGGTGAATATCCCGGTACAATCGGCAACAACATCAACTCCTGCTTCACCCCATTTTAAATTTTTCGGGTCTCTTTCGGCAGTGATCCGTATTTTTTTTCCATTTACTACCAGATGTTCATTTTCTACGGCAATAGTACCGTTGAATCTGCCATGTACCGAATCATATTCTAAAAGATACGCCAAATGCTCTACATTCAGTAAATCGTTAATTGCCACTACCTCTACATTCTCTCTTTGAACCGTAGCACGAAATACCAGTCTTCCTATACGGCCAAAGCCGTTAATACCAATTTTTAATGTTGCCATTTTATAATTTCTTTAATTGTATTTTTAAATTAAATAGACATTATGTCAGATACGCGAAGTAGTTCAAGATCAATTTTTGAATGTCCTTTTATCGCTTTATCCAACGGGGTAAGCGCCATTTTATTATCAATAACCCCTACCATATAGTTTGTTTTGCCTTCCAGCAGGCTTTCTACAGCTTTTACACCCATTCTGCTGGCGAGAACCCGGTCAAAATACGAAGGGCTCCCTCCGCGTTGCATATGTCCCAAAACCGAAACACGCACATCATAATCAGGCAGGTTCTCTTCAACATATTCTTTAAGCTCAAATACATTTTTACCTATCTTATCTCCTTCGGCTACCACTACCAGGCTGGATGATTTTCCTGATTTCCTGCTGCGTTCCAGTGATTCCAGTAAACGGTCAAGCCCCAGGTCCTCCTCAGGAATAAGTATTTCTTCTGCACCCGCACCAACTCCTGCATTAAGTGCTATGTGCCCTACATCCCGACCCATTACTTCAACAAAAAACAGCCGGTTATGAGAGCTGGCAGTATCCCGTATTTTATCAATGGCCTCTACCACCGTATTAACGGCCGTATCAAAGCCTAGTGTAAAATTAGTGCCAAAAATATCATTATCTATAGTGCCCGGAATACCCATTACAGGAAAACCAAACTCCTGATTAAAGATCATGGCACCCGTAAAGCTCCCGTCCCCTCCTATTACCACAAAAGCATCTATACCTGCAGCCTTTAATGCCTCATATGCCTTTTTTCTCCCTTCTTTCGTTCGGAATTCCTGTGAACGTGCCGATTTAAGGATAGTACCTCCCTTGTTAACAATATTGTTTACACTACGGGCATTCATTTCCTTAAAATCTCCTTCTATCATTCCCTGATACCCTCTGTAAACACCCACACATTCTAATTTATGGTAAACGGAGGCACGCACTACAGAACGAATTGCGGCATTCATACCTGGTGAATCACCTCCCGAAGTAAGTACTGCTACCCGGTGTATACTTGCTGACATAAAAAAATTTTAGAAGTAAATCTACCAAACATATTTTAATTTTCTATGATTGGGTTCTCTAATTTTACATAGTTTTGGGATTTCAAACGTTTTCGTTAATAAGTTTTATTTTATGACGCTTTCTACCATAGATTATGCGCTGATTATCGGTTTTTTTTTACTCTCATTATATATTGGTATAAAAACCTCTAAAAGCTCCGGTAAAGATGCGAGCTCCTTCTTTTTGTCGGGTCGTAATATGCCCTGGTGGTTATTAGGGGTATCTATGGTAGCTACTACCTTTGCAGCCGATACCCCCAATTTTGTTGCCGGACTGGTTCGAAAAGAAGGTGTATATGGAAATTGGATATGGTGGAGTTTCCTTTTAACCGGTATGCTCACTGTGTTTTTCTATTCCAGGCTCTGGCGCAAAAGCGGTATTACCACCGATCTGGAGTTTTATGAATTGCGATATCGCGGAAAAGCCGCTGCCGTTTTACGAGGTTTTAGAGCACTTTACCTGGGAGTATTCTTTAATATCGTGATCATGGCCAATGTTTGCCTGGCTGCTATTAAAATAGGGCATGTAATGTTTGGTTTTAATGAGTGGCAAACACTTCTTATAGCATCATTGGTAACCGTTTTCTACGCAATGTTAGGCGGTCTAAAAGGGGTATTGATCACAGATTTTATTCAGTTTATCATAGCAATGACCGGAAGTATCTGGGCTGCCATCTATATTATTGACCTTCCGCAAATTGGCGGGCTTTCTAAACTGTTAGATGTTCCACAGGTTACAGACAAACTTTCTATGTTTCCTGATTTTAGCAAACCTGAAGTATATATTCCTGTTTTATTGATCCCTCTGGCTGTACAGTGGTGGAGCGTCTGGTATCCGGGATCTGAACCCGGAGGTGGTGGGTATGTGGCGCAAAGGATGCTGGCTGCCAAAAATGAAAAACACGCTACCTGGGCCGTACTTTTCTTTAATGTGGCGCATTATGCCCTGCGCCCCTGGCCATGGATACTTATTGGCCTGGCCTCTCTGGTAATTTTTCCCGATCTGGCCTCCTTACAACAAACGTTTCCCAACCTCAAAGAAAGCTTTATTAAGCACGACCTCTCCTATCCCGCTATGCTTACTTTTTTGCCGGCAGGGCTACTGGGTATTGTGATCACTTCGCTTATAGCCGCTTTTATGAGTACCATATCAACACACCTTAACTGGGGGAGCTCATATGTAGTAAACGATTTTTACAAACGTTTTATCCATCCGGAAGCTTCCGAAAAACACCTGGTAGGCGTGGGACGGTTATCTACTCTAGTTATGATGATCCTGGCAGCTTTACTGGCAACTGTACTGGAAGAAGCCCGGGAAGCATTTGACCTGATGCTGCAAATAGGCGCAGGAACAGGTTTGCTTTTCATACTGCGATGGTACTGGAAACGAATTAATCCCTACAGTGAAATAGCCGCTATGCTACTGTCTTTTACCATTGCCATTATATTTTTTATTGACGGAAAACAGGATATTCCTTTTATCGAAATGGCCTCACACTGGAAACTGGTTACAGGGGTGTTAGTAACTACTGTGGGTTGGGTGCTCGTCACCTTATTGACCCCGGCTACTGATGCGCAAACTATGACCTCTTTTAATACGCTTATTTTTGGTGAAGAATCTAAATTTAAAGGTTTTCCGCTTAAAATAGGTGCTTTTCTCTGTGGAGTGGCCGGCGTATATGCCCTTCTCATAGGGACAGGGTATGTTATTTACGGAAAAACGTCTCTGGGCCTTATCTTATTTGGCATCACGTTAATTTGTACATGGGTGATCATAAAACTGTGGAAAAAAATAAATTAAACCTGTTGAAGGGTATTATTCTCGGTTTTTATTCGAAAAATTAATGATCCCCTCACCCAGTTTAGGAGCTTCTGCCTCTTTCTTCTTGGCTACCTCTATCATTTCTTCTTTATCTTTTTTCTTGAAAAGAGTATTTATCAACTCTTTAAAGGTATTAAAATCTACCTGATACGATAAACCTATTCCCTGAGTGTACCCCTGTCTATCTGCAAGAAATTGTTGTACTTCATTTTGTTTATTAAAGATCTTAGCACTCAGGGTTCCTTCTTCATTAAGCAATATTTGCACTTCAACATCTCCGGCCACTACTGATTCGGTTACTCCTCCTACGGGTACTCCTATCTCGCCGTTAACCAGAATACGGTCACTTATCTGCGTAGATACCGTTACTCCCAAACGATCTCCATTATTAATACCCAAGGGATTCCTTTCTCCTACATCATAAGAAAAGCCCAGATCAAACTTACTGTTTTCTGAGTTAAAAATGTCATTTACGAAGCTGGAAGCAAACCCGGCAATATTACCGGCAAGGGCCTGTTGAGTAAGGGTTACTTCATTCACAAAAGTACCTTGTGACAGCAATGAAAATGCCTGTAATTCTCTACGGTTTTTATCTTCCAGGCGGTATTGCAGTTCTGCAACGGTAACGGGATTGGTATTGGGAAAATCTATTTCAAAATCTATTTTAGGTTGTAGTAGCTGCCCTTCCAGATGAATAATTACATCGGTATCGATCCTTCGGGTAATAGAGTTATTATCTAACAGAATTGCAGGGTTGGCAGATGTTCGGTAAACAGCTTCAATATTTACGTTTGCATTAAGAGGGTCTCCGTCCCACGTAATGGTACCCCCGGGTAACACTCTGAAATCTCTCTCAAAAACACCTTTGTATTTATATTTATAATCTCCCTGAAAGGTAATAAAGTCACCCCACATCCTGAATTTTCCATTGGTATTGATCTCTATAAGAAGGTTTCCGGCTCCCCGTCCTCTCAGGGTACTTCCCGATTTGCGATCTAACACAATTTCTACCTCTGCTGCAGGATTTACATCCAGGTCAAATTCCAGTTCAAGTCCGCTGTACTCCCGTAATCTGCGTTCCAGTGCTTCTTTATCCGTTTCATTCTTGTCAATAAAATTAATAAATGAAGCATCGCCTATAGTAGTTACATCGCTAATAGGGATCTTAAAAGATGTTCCTTCGCTGGTTTCTGCAATAACCTGAATGGTAAGAGCGTCTGTAGGGCCACTTATCTCTGCAAAGCCATTCATGAATGCAGTACCGTAGTATAGAGCATCTTCATCAAAATCAGTATTTAACACAAGAAAACGCTCATTCTCGGTGTCTAGTCTCAGGTTCATGAACCAGTCTGAAAACTGGTTATGAGAAATACCTCCATTAAGGCTGGCTTTAGTACCAAAACTGGTATCGGTTACCTGTATATTTGAAAACTCAAATGTTTGCCCGTAAAGGGTAATGGTAGAAAGGTCATCAAAATCCATATCCACATTCAAATATGGGACGCGGAGCCCTGCTTTATCCAGTAAAAGCTGTCCGTCAATCGAAGGGTTTTCAAAAGAGCCTGTAATACGGGCGGCACCGGAAACATTACCGCGTATATCAGAGACTACTTCGTCTCCCAGCGGACTAAAAGGTGCAAGATTGAGATTATCTAATGACGTGGAAAGGTTGAATGAAGATTCTTTTTCAGTAAATACTACATCGCCCAAGATACTAAGTGCCTTTACCCTGTTGTTAATTAAAGTGGCATCTACTGAGTATTTGGTTAGATCCTCATTTCCTAATATGGAAACATCCAAGACCCCAAAAGGATACTTGTTTACTGCAAAGTTGTCAATTATAAGATTGGAAGAAGGAAAATACTGCGTATTTCGTTGCAAGATATTCAAAGACCCATTAATCTTTCCGGAAAGATAAAGGCTGTCTATTTCCGGGCTTATTTTTTCTAAAGATACGTTCCTGAAATTGAGTTTGATATCTTTGTAAACAGAGTCTATAAGTTCTCCTCTCAAAACGATCTCTTCTTGATTAAGGGTCATATCTATATCCTGAATACTAATAGAATCTAAAGTGCGGTTAAATACTACTTTATTTTTATTGTTCCCTTTTTCATTAAGCTGCCATTTGTTGCCTTTAAAGCCAACATCTGATCTTTTCAGGCCAATTACTGATCTTTTTTGCGCATTAAAGGTATGGTAAAAATTGAGGTTATAGACATCTCCGTATTCCTTACCTCCCTGAAACTCTGTTCTAAAGAAAAGAGTATCTTTTATAGTGGCATTGATTAGGTTAAAGTTTTTTGCTTTGTAAAAGCCGGCATCCATATGCGCCACTTCAATATAGGTATTAAACAGCGGGTTTTTATTGTCTATTCTGAGTTGAACACTGTCCAGTGTTTTTCCAAATGCTTCTATATGGGGAGATCTGAAGTTTAATTTAAAATCTCCGTTATCGGCAATCATATTGCCCCGTAAGATAGTATTGGGGCCAAATACCACATCCGGAAAGAAAACTTCTACGATCTTGTTGTAAATGTTTAGGTTAAACTCCATATACTGTCCCGGGGTAACTTTATGGGGGCTATAATTGGTATAAATACTGCCAATGGAGTTTTCAATAAGCTTTCCTACTTCCCTGAACGAAAACTTACCCTGTACGGTTCCGGTCATGATATCTGGCGAGTTGATCTCCAGCCGGCGTTCATCTTCTAAAAATTCTGAAGTAATTTTGAAATCATCAAAATAGTACTCGTTGTTTTGGTTTATATAGCTGGTTCTCAGAAAACCAATGGTGCCTTCTGCATCATCAAGGGTATTGGCTGTCATGTTCATATACACTGTTCCTTTAAAAACAGAAAGTCTATCTCTCGTAACAAAACGAAGCTTGTTTAAGTCAGCACGGTCAACCACAGCAATGAAATTAAATTCATTCTTTGCTCCCGAAAGATCAGCAAGGCCCTTAAAGCTAAAAGTCGCGTTGGGATCTGATGAAATCATATTACCGTCAAAAAGCTGATCTTTTAGTATTCCAACCACCTGTATGTCTTTATAATTATATCCGTTGTAAACAAGGCCAAATACTTTGCCCGATACTTCTGTATTAAGGTTTTCCTTTGTAAACCCTTTACCATCTACATCAAAATCTAAAGACACTTTTCCTAATGAGGGATCATCCAGAAAGCTACCAAGATCAAAATCAATAAACGAAATGAACCCCTGGTAAGATGCATTGTCTATATCTTCAATATTGGTAAGTTTCATATCAGAGTAACTACTGCCGAGGTCTGTAAAAAGGTTAATGGTAGTACTAATATTCTGTTCGGTAACCGTGGTATTCCCTCTAATAGTAAACTGCCCAAACTTCTCAAATGATGAAGGGAGTGTTTTACCCAGTATATCGGGAAGTAACCCTTTTAATTGTGTGTAACTGGATGTAATATTCTCAATACCTGCTTTTAGATAAAAAGGTCTGGAAGAATCAAAAATATTCTTAAAGACAAAATCTCCACGTATTAATGTGTTACCAGACTCTACTTCCATGGCATTGGCATTAAAATCATTGAGCACCCCGGTAATTTCCGCAGAAAAGGTAATGATCTTATCATCACCAAACTCATTGTAAAAGGTATTTACTTCATTTAGAGAAACTTCAGAATCGTGAAAATCCATTTCTATCTTTACTTTGTTTAGAAAGTCTTTAAAATCTTCACGGTTATAATTAAAAACAATATCTGCACTTACATCGGAATACTGAGTACGCAGATGGAAGGAATCAAAACGCATCTCATCAAGACCATAAACAAAATGGCAACTCATATCTTTTACGTTCACACCCTGTTGGGTATCAAATGCCAGACTTTCTATTTGGGCAGTTACATTGGGCCCTGTAATAGTAAAGTCGGATACATTGGCATAAAGCTCATTAAAATCAAGTATTTTTTGCTTAGATGCATTTTCATCTATGAGCCGAAAGCTTCCGTTTTCAATAGAAATATTCCGGGTTGTCAATTGAAAGGTTCTACCGGAAACCGTATCAGAAGGCTCCTCAAACAGGGCTACGAAAACATCCAGATTGGTATCGACCTCATTTTCGTATGTTTTCAGGTTCATGGTGATCTCTTTCATGGAGACACTTCCAAAATCAAGCTGGTTATTCATCGCGTTACGCACACTTAGAAGAGAAGTTCTCAGTTCTTCTATATAAAAAAGAGTGTCTTTTTTATGATCTTCTATATATACGCCTTCAAGCCTTACACTACCCAGAAAAGAAAGATCTACAGATCTAATATCAATTCGAGTATTGAATTCTTCATTGAGTAATTGAGTGAGTCTGCCGGCAATTTTATTCTGCACTACCGGTAATGAAAGTACCACAAAAGCTATTAATAGCACCAGGAGTACGATCATAATAAAACGCGCTAGTATTTTTCTAAATTTTTTGATAGTCTTTTTTAGTTATATTTTTGTAGTAACAAATTTTATTCCAAAAGAAATGCCGAAAAAAAAAGATATCTACATTTTGGGTATTGAATCCTCTTGTGATGATACTTCTGCTGCTGTAATGCATAACGAAAAAGTACTGTCTAATGTTGTGGCCAGCCAGAAGATACACGAGGAATACGGTGGTGTGGTTCCTGAACTTGCATCGAGGGCACACCAACAAAATATCGTTCCCGTTGTACATCAGGCGTTAGCCAAGGCAAATATCGGCAAAAATAGGTTATCTGCCATAGCTTTTACCAGAGGACCCGGACTCATGGGTTCATTACTGGTTGGGACTTCTTTTGCAAAATCAATGGCTCTGGGCCTTGATATCCCGCTTATTGAGGTAAACCATATGCAGGCACATATCCTGGCTCATTTTATAGATGATGCCCATGCCCGTTCTCCTGAATTTCCTTTTCTGGCGATGACCATTAGCGGCGGACATACACAAATTGTAAAAGTATCTGATTATTTTTCTATGGAAGTCATTGGCGAGACTTTAGATGATGCTGTAGGAGAAGCTTTTGACAAAAGCGCAAAAATACTGGGTTTACCTTATCCGGGAGGCCCCCTTATTGACCAATATGCGCAGCAGGGAAACCCCAAGGCATACCGGTTTAGTAAGCCTAAAGTGAGTGACCTTGATTTTAGTTTTAGCGGGCTTAAAACCGGGATTTTGTATTTTATTCAAAAAGAATTAAAAGAAAATCCTAAATTTATTGAGATAAATATTAATGATATTTGTGCATCAATCCAACAAACTATAACTGAAATTTTAATGGATAAATTAAAAAAAGCTGTCAAAAAAACTGGTATTACCCACGTAGCCCTGGGAGGAGGGGTCTCGGCTAATTCGCAAATTCGAAAAACACTAAAAATGGCTGAAAAACAATATGGATGGACCACATACATCCCTAGTTTTGAGTATTGTACAGACAATGCGGCCATGATAGGTATGGTAGGATACTTAAAGTACCTAAAAGGCCATTTTACCGACCACAATATTAGTGTTAAAGCGAGATATGCCCTATAATCATGAATTAGCATCGAGAGTAAAAAGCTGCCTAGAAAGTTTACCGGAAGATTTCTCTGAAAAGGAAATGTTCGGTGGTATTTCTTTCCTTTATGAAGGACTTATGACTGTGGGTGTAGTGAAAGATGAGTTGGTTGTAAGGGTGGTTGAAGAAAAAATGGAAGTAGTATTACTGTCTCCATACGTGCGTCCTATGGACTTTTCCGGCAGAATTTTACGCGAATACATTTATGTGAAAAAAGAGGGGTTAAAAACCCGGAAATCACTATTGAAATGGATATCTTTGGGATTAGAACATGCTAAACGTAAACTGTAAATGCAACTTTTTTACCACCCTGAGATTACTGCCGATACGACCGTGTTTGCATTTGAAAGTGATGAAAGCAAGCACATTGTCAAAGTACTGAGAAAAGTTCCGGGAGACCTTCTGGAGATCACTAACGGGAAAGGTTTTTTTTTCACCGTAAAACTTGTGGACACCCATACCCGGAACTGTAAGGCCGAAGTAGTGAAGACCCAAAAAGTGCTTCCCAGAAAATACCAGTTGCACATAGCCATCGCACCTACCAAAACAAATGACCGTTTTGAGTGGTTCCTCGAGAAAGCTACGGAAATTGGTATAGACTCCATAACACCTTTGTTTTGTAAAAATTCAGAAAGGAAAATAATCAAGAAAGAGCGTTATAAAAAAGTAATGCTTTCTGCCATGAAACAATCATTGCAGTCTTTTCTACCCAGGTTGAACGACCCGGTTTCTTTTCATGAATTTATAGCACAGGAACAATTGGGGCAATTGTTTATAGCACATTGTCATGCAGGAGAACGTTTTAGTTTTAAAAGAAAAATTCAACCCGATCAACCTACTACCATACTCATTGGCCCGGAAGGTGATTTTACCGAAGAAGAAGTGCAGCAAGCGCTACGTAAGGGTTTTATGCCCATTACACTAGGGCATAATCGCCTTCGCACCGAAACGGCCGGTCTGGTGGCCTGTACTACAGTAGCCTTATGCAATTTATAGTCCGTTCTTTTTAGTACATTTGACTCACAAACATCAAGAATGATCAAAACCGGCAGATTCATTGTATTTATCTTAGGTATTACATGTATGTATTCCCAGGCTCAGGAAATCGCTATTTTGAAATATGGTGGCGGAGGTGACTGGTATGCCAACCCAACTGCCCTGCCTAATCTCATACGTTTTTGTAATCAGGAACTCAATACTGGTATCTCATTAAAACCACAAACCGTAGAAGCCGGCAGTACCGATATTTTTGAATTTCCTTTTGTACATATGACCGGGCATGGCAATGTCTTTTTTACCGATGAAGAGGCACAGAACTTAAGAAACTATTTGTTTTCAGGAGGCTTTTTACATATTGATGATAATTATGGAATGGAACCTTATCTGAAAAAAGAACTAAAAAAAGTATTCCCGGATAAAACGTTAACCGAACTCCCGGTAAACCACCCTGTTTTTGATCAGAAATTTAAATTTTCACAGGGAGTGCCTAAAATTCACGAACACGATGGCAAAAGGCCCCAGGCTTTTGGCATTTTTCACGAAGGCAGGCTTGTTCTGCTTTTTACATATGAAAGTGATCTGGGAGATGGCTGGGAAAATCCCGAAATTCACAACGATCCAGAAGAAATACGGTTAAAAGCTTTGCAAATGGGAGCCAATATTGTACAATACGTGTTTGAGAACTAAGATTTATTTCTAATTTATGGACTCGAAAGTTATTTCAAACGGGATTTTAAGAGCCTTTGCCATTCTTGCAGGTGTTGCGCTTTTAGCGTTGTTTTTATTTGAAGTACGGGCTGTAATTGCTTATATTGCTATTGCGGCTGTCATTTCGTTACTGGGCAGGCCTATTGTTCTCTTTCTGCGCAACAAGCTTAAAATTAAAAATACCATAGCCGTTATTCTTACCATGATCGTGATGATAGGTTTTTTAATAGGCCTGGCTTCTATGTTTATTCCACTTATTATACGACAAGGAAAAAACCTTTCATTACTCGATATTAATGAACTTCAAAGCAATCTGGAGGATCTGTACAGAGAAATCTCTGATTATTTTGCCATTAACGATATTGATCTGCAACAAAAATTGCAGGAAACAGACTGGTTTTCAAAACTTGATCTCTCTGCGATCCCCGATTTGCTGAATTCAGTAGCGGGAACACTGGGAAGTCTCAGTGCCGGTATATTTTCTGTTCTTTTTATTTCTTTTTTCTTTCTTAAAGACAGTAAGCTTTTTGAACAGGGCATACTAGTTTTCGTTCCTGAAAGTGATGAAGGAAAATTAAAAAATACTTTTGAAAAAATTAAAGATCTTTTATCCCGTTATTTTGCCGGTTTACTGCTACAAATACTCATTTTATTTGTGATCTACACGGTAGTTCTCCTCTTTTTTGGCATAAAAAACGCTGTGGTTATTGCATTTTTGTGCGCATTGCTTAATTTAATTCCCTATATAGGCCCAATTATTGGAGGTGCTTTAATGGTAATACTCACTATGAGTAGTAATTTGGGGGCCAGTTTTAGTGAAGTGATCTTACCAAAAACCATTTATGTTTTTATCGGTTTTCTCATCGGGCAGTTAGTTGACAACATTTTTAGTCAGCCCTATATCTTTTCCAATAGTGTACGATCACACCCTCTGGAAATATTTCTGATTATTATTATTGCAGGTATTCTTTTTGGCCCCGTTGGTATGATGATCGCAATTCCCGGTTATACTACTATTAAAGTAATGCTAAAAGCCTTTCTGGCCGATAATAAAATAGTACGGTCTCTCACTAAAAATATTTAAAAAGTTGAATAAAGCCTTGCTTCGTGAAGATGTACAAACGTTTATAACGCAACACTTAAATACCCGTGCTACCGATATTGTACTTAAAGGCAGCCCTTTTCCCGATATTACCGTACAGGAGTTAGTACAACAGATCGTTTCCCGAAAAAAAGCCGAAAAAAAACTTCCCACCTGGTTTGCCAATCCCCATATATATTATCCCGAAAAAGTTTCGATAGAACAAACTTCTTCCGAAAAAACAGCACTTTACAAATCACGAATACCCAGCGGAGCCCAAACACTCATTGATATTACCGGTGGTTTGGGAATAGATGCTTTTTATTTTTCAAAAACCGTAAAATATATAACCCACTGTGAAGTAAACCAGGAACTTTCTAAAATGGCAGCGTACAATTTTGAGCAGCTTAATGCGCAAAACATACAATGCATACCCGGTGACGGACTTGCGTATTTAAAGAAAAGCAAACGCACTTTTGACTGGATCTATGCAGATCCTTCCCGTAGAGGTTCACAAAATGAACGTATCTTTCTGCTGGGAGATTGTATTCCTGATATTCCCCGTAATCTCAAATTTCTGTTTGAGTGTGCACACCGTATTCTTATTAAAACATCGCCCCTTCTCGATATACAGGCCGGTATTAATGAACTGGAGAATGTAAGCGCCATTCATGTAGTAGCAGTACAAAACGAAGTAAAAGAACTTATATGGGTGTTAAAAAAAAACGAGCAGGGCACTCCCGAAATACACACAGTGAACCTGAAAGCTAACGAAAGTCAGGTATTCTCTTTTTCATTACCCGAAGAAAAAGATTCAAAAGCTGTTTTTGGAAGTGTTGAGAAGTATATCTATGAGCCCAATGCAGCGATATTAAAAGCAGGTGCCTTTAAGTATGTGGGGCATATATATCAAGTAAAAAAACTGCATCCTGATTCTCATTACTATACATCTGCAGTTTTAAAAGCCTTTCCCGGAAGAGTATTTGAAGTTACAGACGTTCTTCCTTTTCGAAAAAAAGAACTAAAAAAAAGGCTTCATAAAAAAAAGGTGAACCTGGCTGCCCGCAACTTCCCGTTAAGCGTACCTCAACTCAAAAAAGAGTTTAAAACCGAAGACGGAGGAACCGACTATGTTTTCTTTACCACGGGACTCCAAAATGTTAAAATTGCAGTTTTTGCAAAAAAACTAAAAATGACGGTAGGGTAAAATACCCTTTTCCTGTTTCATTAGTATAAACTTAAAAAATACATGTAATGAGACTAAAAAATTTGCTATCGGGATTTTTAACTTTCTTAACACTCCTGTTTGGCGTATCATGTAGTAATGATGACGGTGACTCTGAAACACCGGACGGATCAGGAAGAGTAAATATAACTGCCAAAGCTACCTATTCGGGAAGCACTTCCAGAAGTTCATTTGCAAGAAATGAAAATGTAGTGCTCACTCAGTTTCTGGTGAACATAGAAGAAATTGAGTTTGAAATTGATGATGATCTGTGGGATAACGATGACGATGATGCATGGGATGATGACGGCTATTACGATTTTGATGATGACATTGAACTGGTAGGGCCATTTGAACTCGATCTTCTCAGCGGCGAGGTAACACTCACCAACGTTATTATTCCCAACGGAGTATATGAAGAAATTGAATTTGAATTTGACTATAGTGAAAATGCCTCCAGTGAACTATATGAAAAAACCATCCTGATAAAAGGGACCATTGATGGAGTGCCTTTCGAATTTTGGCACCGTTTTGAGGAAGAAGTAGAAGTAGATTTTGAAGACAGTGAAGAAAACATTGTGGTAAATGATAACAATAACACAATTGTGATCACTTTCGACCTGAATATGGTATTAAATGATATTGACCTTTCTGCAGCAGTAGATGGTAACGCAGACGGACTTATTGAAATTAGCCCGAATGACGAGGATGGAAATAATGCATTGGCCAACAGCCTGAAAAACAAAATTAAAGAATATACAGATCTTCTTGATGATTGAGGTGTCATGCAGAATTCATTTTCTGTTAAAGCTAAAAAAGACTTCCATAAAAGGGAGTCTTTTTTGTTTTAAGGACAAGGCCATTTAAAATTAGCTACCCGTGCATTGGACAAGGCGGTAAGGTTATAATGCCACCATTCGGTACGTATGGACCAGAATCCGTGTTTTTCCATTATCTGTTTTAACAATGCACGATTTTTAAGTACCGTATCCGGATGTGAAGTGTAATCGTGGTGGGCTTCTTCACCAAAGAAATCAAAAGATGTGCCCATATCCAGTTCTTTGCCTGACGTATCTACCAGAGTAATATCTACTGCACCACCTTTATTATGTATCGAGCCTTTAGCAGGATTGGCCACATATTGAGGATTGGGAACCAGTTCCCACATCTGCCATTGTACATCATTGGGCCGGTAACAATCAAAGAATTTAATACGAAACCCTTTTGTCATAAAATCCTGATTTGCTTTAAGTAATGCTTTTGCAGTTGCTGCTCTTACATAACAGGCGGCACATTCGTAAACCGCTGTCTTTAAAAAATTATCTTCTGTGGCATACTTTAGGTCATACACAAAATCATCACTAAAATCACGCAGGTTTACAAATACAGTGTCGTGTGTTTTAGTCAGTTGCTTTAAATTTTGTTTAAACAAGGAAAGCGTATCAGTCTTTGAGCTCTTGCCAATAGTATCTAATATATGCGGCTTCGTAACCGTAACTCCAAAAGAATCGGGGTCTTTACAGTTCTTACAGGCCATAACCGACCAAAAAACCAAAAGCAGAAAAAGTACGGGCTTCATAAAACCAAGTTACAGAAAAAAGAAATGGTATCAAACTGAATAAAAATAAACTGCTTTTTTAAAAGCAAAAAAAAAGAAAAAATACAACATCACGAGTACTTCAAAATCCTATTTTTAATAAAAAAATAACATATTGTAATTGTTAAAAAATATTACAAATTATATCTTTAGATCAATCTTATTATATAACTCTTATTTTTTAATATGAAAAAGAAAAATCCTAAAAAGCTGATCTTTAACAAAAAAGTGATCTCTCAATTTACGTCAACACGTATAAAAGGAGGTGTTAACACAGATGAAGTCTCTTCATGCCTGCCTTGTTTTGAAGAACCCACCGAAGGTTGTGGAGACGACCCGATGCTTTCCAGAACATGTCCTACACGTATTGGATGCCCTTGAGGACAATTTTTAATACACAATTTATGAAAAAGAGAAACATGGGTGCTTTGCACCTTACAAAAAAGACGATTTCGAAATTGGATAGCCGGCTAATAAGAGGAGGCGAAACCAAGAACAGTGAAGAAGGTACTTCCATATGGCACTTATGTGTGTCAGAGGTATCTTTTTGTGGCTGTAACACTGAACCGGGAGATAACTGTACGAGTACCGTCTCGGCAGGATGTATTTGATATCTTGCTATCAATTCAACTTTAGGTAAAGTAAAATCAAAAAAAGTCCGCCGGTATGGCGGACTTTTTATAATAACTAACTAAAGATTATGTTTAAAACTGTGCGGTTTCTGTACTGCCTTTCATGGCTACAGTACTGGCACTGCCGGCTGTAACGGTGTTTTGAATGGCATCAAAATACGAGGTCCCCACAAACCCCTGATGTTTAACGGCTTTGTAACCGTCATTTTGTAACACAAACTCTCTTTCCTGTAATTCGGAATATCCGGCCATACCACGCTCTTTATAAGCTTTGGATAATTCAAACATACTGGTGTTAAGGGCATGGAAACCGGCCAGGGTAATAAACTGATACTTATATCCCATTTTGGCAAGTTCTTCTCTAAACGCTTCCATTTCATCTACGCTTAGTTTTGCTGCCCAGTTAAAAGAAGGTGAACAGTTGTAAGCTAACATTTTACCGGGATATTTTGCATGAATAGCATCGGCAAAGGCTTTTGCCTGCTCCAGATCGGGTGTAGAGGTTTCCATCCATATCAAATCGGCAAAAGGTGCGTAACTAAGTCCGCGGTCTATACCCTGCTCCAGGCCATTTTGTACGTAGAAAAATCCTTCTGAAGAACGTTCTCCGGTTATAAATTTCTTATCCCTGTCATCAATATCGCTAGTGATCAAATTAGCAGCATCGGCATCGGTACGGGCTATGATAAGAGTAGGAACTCCCATAACATCGGCAGCGAGTCGTGCAGCAACCAGTTTATTAATGGCTTCCTGAGTAGGCACGAGTACTTTTCCTCCCAGGTGCCCGCATTTTTTGGCAGAACTCAACTGGTCTTCAAAGTGAACGGCAGATGCTCCGTTCTCGATCATGGCTTTCATGAGTTCAAAAGCATTCAGGTTTCCGCCAAAACCGGCCTCAGCATCGGCAATAATAGGTACCAGGTAATCTTTTTGTTCTTTGGTCCCGTTTACTACCTGTATCTGGTCTGCACGCAACAGGGCGTTATTTATTCTTTTAACTACCTGAGGTACGCTGTTGGCAGGATATAAGGACTGGTCGGGATACATTTCTCCGGCCAGATTGGCATCTGCGGCTACCTGCCAGCCACTTAAGTAAATAGATTCAAGCCCGGCCTCTACTTCCTGTACGGCCTGATTACCGGTGAGGGCCCCGAGTCCGCATACAAAATCCTGCTCCTGCAACTTTTTCCAAAGTTTCTCTGCTCCCATACGGGCCACACTGTAATCTATGGTATAAGACCCCTGAAGTTTTACTACTTCATCTGCGGTATATGGCCTTTCAATGCCTTTCCATCTCGGGTTTGTCATCCAATCGGTTAACAATGCTTGAATTTTGTCTTTTGTTTCCATACTTTTGATTTGTAAATTAATGTTATTACGAATCCCGTTATGAATGTTGCCGCATTCGCGGGATTTTTTTTATTATGATTATGATAGAAATTTAATTTTTATGTAGCGATTAAAGATATTCATACGCGGGTAAGGTTAGAAACTCTTCAAACTCTTCAGAGGTAACTAACAGCTCAAACAGCTCGAAGGCTTCTTTAAATTTGCCGTGGCGTATGCCCTCCTCTCCTATTTCTTTAATGATCTTTTCTTTTTCTTCGTCAAAAATCTCATTAAAAAGTGCTTTGTTAAAGGGTCTGTCTCCTTCCAGTACTACTTCGTTTTTAAGCCATTGCCATACCTGGGTTCTGGATATTTCTGCGGTAGCTGCATCTTCCATAAGGTGATACAGTGCTACGGCACCGTTTCCGCGAAGCCATGCTTCTATATACAAAACACCCACATTTATGTTTTTTCTAATACCGGCCTCTGTTATGGTACCTTCGGGTAGCCTGACGAGATCGTGTGCGGTAACCACTACATCTTTTCTGGTTACATGTAACTGATTGGCATCTGGCATGTGTTTGTCAAATTCTGTTTTGGCTACTGCTACCAGTGCAGGGTGTGCTACCCAGGTGCCGTCATGCCCGTTTTTTACTTCTCTTTCTTTGTCGAGCCGTACTTTTTCCAGTGCCCTGGTATTGGCATCAGGATCATTTTTTATGGGGATCTGAGCAGCCATGCCTCCCATAGCGTGAATGCCACGCTTATGACACCGTTGTATTACCAGTTTTGAATAGGCATCCATAAAAGGGGTGGTCATGGTAACCTGATCGCGATTGGGCACTACAAAGTTCTTATGGTTCCTGAATTTTTTGATATACGAAAAAATATAGTCCCAGCGTCCGCAGTTCAGTCCTACAATGTGGTCCTTAAGCTCGAAAATAATCTCATCGAGTTGAAAACTTGCCGTGATGGTCTCAATGAGTACGGTGGCCTTAAAGGTGCCTGTGGGCACTTTCAAATAATTCTGGGCAAAAACGAATACATCATTCCACCAGCGGGCCTCCAGATAATGTTCCAGTTTAGGAAGGTAAAAATAAGGAGCCGTTCCTTTGGCAAGTAGTGTTTGGGTATTATGAAATACATACAGGCCAAAATCCACCAGGCTACCGGACGCTTGTTCTCCGTTAATCAGAATATGACGTTCGTTTAAGTGCAGCCCTCTTGGACGCACCAGTAAAACTGCGGTATTTTTGTTCAGGCGGTATTCTTTGTCTCGTTGTTTATCATACAACTCTATGGTACCCGTATTGGCATCTATAAGGTTTTGTTGTCCTTCTATCGCATTTTGCCAGGTGGGTGCATTGCTGTCTTCAAAATCGGCCATAAAGGTATTGGCTCCGGAATTGAGCGCATTTATGATCATTTTGCGATCTACCGGGCCTGTTATCTCAACACGCCTGTCCAGTAGATCTTCCGGAATGGTACCTGCAGTCCAGTTCCCGGTGCGTATATGTAGTGTTTCTGATGGAAAATCGGGAAACTCTCCCGAATCGAACAACCCCTGGTCTTCTTCTCTTTTCTGCAGTAAAGAAAGTCGTCTGGCATTAAAAGATTCATGAAGTGCTTTTAAAAAGGTAAGTGCCTCTGGAGTAAGTATCTCCGGATAGAAGTTTTTTACTTCTTTGGCAAATGATACTTCCTGTGGTTTTACTAAAATGTTTTCCATGACATACTGTTTATGAGGACAATAATAAAACAAAGTTTTGAAAAAAACAAGCGAACGTTCGCTAAAATTATAATTTCCTCTAAAATTATCATATTCGCAAAAAAATGTATCTTTGATTATTATATTATGGAAGAAGATTATATAAAACTCATATTCGGGTTAAAACTTAAGCAGATACGTACTGAAAAGAATCTTTCGCTTTTCGGGCTATCTAAGCTTACCGGACTTTCAAAATCGTATCTTAATGAGATAGAGAAAGGAAAAAAGTATCCTAAGACTGATAAAATTGCGCTCTTATCTGAAAAATTGGATGTACCCTATGACGATCTGGTTTCTTTAAAACTGGATAAGAATCTGGCACCGGTGGGCAAAATACTTCAGTCCAACATTCTCCGAGAAATACCGCTGGAGCTTTTTGGTATAAAAGAGAACGACCTTATTGCCATTATATCTAATGCCCCTGCACGCGTTAATGCTTTTATAAGTACAGTGATCGAGATTGCCAAAAACTACAATTTTAGCCGTGAGAGTTTTTACCTGGCCTCTCTTCGCTCCTATCAGGAAGCTAATAACAACTATTTTGAGCATCTGGAAACCGCAGTAATAAAGTTTTCTGAATCATACCAGATAGATCTTACCAAACCGGTTCACTCTGCCGAACTGGAAGAAATACTTATTGAAGAATACAAGTACACTATTAACAATAAAGATCTGGAAAAGCATAGTGAGCTTGACAATTTACGATCGGTTTTTGTTCCTGCTTCCCGCACGCTCTTACTGGCAGATCATATTGATGAAGCGCAGCGTACATTTATCTATGCAAAAGAGATTGCATACAATTATCTAGGTCTCGAAGAGCGTTTATACACCTTTTCATGGATCAAGTTTGACAATTTTGACCAGGTACTGCATAATTTTTACGCCTCGTATTTTGCCGGAGCATTGGTTCTGCCGCGCCCGCTTCTGGTACAACAGCTCACCTCTTTTTTTGAGAAACCCGTTTTTGATACAAAGTTGTTTACAGACATTATTGCTTCTCATAATGCTTCTCCGGAAACTTTTTACCAAAGGCTCACCAATCTGTTACCTAAAGACTTTAATATTCAAAACCTGTTCTTTCTTCGGTTTACCTACAAAAAAGGTAGTGAGAATTTTTACCTGAACAAAGAATTACATTTAACGCATCAACACTCTCCGCATGCTAATCAGACCAATCAACACTATTGTCGCCGCTGGATATCTTTAAAGGTATTACAACAAATCGCACAGGAGGAGGGCTCTCATATATTAGATGCACAGATATCGCAGTATCCAGATGACAATCAATCCTATGTGGTTTTTTCTTCGGCTACTAAAGACCCTTTTAAAAAAGATCAATATAGAAGCATTAGTATAGGGATGCTGGTAAACAAACAACTGTCGCGTAAACTGTCTTTTTTGAAAGATTCAGGAATAAAAACACAGCAGGTAGGAGTTACCTGCGAACGTTGTACCATAACAAATTGTGATGTACGTAAAGCGCCGGCTACAGTTTTACAAGCGAAAGCTAAAAACCGAAAAATTGAAGAAGTGGTACAAAACATTTTTAAAAACTATGGCAAATAGCTAGGTTTCACTCATTTTTTTACCGGTTTTCTAAACCCATAGATTGTGCCTATATTTTTACTCAAAATAAATAATGAGGGTAATGACAAATGTCATATTCTACAATACAACTCATAAGTATCTTTATGCTACCATTGATTTTAAACAGCAATACTATGATACTTCAAAGCATTCCCCTTGTTAACTGGAATAACGGTGTATTCATGATAGCGGTGTTCGCACTGGTATGTGTTATACTCATTACGGCTGTAATTCTGTTCATGAACAGCGGTAAAAAGAAAACAGAAGGAGAAAATTAAGATTTAATTTTTCAAAGTTTAGTTTTACCTGTAATTATAAAAAGAGGGCATGTGCCCTCTTTTTTGTTTTATTGATATCAACCTAATTCTAATCAATGTTATTATTTACCAAAAAGCCCGCAATATGATTGCGGGCTTTTTTTGTTTAAAAGTGAGATTGTCCGGCTTTTAGAACCTGTATCCAACTCCAAAGCCAAATACAAAAGGATTAATGTCAACATCTGCATCAACGGTAGCGCCTAAAGCAGTTGTAGCATCGATCGTTACATCTGTGTTGATAAATATCTTTTTCACATCCAGGTTAAGGAACCAATGGTCGTCAAGAGCAAAATCTACACCTGCCTGAAAAGCAAGACCAAAGCTGTCATCATAATCAATATCATCTGCCACGGGGCCTTCATCAGCACCATAGAAAATAGTGTAGTTTACACCAGCTCCCAAATACGGTTTAAGTGCTCCTCCGGTAAAGTGATATTGTAGTGTTAAGGTAGGTGGTAACAACCATACATCACCCAGGTCAATATCTCCGGCAGCAGTTGATACAGCCTCCACATCGTGATTAGCAGTACCCAGGATAAGTTCAACCGCCCAATTTTCAGTGAAGAAATACGTAATATCCAATTCCGGAACAAAGGCAGAAGATATCTCTACATCTCCTCCTATGGCCTCAATGTCAGCACTTTCATCAGGCGAGATCAGAATACCTCTGAGCCGTACCTGCCATCTGCTGAAATCATCGGAATCTTTTGAAGAATCATCCTGTGAATACATAGAAAACGGAATTGTTAAACTAGCTAATAAGATAATTGCTATTTTTCTCATGATTTATTTATTTATTGTTTGCACAAAGGTATTTCCGGATAATTTTCTGTGTGATGATAATTATCATATTCGTGCTTTTTTTTTAGCTTTTTTTATTTGCAGACCCAAATACACTCCCTTTTCGCAGTAAGATCAATTCACCTTACTTCTTCTGTTAATGCGTAACAAATGTTACTGACTCGGCTATGTTTCGCTCCTAATTTTGTCTTTATTAAAAAAAGAACACATGAATACTAAAAAATACCTGATGTTATGTTGCTTTTTGCATTTTGCCATACTCCTAACGGCACAGAGTACCATGCCTGTTTCTATGGATGAGGTTCTGAAAAAAGCAGAAGCACACAATACCTCCTTACAAATATCAAACGAAGATGTGAACCGGGCAAAAGCAGATTACGCGCAAACCAATGCAGTGTTACTTCCCAATATTACTGTGTCCCATACGGGGTTTGCTACTACCAATCCGCTCATGGCGTTTGGATCAAAGCTCAATCAGGAGATCCTTACACAGGGAGATTTTAATCCGGTTTTGTTAAACGACCCTGATCAAATAGAAAACTTTGCTACCCGAATTGAGGTACAGCAACCGCTTATTAACGTAGATGGTATTTACCAACGCAAAGCAGCGCGGGTAAAAATAGAAGCGGCCAAATTACAGAGTGAACGTGCCAAAGATTACATTCATCTGGAAGTGACCAATGCGTATATGCAACTCCAACTGGCTTACAAAGCTGTAGATGTTTTGCAGAAAGCGCTTCTGGCTGCCAGGGAAAACAGTACACTGGCAAACCATCGTTATGAGCAGGGCCTGTTGCAAAAAGCAGATGTACTTATTACTGAAGTAAGAGTTACCGAAGTGGCCAACCAGTTACAAAATGCCCGAAGTACGGTAGGCAATGTTTCTAACTACCTGTCTTACTTAATGAATGAAAAAACAGATGTACTCCTTATCCCTACAGATAGTTTGAACATAATTGGTAAAACAAACGACAATATACTTATGGTTTCTCAGGATCGCGCCGATATCAAGGCCATGCAACTGGCTACTGATGCCTATAAAAACAATCACAAAGCCGACCAAATGGCCTTTTTGCCTAAACTGAATGCCTTTGGCAGTTATGAAATGTATGACAGTAACCTTTTTCAAACCGGAGCCAACGGATATCTGTTCGGGGCGCAACTTAGCTGGAACATTCTGGAAGGCACCAAACGGTTTGGCAAGGCCCGCAAGAGTAAAGCCGAATATGAAAAATCAAGACTGCAGTTAAACGAGTATATTTCAAAAAGTAAGTTAGAGCTTCAAAAAGCTACCCGCAGCCTGGAAGATGCCGAAAATAATGTGGCACTTACCCAACTGGGGTTACAACAATCGGAAGAATCATTACGCATACGAACCAACCGATTTAAGGAAGGCCTTGAAAAAACGTCAGATCTTCTTAGTTCTGAAACACTGTATGCACAAAAACAACTGGAATATTATCAAGCCATATACCAACACAATTATGCCCTGGCATACCTTAAATTTTTAACCAAAGAATAGAATTTATGATGAGAATATATATAAAATCAATAGTACCCGTTCTTACTTTGTTTCTGGTAAGTTGTGGGAAAAATAAATCTGACCAAGCCGGTATTCAGGAAACAACTGTTTTGGTAACCGTAAACACGGTACAGATACAGGATAGTGATGCATTTATGAGTACCAGCGGAAAAGTGGAAGCTGCCAACCGTGCTAACCTAAGCACCCGTATCATGGGGTTTGTAGAAAAATTACATGTAAAAACCGGCAACAAGGTAAGAAAGGGTCAGTTGCTTCTTACAATTAACAGTAATGATCTCCTGGCCAGACAGGCACAGGCAAAGGCAGCTACAGCAGAGGCTAACGCAGCCTTTAGTAACGCTGAGAAAGACTACGATCGCTACCGGCAATTGTTTGCGCAGTCCAGTGCCTCCCAAAAGGAAATGGATGATATGACCGTGCGTTTTGAAATGGCAAAGGCTCGTTTGGAAACCGCCCGGCAAATGCAAAAAGAAGTAGAAGCACAACTCTCATATACCCAGATCTTAGCGCCTTTCAGTGGCGTTGTTACCAATACTTTTGTAGATAAAGGTGAAATGGCCAGCCCAGGAATGCCCCTGGTGGCCATGGAAACCCCGGGTAATTTTGAAGTAGTTACCACCGTTTCTGAAAATTATATTCATCAAGTAGAGGAAGGCAATTCTGCCCTAGTAGAGGTCAGGTCGCTTGGAACCGAAATTCCCGGAATAATTACCGAAGTAAGCAGTTCAGCTCTTAACACCGGTAGTCAGTATCTGGTAAAAATAGCCCTTTCCAATACAAATGCCCCCTTACATTCCGGTATGTTCGCTACGGTGAAATTCCCGGTGAGGAAAGTGACAGACGCAAGTTCTGTATTAATTCCAAAAGAAGCGATCGTAAGGCACGGGCAACTTACCGGTGTGTATGTGGTAAGTGAGGAGAGTAAAGCCCTGTTGCGATGGGTACGCCTCGGGAGGGAACACCATGATCAGGTAGAAGTACTGTCCGGCCTTTCAAAGGGTGAAACCTTTGTAGTTACAGCAAAAGGAAAGCTCTATAACGGCGTGCGCATTACCACTCAATCACTATAAGTAACAGAACTATGAAAGAAGGACTAGCAGGAAAAATAGCGAAGGGCTTTATGCAATCAAAGCTCACTGTGCTATTGATGATTATATTCATGGTAGTGGGTGTTTACAGTTCATTCCTTATACCCAGGGAAGAAGAACCGCAAATAGATGTGCCTATGGCCGACATTTTTGTGGGCTACCCCGGTGCGAGCCCCGAAGAAGTAGAATCCAGAGTAACCCAGCCTCTGGAAAAGCTTATTTCAAACATTAAAGGTGTAGAGTATGTGTACTCTACCTCTATGAAAGATCAGGGCATGGTCATAGTACAGTTTTATGTGGGTGAAGATATTGAGCGCTCTTTTGTAAAGCTCTACAATGAGATTAACAAACATATGGATGTTATGCCACAAGGTGTTACCATGCCTTTGGTAAAAACCCGGGCTATTGATGATGTCCCTATGCTGGGGCTTACTCTTTGGAGCGAAGACTATGACGATTATCGTTTACGGCAAATGGCACAGGAACTGGGCGATGAAATTGAAAAAGTTCCCGATGTTTCGGTAACCAAAAAAATTGGAGGACGCGACCGGCAAATGCGCATTGTGGCCGATAAGGATAAACTGGCCGCTGCCGGATTGGATTTTCTTTCGGTAGCCCAAATGCTAAAAGCCGGGAACCAGCAACTCCCCGCAGGAAGTTTTAAAAGAAATGATCATGAGTTTACACTCAGCACCGGGCTCTTTTTGCAGAATGTCGAAGATGTGGAAAACCTGATCATAGGTACCCAGCAGGGGCAACCTGTATATCTTAAACAGGTAGCTACCGTTCTTGACGGACCCGAGCTCCCTAAAAACTACGTTTCCCTCGGGTTTGGCAAGGCTTCCGAAAAGGCTGACCAATATGCATCAGAATACCCCGCCGTTACGATCTCCGTAGCAAAACGCAAGGGAGCCGATGCCATGAAAATATCTGAGGTGATCCTGAATAAGATAGAACACCTTAAAAAAACACTCATCCCTAATGATGTACATGTAGAAGTAACCCGCAACTACGGAGAGACAGCCTCCCAAAAAGTCTCTGAACTGCTTATGCACCTTATAGGAGCCATAATAGCAGTAACCATAGTAGTTATGCTGGCTATGGGCTGGAGAGGCGGCCTCGTGGTATTCCTTTCGGTACCCATCACCTTTGCCCTTACGCTTTTAAGTTACTATATGCTGGACTATACACTTAACCGTATTACCCTTTTTGCATTGGTATTTGTAACAGGGATCGTGGTAGATGACTCTATTATTATTGCTGAAAACATGCATCGGCACTTTAAAATGAAGCGCCTGCCTTTTAAAGATGCAGCCCTGTATGCTATTAACGAAGTAGGAAACCCTACCATTCTTGCCACATTTACCGTTATTGCTTCGGTATTACCTATGGCTTTTGTATCGGGACTCATGGGGCCCTACATGTCCCCTATGCCTATTGGTGCATCTATAGCTATGTTACTTTCCCTGTTTGTGGCACTTACCATAACACCATACCTGGGCTATCTGTTTCTTCGTGAAAAAGACAAAAAAGGTGATGCCAAAGAAGAAAAAGCCATTGAAGACAGTTTTATTTACAAGTGGTATGAAAAAATGGAGCGACCGCTTATAGAAAATAAGAAAAAACGACTTGTTTTCCTTCTCATTACAGTATTGCTGTTAGTTGGGTCTGTCGGGATGTTCTTCACCAAATCAGTTGCTGTAAAAATGCTGCCTTTTGATAATAAAAATGAATTTCAGGTAGTTATTGATATGCCGGAAGGCACCACGCTTGAACGCACCTCAGCCGTAACCCGGGAGATAGGACAGTATCTTTCCGGAAGGACCGAAGTGGTAAATTACCAGAGTTATGTAGGTACCTCTGCTCCCATTACCTTTAACGGACTTGTACGGCACTATGATCTGAGAGGTGGCAGCAATATGGCCGACATTCAGGTAAATCTGGTAGATAAGCATGACCGGAGTGCCCAGAGCCATGATATTGCTAAATTGCTACGGCCCGGCATTCAAAAAATTGCCGCGCGTTACCAGGCCAACGTAAAAATAGTAGAGGTCCCTCCCGGCCCCCCTGTACTCTCAACCATTGTAGCGGAGGTATATGGACCCGATTACAAACAACAAATACAAATTGCGAACCAGGTACAGGAAATTCTCAAAAATACCAGTGATGTTGTAGATACCGACTGGATGGTAGAAGATGACCAGACGGAATACATTTTGGAGACCAATAAAGAAAAGGCAGTACTTTACGGAGTATCTCCCGAACAAATTACCTCTACTCTCCACATGGTAATGGCCGAAAGACCGGTTACTACCCTGTACGATGAAAACGCTTCCCGGCAGGTACCTATTACGTTAACGCTAGATGAAAAAGAAAGATCGGCCCTGGAAGATATTCAGGGTATTCAGATACGATCGCAAAACGGAACCATGATCCCGCTTCATGACCTGGTACAGGTAAAGGAAAAAATACAGGCTAAAAGTATTTACAGAAAAAACCAGAAACGTGTAGTCTATGTGATGTCTGATATGGCGGGGAAACTGGAAAGTCCGGTATATGCCATCCTGGGGATGACCGATAAGCTGAAAAACCTGGATCTGCCGGAAGGCTATCATCTGGAAGAATTGTATATAAAGCAACCGGCATACGAGGATCACTACACTGTGAAATGGGATGGTGAGTGGCAGATCACCCTGGAAGTATTTCGGGATCTGGGTATTGCTTTTCTGGGGGTTATTATCATTATTTACATGCTTATTGTGGGTTGGTTCCAGAATTTTAAAACCCCTATAGTGATGATGGTAGCCATTCCGCTGTCGCTTATTGGCATTGTGCTCGGGCACTGGCTCCTGGGTGCTTTTTTCACCGCTACTTCATTTATCGGTATGATCGCCCTGGCAGGTATCATGGTACGAAACTCGGTTTTGCTAATAGATTTTGTAAATCTGAGGCTCAAAGACGGGGTACCCCTTAAAAAAGCCGTAATTGAAGCCGGAGCCGTACGTACCACACCCATTTTATTAACTGCAGGAACCGTAGTTATCGGTGCTTTTGTCATTCTCTTTGACCCTATTTTCCAGGGACTGGCCATCTCTCTTATGGGAGGTACCATTGCCTCTACCATACTCACGCTGCTGGTAGTGCCCCTGGTGTATTATTTAATTGAACATAAAAAATATAAATAAAATGAAACTGGTAATAGTAACCTCTGTAGAACAATTTCACGATGATGTGTATAGTCTTTTTAAAAAAGCAGGTATTGAACAATTTAGCGGATCTGAGATTGAAGGCTATCAAAATATCACCTCTGCAATAGCTGCTACCCGCTGGTTCCCGGGTAAATCGGGAGGTGCAGAATCCAGTCTGTTTTTCTCATTCACCCAGGACACTCAGGCACAGGATCTGTTTACACTCATAAAACAATACAATAAAAATATGAAAACGAATAACCCTTTAAGGGCCGTAATAGTACCCGTTGAAAAATTTATTTAATTTAAAATCAAAGAAGTATGAAAAATAGAATTATACGAGCCATAGCAGGTGTTTTTATTCTTACCAGCTTACTACTGGCTATAAAGGTAAATATGAACTGGCTTTGGTTTACCGCATTTGTCGGAGCCAATCTGTTACAATCGTCCATCACCAAATGGTGCCTAATGGAAGTGTTTCTGGAAAAACTCGGAGTTAAGGATTGATGTGGTAACACAGGTATTTTGATTAATTGCCAAAGCCCCAAAATACAGGGGCTTTTTTTGTTTATACGGGTTACAAAATAAACTCTCGGGAAGTGATACTTATCATTAATCAATTACAAAAGTCTGTCTAGATTTACAAAATCCGGAAAAGCCGTATATTTTTTTATAAAGAAAAGCATATTGAGTACACTCTTTATACGAAAAATCATTTTAAAACAACTGTTATGAAAATAGTATGGAGTATTATTATCATAGTACATGGTTTGATCCATGTCATGGGGTTTGTCAAAGCCTTTGAACTTGCTGAGGTCAGTGAGCTTTCAAAGTATATTTCAAAACCCATAGGTGTTTTATGGCTGCTAGCCTGTGTTTTGTTTTTGGTAACTTCTCTTTTGTATATCCTTGATCGCCCTTTATGGCCTGTTTTAGGGATCATTGCTATCCTGTTATCTCAAATACTTCTATTTGTTTCCTGGGGCGATGCTAAATACGGTACTGTTATAAACCTTATTATTCTTTTGGTATGTATAGCCGGATATGGTAAAATAAGATTTGAGAACACCATTATTCAGGAAGTAACGTCCCTGTTAAAAGTTAGCGCCCCTGCTGTAAAGGAAAGTTATATTCCTGATATTGACTCTGCAGGCTTACCTCCTATTGTTAAAAAATGGCTTCAATATACGGGAGTTACTGAGAACGAACCGGTACAAACCGTATATCTGGAACAAACGGGTGAAATGAAAACCGAACCGAAGGGGGAATGGATGCCCTTTGCAGCAAAACAATACTATCGTTTGCCTGATGCCTCTTTTATATGGACGGTGAATGTGGAAAGCGGCTCTTTATTACAAATTCAGGGCAGGGATAAACTCATAAACGGAGAAAATGAAATGCTCATAGTGGCTTATCACCTGTTCCCTATAGTCAAAGAGGGGTATCATGATAAAATAAACCGTTCCGGGATGACACGCTATCTGGCTGAAATATGTCTTTTCCCTCAGGCTGCTCTTTATAAAAACATACAATGGGAGTCACTATCGGCAAACTCTGCTAAGGGTACACTTACCTCAAAAAACACAGAGGTATCTGGTATTTTTACCTTTACCGATACCGGTGAACTTATAGCTTTTGAGAGTAAACGGTTCTATGGGGGTGCTACCGATGCACAATTACAGAACTGGCTGGTTGAAATACAGGATTACCGCGATTTTAATGGTTACCGTTTACCGGCTTCCTGTAAAATAACCTGGAAGCTCCCCGAAGGCGATTTTGAATGTTTTCGTATTAAAATTGCCCATATAGAATACAATCGAAAAGCCTTTTAACCGTTCTCGTCAAAGAGTGTATAGGTGTCCAAATATGTAAAAATGAAAAATGTGTACATATAAATTGGTTTCTTAGGGTAAGCTGATTATATTTGCACCGCTTTTCCTGAAAATGGAAGAGGTCGCGTAGCTCAGCTGGATAGAGCATCTGCCTTCTAAGCAGACGGTCGCAGGTTCGAATCCTGCCGCGATCACTTAAAGCGGAAAATCCATCGCCAAAGTGATGGATTTTTTGTTTTATACCGCTTATTTACTGAGTTTAACCCTTGTTTTGTTTAGGTTTCTTAGAACTCCCTTTTCATCCTCTATTGCTTAATAAGTTTCTATAAGTTTGTAAAAACCTACCCCCTTTTCTAACCCTTTTTTTATTTTAGCATAAATACACCTTGTAATAAGCCACATTTAAGGTCTTTTTTATTCTTATGAAACAAGTAAGTGTGACGTAATGAAAAAAATGCTTAGAAGTGCCTAAAATTATATGTTAATTATTTGATAATAAGTTTGCTTTAATCCTTTTGTAAAGGAAGTTTTATAATCTAACTTTGGTAGCCTAACACTAAATTAATTTATGGTTTTAAGCGGAAGATATAAAGGAGATGCATTTAGATTAGCAGCGGTATTATATGTTGATAATAATTATGAGGTTACACCTAGAACTATTCTCAGGAAAATAATTGAATCTATTTTCTTGGAAAATGATAATGTATTTCTTTCGACTGATAATGTAATAGATCAAATCCAAGATAGGTATGAAATAACCTATTCAGAGGAAGAGGTAAAGGAATGTATAAACTCTAATTTAGAAGATCATTTTTTGGTTAATAAAAAAGATGACGGTAGTTATATATTATGCCTTGAAATTAAACGATTAGAGTTATTAAGAAAGAAACTTAACCATAAAAATATAGATTATTTTATAGATGAGTTTTTGAAATTAAACGCAACTAATTTTGAGGGTGTAAGTAATGGTAAAGAAGTAATTTATAGATTTTTATACGAGGGTTTTTTATCTAATATTTCTAGTTTTACGAGACTTCTCGACTCTGACTTTGATTTAAAAACCTTTATAGAAAACCTAAATCATAATTTCGACTTAGACGAAGCTAAACTTATTAATAGTTTCTTAAAATGGGATGAATCTGATAAGAATAAGTGTGTTTTTGATATATCTTGTTTTGCTCTAGAATACTGTTTAATAACTAACAATAAATCTAGCTCTGTATTTGAGTTGAATAATTTAAAAAATAAAAATTTTTATTTAGATACGAATGTAATCTTTCGGGCTATAGGAATAAATGGAGATACTCGAAAGAGAAGAACGTTAACATTTTTGGATAAGTTCTCTGATGCCCAAGAAAAACTTATTATAACTAAGTTTTCTGATACTGAATTTAGAGCTACAATAGATCATTATATTAGTGAATTAGGGAGGTTTAGTAAAGGAAAAAGAATAGGGTCTGAGGTATTTTTAGAATATAGTTCTAATAAAGACATTTATCATCATTATTTTGAGTGGAGGTCAAAAAGGGCTAATAATAGTTTAGAATTATATAGGGCTTCAATTTTATCTACTTATGAGGCTCTTATTAGAAAATATAATATTAAACTCTATGAGAATATACCTATAAATGTTTTTGAAGAAGATACTAAAAAAGATATTGATCAATTAATTGAGGATATATACGCAGGGAAAAGACTTTGGGCTAGAAACCCTGAAAATGTAAACTATAGTTCTATCCATTACGATGCTAAGAATATTTATTTAATTGCAAAAGAAAGAGGAGAAGCTACTAACGACATTTTTCAAGCTAAACATTTTTATATTTCTACTGATCAGTTATTGAAAAAATGGGATTTAGAACGTGAAACAAAAACCCCCATTGTAATATTACCTTCTCATTGGATGACGATACTTCTAAAATATTATTCTAGGACTAATGATGATTTTAAGAGTTTTGTAAGTTTTATTAGTCTATCTCAAAATGGTAGTAGTATATCGAATAGAACCCTTGCTAATGTATTGAAAGGAATTAGTGAAATTACTGAGGATGTAAGCCAACAATCTAGAATAACTAAGGTCTTGGTAGAGAATAAATTTAATGATATTATTAATGAAAATTCATCTGTTGATGAAATAGCGGATAATGCTAGAAATTATACTGAAAATCTCTTAGAGAAAGAATTAGCTGAACAGCGTAAGGCTATATCTGATTTATCGGGAGATTTTAAGAAACAGGAAGAAAAAATTAAGAAGCTTCAAGCTTCTAAAAAAAACGACTCTGATAAGCTAGATAAATACCAAAAAATCATTATTGATGGTAAGCTTAAAAAATATAGTCGATTGGGATATTTATTTTTATTTGGTGTTATACTTGGGGTTATAATTCTTCTTTTGTTATTTATTTACCAAGATAGTAGTTGGAACCATATTAGTAAATTAAAAAATTGGTGTAATAGTCTTAAAGAAGACAGTTTAGAGAAAAGTATAGCTTTTGCTTTGTCTTATGCTATTCCAGTTGGATTAATTGCTTACTGTTTTAGCGAGTTTAATAAACGTCTATGTAGTAAAGAAAAGAAAAATGAAAAAAAAGAAACTTACACGAAAGAGCTATTGAATGAAAATTAATTTATGCAGTTTATCCAATGAAATTGTATTTTTTACACTAAAACACCGTGATTTAACCCCAAATATAACCTCCTTTAAAAAAATGAAGTGCTAGAGTTGGTTGTTTATGTGGGGTTTAAGAAAATAGTTGGAAACTTGCCGCGATCACGAATAAATCGACAAAAAATTGAAAACGAAGCAAGCTAAACACATAGCTTGCTTTTGTTTTTAGGGTTGTATAGTTTTCTTTTCCTGGTGTGATGACAAGTGCAATGACTTTTAAAAAATAGCGAACTTCGGTTCGCTTTTCCTTTTATAACACTGCAATCCCTTACAAAATACAAAACGCCTCATCCATCTAATTCGTGAAAATATTCATATAATTACACTTTTTATTTACTCTCTAAAAAAGTATTAATCCTGGTTTAAACTAACAAATATCATTTTGAGAAATAAAATATTTATTTCTTTTTGTAAAAAACTTTGAAAAATGAAGAGAAAAATTTTTATAACAGTATTAATGATCGGAGCTAGTTTTAATATTACAGCACAAGAAAAAATTTTAACAGGAGATAGTGGTAAAAGCGATTTTGTTTATAAAAACGGTAATGTCGGCATTGGAACTAATGATCCTATTTCAAAGCTATATGTTAGAAACGGAGGGCAGCACTTAGCATTTTTAGAGGGCAGTAATACCAGTGGTTATGTACTAAGTATAGGGGTCAATGATGATGGAGTAAATATTGTGAATAACTCTATTATCAGAGGGTTTAATTTCCGAAACGCTAATGGAAACTTATTAAAAATTTCACATACGGGAGATGCTGCTGTATATGGCAAATTCGAAGCAAAAGAAGTTAAAGTAAGTCTTACTCCTACCGCCGATTTTGTATTTGAGAATGATTATAACTTACCTACTCTTGAATTTATTGAAAATTATATAAAAGAAAAAAAGCATTTACCAGAGATTGCTTCCGCTAAGGAAATGGAAAAAAACGGAGTGAATATAGGAACATTTCAAATACAATTACTCCAGAAAATAGAAGAGCTAACTCTTTACACCATACAACAGGAAAAGAAAATTAAAGAACAGGCTCAAAAAATTGAAGATCTAGAATCTTTAAATAACAAACTTCTTGAATTACAATCAAGGCTGGAAAAACTGGAATCTGAAAAATAAAAAGCTTATAAACCATATATAATAAAACGTAGTTGCCCTTCGGGAGAGACAAGGTTTGTTATGTTTACGGATGTATCCCCGTTTGCGAAAATCTGATTAATTGATTAACTAATCGTTATAGAATACACACAGGGTTTTTCTGAAACAGTGTAACAATTCGCGACTTATTTCGTCATTCAGAAAACCTGTAAGCTGAATGGGAGAAATATACAAGACATTATGAAATCAATTTACTTACCCTGTATATTTGTGCTATTTTTTAGCGACCTGATAGCTCAAAACTCCAAATCTGTTGAAAGCAATATTCAACAAAATGTGAGTAATTGGCTCGTTGAGGCAAAATTGCCAGGAATAGCTATTGCTAAAATCACAAATGGTAAGATCACTCAAATAATTCTTGAAGGAACGGATGCTAAGGGTAATAAAATAACATCTTCAACGCTATTTGACGTAGCATCGTTAACCAAAACCATAACTACCTTAGTTACCCTTAAGTTATATGAAAAAAAAGATTTTAATATAGACGAACCACTTTATAAATACTGGATTGACCCAGATATACAAGAAGATACGAGACACAGAAAGTTGACCTCAAGACTTATTTTAAGCCACAGGAGCGGGTTTAAAAACTGGAGATATATGAATGATGACAAAAAACTGTCGTTTGATTTTGAACCCGGAGAGAAGTTTCAGTATTCTGGAGAAGGGTTTGAATATTTACGAAATGCCTTAGAACATAAATTTGACACCTCGTTAGAAAGGTTGGTGGACTCACTTGTGTTCAAACCTATTGGAATGGTAAATAGCTCTCTGGTCTGGAACAGAAAGATGGAGAAGCTTGATTTTGCAGGCTCTCACAACAAAGAGGGTGAAATGTATGATTATGAAAAAACTTCTGAAGCCAATGCAGCAGATAATTTACTGACAACTTTGACAGATTTCAGCAAACTCACAATAGCGTTGCTCAATAATTCCTATCTTGACAATTCGCTTTTTGAAGAAATGAGTAAACCGCATTCTAAGGTTCGTGAAGGTATTAGTTTTGGTTTAGGGTGGATTATATTTCAAGACTTACCTAATGAAGAATACGCACTATTTAATGCAGGTAGTGATAAAGGCGTCAATTCATTAATTGTTCTTTTACCTGAGTCAAAAAGAGGTTTAGTAGTGCTAACTAATGGAGATACTGGAAGAGGTATTGCAATGAAAGCTGTCAAATTATTCTTAACTGATACCGGAAATGAGATTTTAAAACGGTTTTAATTTTAAATCGGATTTTAGACATATCAATTAACAAACTGTAAACATCACCTTATATAACATAATATGACCGGCAAAGACTTCATCTAAAAGCAGGAGTTTAGCTGCATAAATAACTGCCAGATTTTAGTTATTGACTCTGAAGTTTCAGGAGGAGAGAATGCGCTTCAAATGTACACCTATAAATCTGATAGCCTATTATCTAAAATGGAGAAATAAACGAACTGAAAATAAAATCCGGAGTTCGAGCAATAGCCAACCCAATAGCAGGAAACATAGAGTTTTTTATCGATAATTTTTTATTAAACGTAGAATAGAAGCTTACTACCCTAATACATAAAAAGTTATTCAAAGAAAAGGATATAATAAATTATTGAACTAACCCAATTGAGTTAATGTGTAAACTAAATACAACACTCCACCTGGCTTCAGGTTTTTATAAGAATAGGTTAGAGTGCATTTACCCTTTCTGTTTGCAAAACTTCATTATTTGCCATTGGTATGCACAAAACCCAGTTGCTAAAAAATCAAAGATTTTTTCTAAAGTAAATTCTCATTTTTTGCCCTGCACTCCTGTGAAGCGTTGAACTAAATGGTTCAAAACCTTATGAGTACAGCCAAAGCACGGTATCGGGCAAAACCTACACAAACATAGTCGCTTAAACACCATTTAGAAACACCCTACCTGTCTTGTTAATTTTATGTAACTTCGTTGCCGCTAATTTTCAAGACAGAAAGTTACTACGTTTAGCAACTTGTTGTAGCTACTTAAAAAATGGAGCCCAGAGACCATTAAAAACGGGGTGAAACCGAAAAACCTTAAGAGTAGGAATTATAAATATTAAAAAAATGAAAATTAAAAACTTACTAATTTTAGTACTAGCATTGGGTCTATTATCTGGCTGTTCTTTTCGACTTGTAGATTTTACAGTGATTAGCTCAAAAAACGTTAGTTTGGATATTGACAGGGCTGAAGGAAAGAAAGTGGAAGGAAAAAAATCCTATTTTTTAGGTATCGGTTGGAACATAAAAGACGCTATGGATGAAGCTCTGGAAAAAGCCGGACCTGAATACGATTTACTCGTTGACGGCGTGGTTAGATATGGTAGCTATCCTTTCGTTGCTTCTGTTACAGTCGAGGGAACAGCAGTGAGTTCAAAAGATATGAAAAATAAGTTAGGTGAAACCGGATTCAAAGATTGGTTGAATGGAAAAAAACTAACTTATGATAAACAAACTGAAGTAGTATATACTGAAAAGAAGAAATAACACAACCAGCCACAACAAAGTATAGTTAAGAGCTAAAATAAAGTTTTAGACCTTTTCTGCCATCTTTGTTTTTCAACTAAAAAATATAGCATTTTTTACTTCGCTATTTTACAAATACAAAAATGTTGGAGTGCATTCACCCTTTGGGTGTGCAAGATCTCTTTATTTGCCATTGGCTGACACAAAACCCAGCTACTAAAAAATCTTTGATTTTTCCCAAAGCAAATGCTTGATCTTTGCCCTGCACTCCAACAAAGCAATAAACCCCAATGAATACACCCAAAGCGCGGTATCGGGCAAAACCTACCGACGGTATGGCCACTTAAAACCATCTAAAAACGTCCTACCTATCCTATAAATTTTCACATAAATTCGTTCCACTAATTTAAAGGAAAGAACCTTACTGCGCTTAGTGTTGCATCACTCATGATTTTGAAAATTTACCAAAATTTGGTGCTTTACCCAAAACCAAGGGAAAGGTTAATGGCTGGATTCAAGTTAACGAACAAAACAGTAGCCGATTTAAACAGAGCTTGGGAATATAAGGAGGAAAAATCGTTAGAGAAGCTAGCTGACAAATATTACAGAGAATTTACAGAATACCGAAAATGGATTGCCGAAAAACCAACATTCATAAAAAATACAGGCTACAAGGTGTATAATAAATTGTAATAGAATTTCCTCTCGGAAATTTCCTTTATGTTAGCTACCTTTGGTTTACGGCAGATATTTTCTGCTTCGTAAAACATGGCTAGTCTCAAAAAATCTGCAACTAATCATACACTAAACCATTGCAAGTAATTTTTTAAAACATTAAGGTAACATTTTATTGTTTTTAAATACTTGCCAATATTAACTCACAAACTTATGTACAAATGAAAAAACCCTTATTCCTTT
This sequence comes from Ascidiimonas aurantiaca, assembly GCF_037646345.1. Lineage (NCBI taxonomy): Bacteria > Pseudomonadati > Bacteroidota > Flavobacteriia > Flavobacteriales > Flavobacteriaceae > Ascidiimonas > Ascidiimonas aurantiaca. Next base: position 277,650 of record NZ_JBBEWR010000001.1, on the reverse strand, counting down.
TCTTGATCCTTACCTCCCAAATATTTTTCGCTCAACAATACTGGAGTACTAATCTGGCAGTAAAAAGTGACGGAATAACTGAAATTGGAAAATATATAGATTTTCACGAATCATCAAATGATCCGAATGATTTTTCCGTAAGGTTGTCCAGTATAGATAATATACTGAATTCATCCAGTTCATTACTAATTTCCGGAACGAATTTAGATAATAAAAACCTGTCTTATTTAGCCAATTCCAGATCCTTACTTATTGGGTGGAATCGAAATGCAGGAGATGGTGAGACGAGCTTCATTACTAATCGAGGGGCCGGATCTACAGGAGGGTTTGAATTTAGGGATATTGATAATTCCGGAAACGAAACCCTTCTATTTAAAATTGTAGGAAATGGAAATATTGGTATTGGCACGGCTAATCCCGGCTCTTGGAAATTAGCCGTAAACGGAAATATCAGAGCAAAAGAAATAAAAGTAGAAACAGGATGGCCTGACTTTGTTTTTTATGATGATTATAAGTTACCGACACTTCAAGAAGTAGAAAACCATATAAAAGAAAAAGGACATTTAAAAGATATTCCCAGCGCCAGAGAGGTGGAAGAAAACGGAATTTTGCTTGGTGAAATGGATTCTAAATTGCTTCTAAAAATAGAGGAATTAACTCTTTACACCATCCAACAGGAAAAGAAAATCCAAAAACTGGAAAGAGAAAATAAAGAACTAAAGTCTTTATCTGACAGACTAACAGAAATCGAGAAATTATTCAAATCAAAACAATAAAAAGCTTATAAAACTACAATAATGAAAAAAATAATGTTTTCGATTGCCCTGTTTGTAATTACTTTTGGAGTGAATTCACAAAATCAAACTATTGGAGTAAATTACTCTTTTGGTTTTAATCCCGATAATGACAATTTTACGTATAACGGAGCCTCTTTAGGAAATTATGCTTTAGGCTGGTATTCGGGTACGAGTAGTGCTGAAGCAAGATTATCAGGTTACGGAGGGATTAAGCTTTTTACAAATAAGAACCCCAGATTAACAATATCTATTAATGGTAATATAGGTATAGGAACCATTAATCCCTTAAGCAAACTCCATTTATATAGTAATGATTCAAATGTATCTTCAGACGCAGGGTTGACCGTCGAACAAAATGGTTCTGGAGATGCTCAGGTGCAATATCTTTTAACCGGTGTTCAAAGATGGGTTACCGGAATTGACAATTCTGATGGGAATAAGTTTGTCATTGGGAGGGGAACTAATTGGGTTCAAGGTAGAGATTTGATTATAACTGATAGTGGAAATATTGGAATTGGCACTTCAAACCCTGATATGAAATTAACCGTAAAAGGAAACATTCACGCAGAAGAGGTTAAAATTGACCTTAATGTGCCTGCCCCCGATTATGTTTTTAAAAAAGACTATAAGCTTAGAAGCATAGAAGCACTCGAAAAGTTTATTGAAGAGAATCATCATCTGCCTGAAATACCTTCTGCCAAAGAATTTGAACAAAACGGAATACTCCAGGCTAAAATGGATATGGATCTTCTTAAAAAAATAGAGGAATTGACACTTTATATTATCGCTCAACAAAAAGAAATAGAAAGACTGAAGTCTATGGAAAAGAGACTGACTGAAGTTGAAAAGTTACTTGAATTAGAAAATAGAACACTCTATAACAACAAACATAATTAATAACGATTTCTATTGTAAACACAAGAGTAAAAGTACCCGAAAAAAGTATATTTTAAACCGAAAGCAAATGTAAGTACTTCTTAATGAGCCACGGCTAAAAATAAAATAATAACCATAATTTTAAAGTAATGAAAAAAAATATTCTTATCTCGCTCTTTTTAAGTCTTACATATAGCGTAAATGCCCAACAATGGAACCCCAATGGAGACAATACCACTTCTGGGGCTGTAATAACTCAAAACCCAAACAATACGGCGGCAAATTCTGCCTTTTCCTGGTATAACAATACAGCTAGAATTCGAATTGGAGGAACTGGAAATGGTATTGAAAACGGATTTCTAATTCAGGGAGTTGGTGAGAAAAAGCTTTTCGAAGTTAATGATGGTTTTGCAAGAGTATTCAACCCAAATAATAGAGAAGCCAATATTACCCTTTCCTGGCTTAATAATATCGCCCGGCTCAGGATTGGCGGATCTGGTATAGGGGCCGAGAACGGGTTTGAAATTCAATCAACCAACGAGAAGAAATTATTGAAACTAACACATAGTGGGAATCTGGCTATTTATGGAAAAATAGAAGCAAAAGAAGTTAAAGTAAGTCTTACTCCTACCGCCGATTTTGTATTTGAGAACAATTATAACTTACCTACTCTTGAATTTATTGAAAATTATATAAAAGAAAAAAAGCATTTACCAGAGATTGCTTCCGCTAAGGAAATGGAAAAAAACGGAGTGAATATAGGAACATTTCAAATACAATTACTCCAGAAAATAGAAGAGCTAACTCTTTACACCATACAACAGGAAAAGAAAATTAAAGAACAGGCTCAAAAAATTGAAGATCTAGAATCTTTAAATAACAAACTTCTTGAATTACAATCAAGGCTGGAAAAACTGGAATCTGAAAAATAAAAAGTTTATAATCGATTGTATAATGCAAATAAAAAACAGTGATATTACCAATATTGATAAAATATTTGAACTTTACGATTTTGCAACAAAAATGCAAAAATCCAAATCTGTTGTGCCCTGGCCAAAATTTGACAGAAATCTCATTGAATTGGAAATACTCGAAAAACGGCAGTGGAAAATGGTAGATGGAGACCAAATAGCCTGTGTATGGGCCATTACAGATGATGACCCGTTAATATGGGGAGAAAAAAATAATGAGCCTGCAATATATATACATCGAATTTCTACCCATCCTGATTTTAGGGGACAGAGTTTAGTAAAAGTCATTGCCGAATGGTCCGGAAATTATGCGAAAAAAAACAATAAAAAATATGTGCGTATGGATACTGTAGGTGAAAACGTCGGGCTTATAAATCATTATACAAAATGCGGATTTGATTTTCTGGGGCTCTCTAAACTAAAAAACACCGGGGGGCTACCGTCGCATTATCACAATGCTACTGTCAGTCTTTTTCAATTAACGGTTTGAGATAGATTGCAAATCATTATGTATGGTGTTTATTATTAACAAAATACGAATGTAAAACCCGTAACAAACGCCTATACAAAACCATTAGCTGTAAACTAAAAAAAATTAAGTATAAAATGAAGAAACTATTAATCCTTCTAGGACTTGTTACCGGAATGAACTTAAATCTCCCTGCTCAGGAAATCATTTTAAGTAAGGCCTAATTAGAAAATATATTATGCAAAAAATGGGAAGTTGATTATGCCATTGTTGATGGAATGAGAATTAATCAAATACTTAATACGGCGCGTTATGATCTCAAATTTCAACCTGATGGTAAATATGACCTAATTTCAAAAAATGGCAATGCCGAGAGCGGGATATGGATTTATGACACAAATAATAAATTTATTGAGCTTTTATTCTAAGGAAAAGTCGTTTCTCGCATAAAGTCAATTAACAAAACAAAATTGATTTTGACACTTGTTTCAGAAAAAAATAATCCTTCAGGAATCGATGATATAACTGTGTATTTTAAGCCATATTGATTTTATCTTTTATACCAAAAATCAATACCTAGTAACATCATAAAACCATTCTGAGTAGCCTACCTTACCATTTATGGTAATCCCTTCACAAATAAGCACCATTTTACCGGTAACATCGCTATTAAAAAAAGTGGTTTTCGTCTTACCGCTACGATCGGTAATGATATCGGGTTTCCAATACAATAGTGTTCGTCTGTCAGGAACATTCCAGTCTATTTTTGAAGGGTCATGGTATGGAGGAACATAATATTCGCGTAAGGGAGAATACTGAGGAGCTGTTTCATTTAACATGTTAGTTCTGTTAGGGAAAGCACCATACAGCCCCTTACCCGAATATGTATAAATAGCTAATATGGCCGGAAATGGCGGAGGTGAACACAGGCCACAATTAAAAACATCCCGAAAATACTTGTTGGCCGTCGGGGCATTTCGTATAATCTCGGTACTTTTTATACCTCTCAGGGGAATATCGCCAATATGTCTATAATCCTGTATATCTACCGGAATACCGTCTATTACCACATACGTGAAATCGGCCCCATGTACACTTGCCATTTCAAGCTGTCCGTTCCTACCCACACGTTTAATTTCCAATTCTTCCGGATAATTGTACAAAAGCCATGAATAAAGTCGGCCTGTCCAGTTTTTTTCTTTCTTTTTTAATTCTCTATTGTCGATAACCACATCTGGCATACCATGCTGGTCAACCATTTGAGCACGTTCTGGGGTAAGATTATAATCACTTACTACTACTTCATTAAGTACTATGGTATTGGGCAACAGGAAAGGATCATATCGTATATCATCTTGCATTTTTTGTATTATTTTATTTTGAATAACACTATCTACGGGTACAATAATTTTTTCTGTTTTATATGCTATCTCGGGTATTTTTCGTCTTTTAATATTAACTTTAAAACTACTGCTTTTATTCTTTGTATCTGATGGTTGTATCACAAACTTTTGACCATTTCCATAACTGTCTCTCAAAGCAAACTTAAAATACCCGGTACTGTCTATATCCTGTGTATAAACCTCCAAGGGCTCCCCCATCATTAACATATTTATAGAATACGTATTATTCTTTAACCGTTTTCTTTTACTCACCTTATACATCCCTCCCACGGTACCTGTTACCTCCAGTCCTTTTTCAGCCTGAAAAAATTTTAACTGCCTCTTCGGTCTGTATTTATAATTGGTCCACCCCTGGGTCAGCATAAGGTAATCCAAATCGGCCAGGTGGTTGTTATTATCAAAATAGTATGACGGATTTTCTACAGTTCCCTTAACATCTGATTGTAGCAGAAAATAGGATACAATAGTATTTCTCCTCAAATTGGTGCCGTAAAAATAACTGGAATCGACTGCCATAACAGAAACTGAACTGGATATAGGTTGGCCGTTATACTCTGTTGTTATTGAGACCTGTACACTATCCCGAATGGAATACTCTTTGCTATCTGTTCCAATTTTAATGTGCAGTCTTTCCTCTTTCAATTCATTAAAAAAATGACGTTCGGCAACAGGTCTGTAATTTTTGTCATATACGGTGAGCCCTACAACCCCATGTGGCAGATCTTTATTCTGAAATCTATACACAAAGAGGCCGTTTTTAAATCTTGATTTTAAGAAGTACAGGTTTTTGCCTCGGTGGTACAGCTTCACAAAAACGCTATCAGAGTTTTTTATTTTATTCTTAACTCGTAGCTCCTTATACGATTTATTGTGACCTAAACTGAGTACTACACCTGCTGTTTTGGGTTTGGGTAATTCAAATTTGAAGGTATTTCCATTTTTTGTGGTTATTACTCCGTAATAGGTTTTTCCTGCTTCCGGTAACAGGCTCACTTGGCCCATACCTAAAATATTGCTTTCAAATTCAACCACTTTATTTTGGTTGTTATCTTCAATAATTCCCTGAACTTTAGCACCTTTTGACCTGTAATCTAAATATTTAAAACCAACAACACTCTCTAATCCTTCTACCAAAGCACCCCCTTCCGGAAAAAACTGCAATGTACCGTGTTCCTCATCCAGTACTATTGATTTTTTGAACAACTTATTCTGCGTTTTCAACTGGTAATTAATAATCTGTACGTTTAAGGGTACGGCATGCTTTATAGCTGTATTAAACTTCTTCCCGGTCTTTATGAGTATAGAATCTGTGCTGTCTTTCCAATTTATATATAACATGGCATTCCCTTTATGAAGACTGTCTAATACCATTGGAAAAATCACAGACGAAACCGAAAACGCATTTGTTGCCAGATCCTTTGTAAAAACAATATCCTGTATTGGGTTAGTTTCGTCAGGACTTCGTTGTAATTTATATATGTTTACAGGTACTGAAGTAATAAAATCCGGGCCAAAATTTTTGTTCCATTCTGTATATGCTCTTATGATATATTTTCCCTCTGTATAACTGGAATGTAATTGAAAAAAGCTATCAGCAATACCGGTGCTGATTTTTAAGAGCTTTCTGTCCACAATACGTTTATTCAAAGGGTCAATAAGCTCTACATGCAGTATGGCACTTTTTGTTGTTGGCATATGATTAACCGCATTGGTTACCAAGGCTTTAAACCAAATGGTTTCTGATGTATTGAAAGAAGTCCCGCTAAGTTGCAGGTATATTTTTTCGGCTGCTACCGAATTCGCGAATATCTGATCCTCATTTTCCAAAGGATTTTGCGCATAACTACAGTGTATATAAAGTAACAGACAAACTATGGAGATACCATGTGTACGCATACTATTAAGGAGCTTGTTTATAAAAATACACAAAAAGGTATATTTCAAAGGGATGTAAACACAATAAAATGCATATACTATCTGGTTGTAGAATCGATAAACTGAAACTCAATAAAGGACCTGGTTCCTGCTTTTGCAGTTGCCTTGTTTTTTTCTTGCGAGATAAATAATCAATCCCACTTAACAATAAAAACGAATGACAGTCAAATTGATCTTCCGACTATTATGGGTGTAATCAGTAATGAAATCATTAAAAAAATATGAGGTTGCCATGTTAAAATAACATCTTCTGCTCAATACCTTTTTTTGGTGACAAGCCGTTCATTTTTTTAATAACAGGGATAGAAATATTAAAATCATGACCCCCATCATAATACACTTTATGGCTCACATTTTCGTATCTTTGCCCTGCCTTTTTCACAGGCGATTGCTATAAAGAAAATTAACAACACTAAAAGCGTAATTTATGAATGTATCTTCTCCTATTGCCCGTCTTCGCATCATTGCTATATTGGAAGGTATTAGCTATTTGCTTCTCGGAATTACTATGCCCCTTAAGTATTTTTATCAACTACCTGAGCCTAATTTTTATGTAGGGCTTGCACACGGTGTTCTATTCATGTTGTATATTGTACTTTGCCTGCAATGTGCACTGTTGTACAAATGGCCCTGGCATATTACATTTTGGGCTTTTATAGCCTCTGTGATTCCATTTGGGACTTTTGTAGCAGATGCCCGTATTTTTAAAAAACAAACTTATTCTGTACGTATATCATAAACAAAAAAATAAAGAACACCTGTTTCTACAGGTGCTCTTAAACTGGCACTACTTTTTACTATATCTGTATAAGCTATTTAAAATACCCGCTAGATTATACTTTTTCGTATGCGCAGATGATTATACGGATCTTTAGAATATTTCTCTTTGATTTTAATAAGATCTTTATAGCTTTCTGCAAAATAGGTTTTGGTAGGTATCGAGCTATCTTTAAAACTAATAAAAGATCCTGAAGTGTTTGGAATATCAAAATCCCGGGCTACCTGCATCCAGTCTAAAGCCCTATTGGTTCTTACATACACATAGTTATCCTGCAATTCTTCTTTTTGTGCTGTGGTTTCGTTCCACCACGTTTGATATTGTATAGTGTATAATTTGTCTTTATAGGGGAACGCACTATTAGTGCCATTAGGGTTTTCTCTATAGTAATTTCCTGTTATGGCTCCTAAGGTAACATATGTAAAAAGGCCCAGGTCACGATTTCCTTCAAACAGTAAATCAGAGATAAGGCTCCTTATTAAGGCTCTGTGTCCTGACTCACCGAGGCCCTGTTTTTCAACCAGTCTGCTGGTTATTTTATGTGGTGCAGGGTCATCGTAATCAGGGGGCAGTGGTTTTCCTTCTGCCAGTAAGTTAAGAAACCGGGGAGGAAGCTTAACATTCTCCCCCATTCTATGACGGTTTTCTAATATTTTGTTATGAGATTCTCTTGCCCAATTACTCATAAGATAGTCTCCAAACGCTTCCTTTGTATCTGTACCAGTGCCTCCATGATGTGGATCTATTTCCAGGTCATATTGTGGAACATCGGCAAACCAATTGTTAATAAATGTCTTTAAAGACTTCTCGTTACCTTCCCAATACCCATACATCACACAGTTTTGGCTAATAGAATCTACATTGGTTTCTGCTAACGAAGCAGGTAATGCATTGATCATAAGGTTGGTACCTATGAGCTTTGGAGTATCAGGGCTGTTAATCACATTTTCCCAGGCTTTTAATACTTTAATAGTAGGGTACACGGCTTTGGGCTGATCGCCTATCCCTTTTGGATACGGGTTCCAGGTAAGCTGAAAACGTATAAGTTCTTCGGGTAATTCAAAAGTCTGTATCCTGAACTCGGTAACCAAGCCGTAACTCATACCACCACCGCCTTTTAGGGCCCATAACAGATCTGGCACTTTATTTCCCTGAACATCTACCGATATTCGTTCTCCATTACCAAGAACGATATTGGCACCTACCAGCCATTCACAACACATTCCTTTTTTACGGGTCCAGGGACCCCAGCCACCACCCATGGTAAATCCGGCAATACCTACCGTGGCACAAGTGCCATGAGGTAACATTACATCTTCGTTGGCAAGCTCGGTAGTAAGCTTTCGAAAAATATTTCCCGGCCCAATACTGGCTATTTTGGTTTTGGGATCCACATGTACCCAATCCATTTGAGAAACGTCTATTAAAATGGTATTGGTACCGGTACACTCTCCTTCATGGTCGTGCCCTCCTGCCCTTATACGAACCTCAAAATTAAATGAAATTGCCAATCTGTAAGTATTTTGAACGTCTCTCTCGGTTCTACAATATACGATTACCCAGGGCCTGGCCTGAATACGGCGGTTAAATATCTGGCAAAACTCTGTATAGGATACTTGTGCCTCCCAGTCGCCCGTACCCGTTTTTATTTGTTTATGTGGGTCTGACAATTCTTTTTCAAGCAATTTTAGAAAACGAGACATGATATCTACGGAAACTACGGATGAAATGGTATCTGAACTCATAGTGTTTGAATTAATTAAAGTTTGGAATAAAATCTTGCCAATAGAGGAGAAATAGTTTGTATAAATATCTTTACTCTATAATGTTATAAATATATTAAAAGAATTTTCTTTCAGCAAAAGTAATATTTATAATTATTTTATAGATCCGTATATGTTTTTAAAGATCTGCTCATTTCCTAAAATATATTCAGGGATCTAGTATTTGTGGATAATTGTAAAAATACTGTTGGCAGCTAAACTGAAGGTTTTTTTCTTTTAGTGAATATGCTATGATATAAGGAAACTATGCAGATAAATGAGAAACATTTAAAGTATGTACTCTGGTAAAAATCTTCGCATGTTGTAAAAAAACAATTGGGACATAAAGCTGAAAAAATGCAAGGTAAATTTATAACCCGGATTTATGATCTTAACCCACTCCCTTCATAGTGAGCAAAGTAGTACCCCAAACAAGAATAGAAGAAAGAAAGATACCTATGGCGTTAGCGGTAAATGCTTTGTGCTTTTCTATTTTAAATAACCAGGCGGCTATACTGCCGGCATATACACCTGTACCGGGCAAAGGGATCATTACAAAAATCATTAACCCTAAAAAACCGTATTTCTGGATCTTGCCGCCTGAGCCTGTTTTAGCTCTTCTCGCTACATAAATAGCGGCTTTTTTATAGTAATACCAACGTAACAAATACCTGTTTACTTTATCAAGAAAAAATAGCATCATTGGAAAAACTAAAAGGTTAGCAAGAAAACATAAAATGAAGACCAAATAAATATCAAGGCCACTTAAAAGGCCATACGGAATACCCACTTTGCCTTCTCCCAAAGGCGAAATAGTCCATAACACCATGAATAGTATATCCCTGATCATCCCATTCGTGTTTATAAGGATCAAAACTACTATTCCCTAAGCAGTAGTGCACTATAATTAATCACAAAAAAATATTAAAAAAAACATAAAATTGAGTATTTACCATATTAGGAACTAAAATCTATGCTCATTAATTGTTCTTTTTACAGACAGAAAAATAGTAACTATAAAAAATGAAAAACGGGCTTAAGCCCGTTTTTCATTTTTTAATTTCTAACTAACCATGACACTTGGTCTGGCCACCTGTAAAGCATACTACAGGCCCCATAGATACCCAGCCACAATCTGCATCCATAGAAGGGGGATAAATGGTACCCATTTCTTCCCAGGTAAGCAGTAAATTTCCTCCGGTTACTGATTTTTTCTGTAGTCCTGAAACAGATCTTTTGTTCAATGACAATTTAAAAGCTTTTTTCTTCATGAGTTAAATTTTTTGCTAAAAATAAGAATCAATTGCTGTTTTTTAAAAATTATTCTGTTAAAAATAAAGTAATTTAATATTAGTATATTTATGGTTTTTCCGTATTAAAATGTGAACTTTCAAGGTCACACTCAACTATTCTACAGTCAACTCATCGATTTAGATCAAAGTAGATAAAATAAATATAGTTCATAGGTTTAACAGTCTTATAGTGGTTATTTTAGTATTTTTAAGAATTATAAAAACTACTGCACTTTTTATTAAGCATAGTAGTCATTTCTCACTTATATCAATCAATCATGAAAAAAACTTTAGTATTCGTAACCGTTCTGTCGTTATTGTACGGTTGTAAAAACGGTACGAAAACCGATGAAAAAACAGCACTTGTTGAAAATTTAAAGACCTATACCATCGAACAGATGATGGACAATGAAGCCATAGGAGGCGGAAGTTTTGCTCCTGATAACTCGAAGTTGCTAATTTCCAGCAATCGTTCAGGTATCTATAATATGTACATTATTCCGGTATCGGGGGGTGAACCAATACCTGTAACAGCATCAGACAGTTCTTCTGTTTTTGCTATTTCATATTTTCCCAATGACGAACGTATGTTGTTCAGAATGGATGGAAACGGTGATGAGATCTATCATATTTACCTAAGAGATACTACCGGTACACATACAAATCTTACACCTTACGAAGGTGCAAGAAGTTTATTTTACGGGTGGGCGAAAGACGATCAAAGTTTTTTCTTCGCCTCTAACAAAAGAGATAAACGGTACATGGATCTTTACGAAATGGACCTTAACAAATTAGAGTCCACTCTGCTCTACCAAAATGAAGAAGGATACAGTGTGGGCGCACTCTCAGACGATAAAAACTATTTGGTGTTGAGTAAATCCATAAATACTAATGATAGTGATCTCTTCTTGTACGACCGAAAAAACAAAGCGCTTATTAAAATAAATGAAAACCCAAGTGCCAACAGTGGTGAAGGGTTCTCTCCCGATGGCAGCGCTTTTTATTATACCACAGATGACGGTGCCGAATTTGCCTATCTTATGAAATACAATCTTCAGGACGGTACCCGAGAAAAAGTAATGGAAAAGGAATGGGATATTTCGGGCAGTTATTTTACCGAAAACGGAAAATATAGAGTAACGTATATTAATAAAGATGCCAAAACGGTAATTGAGGTGATGGATACGGAAACCGGTAAGAACCTTGATCTTCCTGTTATCGAAAATGCCAGCATTAGCAATGTAGGTTTTTCAGAAGATGAAAAGATGATGCGTTTTTATGCCGGTGGCTCCCATACACCTTCTAACCTTTTTGTGTATAATTTGGAAACCGGGGAACAAAAACAGCTAACCAGTGTACTTAACGATGCTATAGACGGTACCCATCTGGTAACCGCAGAAGTGGTTAGATATCCTTCTTTTGACGGGCTTGAAATCCCGGCTATTTACTATAAACCACATCAGGCTTCCGAGAGTAACCCCGTACCGGCACTGGTTTGGGTACATGGTGGCCCTGGAGGACAGTCCCGGCAAAATTTCAGTCCGTTAATTCAATACCTGGTAAATCACGGTTATGCAGTACTGGCAGTTAACAATCGTGGCAGTAGCGGGTATGGTAAAACATTCTATCAAATGGATGACCTTAACCACGGTGATAAGGATCTAAGAGATTGTGTAGAAGGTAAAAACTGGCTGGCACAGCAACCTGATATTGATCCGGAAAAAATTGGTATTATTGGAGGTTCCTACGGGGGATATATGACGATGGCTGCACTTACTTATACGCCGGAAGAGTTTGATGTAGGCGTAAACATTTACGGAGTAACCAACTGGATACGTACCCTTCGTAGTATCCCGCCATGGTGGGAATCTTTTAAAGATGCCTTATATAAGGAACTGGGAGACCCCAACAGTGCAGATTCTGTACGTTTACGAAAGATCTCTCCACTTTTCCATACTGATAAGGTAACCAAACCTTTAATGGTACTGCAGGGTGCCAAGGACCCCAGAGTATTACAGGTAGAATCTGATGAGATCGTAGCCGGTGTACGAAAAAACGGGGTGCCGGTAGAGTATGTATTATTTGAGGATGAAGGACATGGTTTTATTAAAAAGGAAAACCAGATAGAAGCTTATAGCCGTATTCTGGAATTTTTAGATATGTATCTTAAACGGGAAGGCGGCGCACCTGTAAAGGACGGTCCGGGTGAAGAAAAGATTGAAACTGAGCCCTAATGCATTAAGGTGCTTATACCCATATAATATCCCCACAGCAAATGCTTTTTGCTATGGGGATATTTTTATTAAAAGCTTTTTGTTACAAGGTCCAGTCGGTCCATCCGTCCATCCAGGTATCATTTCTACCAAATGCTCCCCGATAGGTAACACTGGTATCAAAGAACCCTCCACTATTCACACCGGTAAAACTCGCCGAGTTTGGTAAACTCGAGACCGCGTTAGGCCTTAGATCAGGTTGAATATTGTTAATACTGTTCCAGGCATTGGGGGAAAATCCAATTCTACCGGCCATAGTAAAGCTTGATACACTGCAGCTAAAAGCAGTAACAATACTGTTGTTAAGTGCCGGAGTAAGAAATGCCGAATTAAAATCAGTTCCGGTTACATCTTCCAAAGTTGCCAAACGAGCTCCCTGGCCTGGAGCCGGGATTACCACGGTGGTATTTCTTATGTCAATACGGTCATCCCTGGAAACAGAGGAAGTATTAAAGTTAGCAGCTCCCGCATCATTAATACGCAGTGCACTACCAAAGCCTAAAATCACACTATTATACAAATTTTGATCTGAATTATCTATAAAATAAATTCCGGAACTATAATTTGCATTTACAACCCCTAAACAATTATTTTGGTAAGGTCCTATGATGGTAAAATTGCTAAAATTAGCTTTGGTAAAATCACTTGATGTTTTGTAACCACTATCGTCATCTCCCTTACTTTCACTTCCATTCAATGGTGCTGCCGATAACCAGCTTCCATTTTGATCTCTTATAATTACTCCAAACTGTAGGTTTCCGCTGTAACCTAAATTTGTATCAAAATCATCATCTCCACTCCTATTTGCTATTAAGTACTTACCATTTACACTTCCTCCTATAAATGCGAAAGCGTCATCAAATGAATAAGATATCTGTATATATTCTAAAGTAGTTCCTGAACCCACTCCGGCAAGTGTCAATGAATTAAATTCGTTTTCGGCACTTATTTCATCTCCGGCATATTCAATACGCACATAGCGCATAATTCCGGAATCATCGTTATTATCAGGATTAATTGATCCAAAAAGCCCTATGTTTGCTGGTACTGGCAAACCTTCTACAGCAGCAACTCCATTAAATGTTCCCGGTACATTTGGGTCTGCTTTGGCATTCACGTGTGCTTTTCCCAATAACATTACCCCTGCCCAGTCCCCGGGTACCGGGTTAGATTTATTGGCTGTAAAAACAATAGGAGCAGTAACCGTTCCCTGAGCATCTATTTTAGCACCCCGTTCAATAATAAGAGCCCCAGGAGCAATATCACAAGCAGTCTGGTTCCTTTGGTTCCCAAGAATATGTACACCAGGTTCGATGGTAATAGTATATCCTGATAAAATACGGACATAGTTATGCAATATATAGGTATTACCCGTAGTTAAGGTTATGTTTTGATTTACAAATACATTCCCATCTGAGTCGGGTAAAAATTGATCAAAAGGGGAAGGTGCTGTGGCGTTGCAACCGATGTCTATAGGGATAGCTACAGATGAATTAACCTTATTTGAATCAAAAGTCTCTCCAACATTTTCACGCTCACAGGAGGTAGTAAATAGAATATAAAGGCAAAAAAATACGAGTAATTTTAATACATTTTTCATGTTAGCAAGTTTTGAAGTTTATTTTTAGTTATTATTATGCGTACGTATAGTAATCATAGTAAAATACTTACTATAATTCCTATATAAAAACCTATTAAAAAAGGGGTTGCGTCTTATTGGTTCCAGCTGCAGGTAATAACTAACAAATCGGAAAAGAAGAAAAGTAACAGAAAGAAAGTAAATGGCTTTTAAAAGCCATTTACAATTTACATATTATTGGCAATTTGTACCAAAACCGGTAAGACATAGAGAACCTGTTTGCCGGGTTCCACAGGTATCGGCGCAACTTTGCGTAGGTGTAGGAAACGTTGTTGGCTGATCCCATGTCCAAAGAAGATCTCCTCCCTTCAAATTAGCAGAGGTAAGGTCTGATACAGACCGTTTGTTTAATTGCAAATTCTTTAAAGCTTTTTTCTTCATAATACATTTGTTAAGTTAATTTATAATTTGTCTAAAATACTAATTATTTCAGAAAGAAAAGATTTACATTTTGTTAAAAATAGGTGATAAAAAAAGCGGGATGCCTATAGCACCCCGCTACGCATCATAACCAATGATGCCACCCAAGTAATTATAGAGAAATATGTATTGAAGGTTCTTTTTTGTTGCGCCCAGTAACTTCTATACTTAAGGCCAGACCAATACCGTCAAAAACAAGCTCAGGAGAAACGTTATTTACGCTACTTCTGTAGATGCTTCCGGTAGGTTCTCCGGTAAAGCTGGAATTTAACCAGTAAAGCTTGCCTCCCAAACGATCAAAATCCATTGATAAGGTGGCCGATACGTCTGTCGCAGTGAATTGAGTTAAAGGAGAACTACCATCAACACTACCCTTTAGGATTACATCTGAATCATCTCCAGGCTCTCCCAGATCAGCAACATACAGATCATTACCAAGAGGATCTACAGCCATACCTCCAAGTATTCTAAAGTTCTCATTACCATATACAACAGTTAAGGAATTATCGTTTCTGGAAACAGAATTGATACCAGTTTGAGCATCTACAAAGTATATACTATTGGTTATAAAGCTATAGTCCATTTCTGTTACAGTATCAGGTCCTAATGCCTGTAACACTGCAGGAGTACCTCCGTTCATACCTACTTCTTTAACTGAAGTTAAGAAATCAGTAAAACTGGTCTCTGCATAAAATACTTTCCCGGCAAGTACACTTGCTGCCAGTGCATTGATCAAACCGCTTGTTTGAAGAACCACTTGTTTGGTTGTACCATTTTTAGCATCGGCTTTTACTATTTGAGAAATAGGCTCAAAAGTAACAGGGTCTGTATCCTGTACCACATAAAATATCTCTCCGGTTAGAGGTGAAGCTGCCAAAGCAGAGATAAACCCGGTAGAAGAAACGATCCCTGTTCTGGAAGTATTTCCAAAAAGTGAGCGTCGGCCTCTAAAAATAGTAGTTCCGTTAACATCGGCTTCTACCCAGAATACGGGGAGTACCAGATTGTCAAGAATGTTCAGGCTTCCCAGAAACATTTCGGTACCTTCAACTTCTACGGTAAGAGGTCCGGAAACTGCTTCCTCAGAAAGTTGTACGGTTACTCCCTGGTTCGCATCGAAGGAAACAACGGCTGCTTCCTCTCCGTTTTGGAAAACCTTTAGTGCCTCCATAGAGTTCCCTACATCGCCTTTTATATGTAAAAAGGAACCTTTGGTAACTTCGGGAGTTACTACTTCCAGATCGCTTAATAACGGAACGGCTTCGGCCGTCGCAGCCATTTCTGCCTGGTCATCGCTACAGCTTACGAAGGTAAAGCTTCCGGCAATTATACTGAACAGGACTACAATACCTTTTCGAATGGATGTTTTTTTAGTAAAAACATTTTGTGATCTTTTCATTGTTGTGTGTTTTTAGGTTACTTAATTGTTATTGTTTGTTTTGTTTAATTTTTGTGGCACTTATTCAAAACTTGTGATTTTGGGATTTTCTGTGGTAATTTTTATTGGATATTCAGATCAAAGTAGAGGCCAAAGTTTATTCCTCTAAACAGATCTTCTATCCCTGAGCCATCCAGTGCCGCACGTTTAATGGCTCCATCGGTTTCCTGATTGATCCAGAACAGGAAACTATTTTCGATATCTATTTCAAGATCTGAAGTATCGCCCAGATCGGTCCCGCCCTCTACAAAGTTGGTAAGACTACCTGAGCCGTTAAGGTTCCCTTGAAATATTGCAGGTCCGCTGATAAAGGAACGGTTAATCACATACAGTGTACCCATGTCCGGATTAATAGCTATATTGGCCGCATCTTCAAGTCCGTCACTGCTATCATAAAGAACTTCTACTGGCGAACTTCCATCCAATGCACCCTTGAAAATAGTACCGGTAGTTACCCCTGTAAAAAAGTCCAGAGTTGTAGTACTTACATAAAATTTTTGTGTTATCGGATCTATTTTTAGGCCTCCAGGAAAAGCACCTGTTATAGTAGTTAAAACATCCAGATTCTCGGTATTCAGGTCTCCTCTGTAAATGAGCGTATTAATGGTGGGCAGGCCGGTATTAAAATCAAAACCTTCTTCGGTTACGGCTATATATACAATGTTTGCCTGGACATCCAGGGCTATATCTCTTGCTCTAAAGGTTTTAAAAGTATTAAAATCATCGTTTACACTAAAAATGATCTCCGGTGTTCCTGATCCATCTATTGACGCTTTATAAATATCATATCCATCAGAAAATCTGTTATCACCCCAGTATAAAAAGTTACGTTGCGTATCTATGGCTATACCTGATGGTTGCGGAGTGTTGTATAGGGTCTCTATTTGTACCCCTGTTTCTTGTATAATACCTCTATTGATACCACTAGCATTAGTCCAATAGGTTTCTCTTACGGTAGCAGGAGGTTCGTTTACTGTAAAGGGTACACCTACAGAAGTGCTTCCTGAACGTGTTACGGTAACTAAAACTTCGCCGGGTAATACATCGGTGGGTACTTTGACAATAATTTCCTGAAAGGTTGCATTTACAATTTCTGCTTCAACATCTTCAAAGAAAACAGTAGGCTGGTCTTCTCCGTCAATAAAATTATCTCCTGTTATGATAATCTCATCGTTTACAATACCAGATGTGGGGTTAATCATGGTAATGACCGGTGCCGGTAAAGAGGTATCTACTATAAAGTTTTGCGAAGATATCGCCTCCTGATCTCTTACGGTAACCGTAACAGGACCATTTATAGTACTGGATTCCGGAACTACTACGGTTAACTCTGTAGGAGTTGCTTTTTTCACAAGAGCATTACTAATAGAGCCTGATGTAATTGTAAAAAGTACTTCATTTCTGGAAAGATAGGTTGTATCAAAGCCCGTACCTCTAATAATGACCTCTTCTCCCACCCTGGCAGAAAGTGGTGTGATTTCTGTGATAGAGAGATCCCCTAAGGGTTCCAGATGAATATCGTCGTCATTACACGAGTACAAAAAAGATAATAGAAAGGTTTGTACAAATACAAGCCAAATGATGTTGCTGTTAAGGAAACTGTTTACTTTTTTCATAGATTTTTAACTATCTTTTCAAGGCTTTTTGGTAATTAAAAATCACCGGCCGACCTTTAACCAGCCGGTGATCTGGTAAATGATAGAAAATAAAATTATAGAGTCCAGTCGGTCCAACCGTTCATCCAGGTGTCATTTTGACCAAAAGCCCCCCGATACGTAACAGTATCAAAGAATCCTCCACTGTTCACTCCGGTAAAACTGGCAGAATTTAGTAAGCCAGAGCCCGCAGTTGGTCTTAAATCCGGTTGAATATTGTTAATTCCGTTCCAGGCGTTAGGAGAAAGCCCAACTCTGGCAGCCATTCTGAAACTAGGTACTGTGCAGCTAAAGGCTGTAACAATTTGATTATTAAGAGCCGGTGTAAGGAATGCACCGTTAAAGTTGCTTCCGGTAGCATCATCCAAAGTAGCCAGACGGCTTCCCTGGCCCGGTGCAGGAATTACAATAGTAGTGTTCCTTACATCGATCAAACTTGCTGATGAAGTAG
The DNA here is from genome assembly GCF_037646345.1 of Ascidiimonas aurantiaca. Taxonomy (NCBI): domain Bacteria; kingdom Pseudomonadati; phylum Bacteroidota; class Flavobacteriia; order Flavobacteriales; family Flavobacteriaceae; genus Ascidiimonas; species Ascidiimonas aurantiaca. The sequence goes on along the minus strand of NZ_JBBEWR010000001.1, from coordinate 259,490 downwards.
CTGAAGTATTAAAGTTAGCTGCTCCGGCATCGTTGATACGAAGACCACTGTTAAAGCCGGTGATAACACTGTTGTAAAGATTCTGGTCTGAATCATCTCTAAAGTAGATACCAGAACTATAGTTTGCATTTACAGGCTCTCCACAATCATTTTGATACGGCCCTACGATAGTAAAATTACTAAAGTTTGCTCTTGTAAATGTGGTATTCCCGGGTATATTATCATCATCATCTCCGTTACTCTCACTACCATTAAGAGGTGCAGATGAAAGAAATGCAGCATTAGGATCACGAACAACTACTCCAAACTGAAGATTTCCCTTGTAACCCTGATCGGTATCAAAATCATCATCTCCGTTTCTGTTAGCCACCAGGTACTTACCATTAACAGTACCTCCAAAGAATTCGAAACCGTCATCTAATCCATAAGAAACCTGGATATACTCAAGTGTAGTTCCTGAACCAACGCCCCCCAGGGTAAGACCATTTAACTCATTATCAGGGCTTATTTCATCACCGGCATACTCAATACGTACATAACGCATAGTCCCTGAATTATCAGCATCATCAGTACCTCCATAAAGACCCAGGTTTGTTGCAATTGGCAATCCTTCGATTGCACCTACTCCATTTGAAGTTAACGGAACATTAGGATCTGCTGCAATATTTACTGACGCTCTTCCCAATACTACAACACCTGCCCAGTCTCCTGGTGCAGGGTTAGACTGGTTAGCAGAGAATACAATAGGAGCATTAACGGTTCCCTGAGCATCTATATCTGCCCCTCGCTCTATTACCAGTGCTCCGGGAACTACATCACAGGCAGTTTGTCCTGCCCGGTTTCCAAGAATGTGTACACCTGGCTCGATAGTAATGGTAAAACCGGACTGGATACGAACATAGTTATGAAGTATGTATGTATTACCAGTAGTTAACGTAATGTTTTGATTAACTAAGACATTACCATTCGCATCCGGTAAAAACTGGTTAAAAGGTGCAGGTGCACTGGCATTACAACCTATATCTATAGGTGTTCCTGACCCGGCATTAACCGCATTAGGGTTAAGATCCTCTCCAACATTTTCACGCTCACAAGAAGTAGTAAGCAGGAGAGATAAGCAAAAAATTCCAGATAGTTTTAATAAATTTCTCATTTTAATTTTAATGTTTTTTTAGATAGTTTTAATTTTTCATTTTTTCATCTCATAACGAGTTGCCTTCATTATTGCCCTTATGGCAAATCCTCTGCATCAAATTTTAATTTCTACGGTCTCTTTTCATACATTTAATTTGGGGTTTAGATTTAACAATTAATTAATATATAGTTACAGTACTGTCTAAAATGTTAAATACAAGCCTAAAGAAATATAACTTCCTTCTCTAAACTCGCGTTCTACATAGTCACCTCTAAAGGAATCACCCGTAGATCGGGCAATTGCATTCTCTACGCCGGGATCAAATTTTTCATTTTGATTTCCGTCTCTGTAAAACTTAAATGGGGCGTTTAAAAGGTTTTGTATCCCGCCTCTTACCTGCAAGTTGTCGGTGAGTTGCTGTGAAAAAGTTATATCGATAAGATGACGGTGTCTTTCGTAAAGTGCTCCTACGTCTGAATTATTAATACCTTCGGCAATACGCAAACGATCACCGGCTACGTTGTAAAGGAAAGAGAACTTGGTTGGGCTATCCTGTTCCCCATAGTAAAGTCCTAAGTTTATAATATAAGGAGAGGTTCCCTGTAAGGGCCTGCCATCTACACCTTCTACCGCAACCACTTCACTCTCCAGTAAGGCACCGTTAAAAATAAATGACATTTTTCTAAGCCCATGTGCTAAAAAGCCTAAATTTTTTCGAGCTTCTACTTCCAGACCATATACCTCTGCCCTTTCCGTATTTAAGGGCGTCATTACCGGCAATACAAAGCTTGCAGAAGAGGTATCATATTGTTCAATAGCATTGGTAAGGCGCTTGTAAAAAGCACCTACAGATAAAAACTCTGAAGGGGAGGGATAATGTTCCCATCTAATATCATAGTTGTCGATCTCGGCATTTAGTAAAAGTGGGTTACTGGCAACATTAAAACCGGCTTCAAAGTCAAAGAATTGAAAGGTAGACTGTTCTCTGTATTGTGGCCTATCTATAGTGCGGCCATAAGCTGCTCGAATCGCAGTTCTGTCTGAGATATTATAGGTAACATTGATGGAAGGAAGCAGAAAATCCTGGATCTTATTGGGAGTAGGCTCAAAAATGGTTTCATTACCATCAAAACTCACTGGAATTGAATCAATAGTTTGTCCGTTTGCATCAAATAGAAGACGCTCATTCCATTCATAGCGCACCCCTGCATGGATGTTGATTTTATTATCAAATAAAGGTATTGTAGCCGCTATGTAACCTGCACGTATCTCATCATCAAAGCTATATCTGCCAGGAAATGCACTGGCCGCTGGAGGATTAAGTGTTATACGTCCCGGACGAAATTGTGTATATAGAGTATCTATTACATTTTCCCAGGGAGCAGGGTCTAAAATATTAACAATATCCGTGTCTCTGGGTTCAGTAAGATCAGCCTCAATAACTACCATATTGGAATTAAAACTTCGATCTCTTTGTTCCAGGTATCCCCCGGCCTTTAACTTAATCCCGCTTTTAAGATCTTTGGTATAATCTAATTGGAAAATCTCAGCTTCCTCATCAGTATCAAAAGAAAGTCTTGTATTAAAATTTCCACCTCCTGCATTAAATTCAGGAGTCCAGAGTTCAGTGCCCGATTCAGGATCCTGTTGTTCTGCCGGGAAAATAAATTTATAGCGTTGTAAGTCAGGTATATTGTCATAGGCTCTGTTAATACCTGCGGACCAATAAATATGATGACTCCCTATCTGGTGGTCACCACTTAGTTGTACCTGCAAAATATCTCTTACATTGTAGCGATAAGAAAAAGTTTTTTCTCTAAAATTTCCTTCATCCGTTCCTTCTCTATTGTTTAATTCATCAGTAGCATTACGGGTTATAAAAGAGGTAAAGTCTATTTTATGATCATCATTAATCACCAGACTTAAATTTTGCATGGCGCTTAAACGAATACGTTCTACATATAAAGAGTCTATATAAACTCCGTTATTACCACCCCTGCTGATCTCTCCGTTATTATTAGTATCTCTAAAAAACTGTGCCCCATTAAAGGTGAGATCGGTTTCTATAAACTGGCGTTGTAATTCATAATTAACGTAGGTTAGGTTGTTAAGCCTAATATTCCCAATACGCCAAGAATCGTTATAGTTTATAAATGCGCGGGTATCCAGTGCATGATAATCCTCCTGAGGGGTACGTACGCGTGGCAACTGGGCACCCACGCGTGCTAGTTCTTCCGGGTAATCGTTGATATTAGGCAGTGTATAGGTGGGGTCTCGCAAGATATCGGGTAGTTCCCTGTCTTCCACGCCTCCACCATACCAATCTTTATCACTACCCTCATAGGTAACAAATTCTGAAAGACTGGAGCCAAAGGTTCTATACTGTTGCAGATAGCCTATTTGCAGTCTTCGTGCAATGGCTGTTTTTTTAGTTTGTATTTTGACAACCCCTCCTCCAAAATTACCTGGTAGTTCCGGAGATGGAGATTTGTGAACGACCATTTGATCTATTACAGAAGAGGGTAACAAATTATAACTGAAAGCACGGGTATCCATCTCGCTACTGGGCGTAATCATACCATTTAGCATAGTGAGGTTGTATCTGGGATCCATCCCCCGTACCAGGACAAAGTTGTTAAGCATGGTTATCCCGGGTACTCTTCGTACTACTTCTGCCGCATCTATATCAAAAGAACGACTTATCTGCTCGTTGGAGATCCCGGTAACAATTGCATCACTGGATTTAATGGTACTTACCAGACTTTCTTCGGTAGAATCTTCTAACGGGGCATATTTTACATTAATAGCTGCAGAAACAACTACCTCATCAAGTTGGTCTGTATTAAATTTTAATGTAATATTAAGCTGGGTGATGTTGCCTCCTATAACATCTACACTAATACGCTGTGTTGCATACCCTAAAAAGGAAACCTCAAGTATATAATTCCCCTCGGGTATATCGGTAATTTCATAAGACCCGTCAAGGTCGGCAGCTACGCCTTTATTCAACGACCTTATGAGTATAGAGGTGCCTGCCAGTGTTTCTCCCGGCATTTCTCCGTCATACACGATCCCGCGTATGGTCCCTGTTCTTTGTTGTTGTTTTGGCAATGTATTTTCTTTTTCAAAAACAGCAATGGTTTTATTCATGACATTAAATCCCAAAGATGTTTTTCGTGTTATCTCTTCAAGTGCTTCGTTAATGTTATTTGTACTTATAGATATATTAGAGATACGGCGGGATTTAATATTGGCTCCATAAGCAAATTTAAATTCGGTTTGTAACTCAATGGCAGTAAATACTTGTTCTAGTGTGGCTTCGTTGTAATTAATGTTTATAATTGTGTTGGATTGGGCCAGGGAGGTGTAACACACCGTCCATAAAATGAAATAATATATTTTCATCGAATGTTTTTTTTTGTTTTATTTGCATACAAAAGGTCGCTCTCCCTCTATTAAGGAGGAGTAAAATATGACCGGTCTTTTTTTTGAAAGAGCTCCCGTATCGCCAAATATCAGAGCTCTTTCTTTTTTATTCGTATACGGTAATCTGGCCTGTCTGCCTGTTTTTCATGATTTTTAGTTTATTAGTTAATGAAATGATCTCCAGTATTTTTTCCAATGAATCATCTTCGTGTATCTTTAATGTAATCCTTTTGTCCTGAAGGCTATCATCTGAAACAATAGGAACATGATACCTTTTTTCCAGGACTTTAAACACACGAGTAAGCGGTTCATCTATAAAGCTATAAGAAGGAAGTCGCCACGCCGATACTTCCTGCCTGTTAAACTTTACAACACTTGGGGCACTGTTTTGTAATTGAAATTCTTCTCCGGGTTTTATATCCCAGCTATCATTTCGATTGGTAATTTTTACTTTTACTAATCCGGTAAAGAGCGAGATCCGTGTGTCTTTGCTTATGGTATCGAGAACAATATTAAAAGAGGTCCCAAATACGGTAGTAATAGTTTTTCCGGCGGTAACCCGAAAGGGTTTTGTTGAATCTTCTGCTACATCAAAAAAAGCTTCTCCTTTTAACGTAACATTTCGGGAAGATGTAGCAAAAGACACAGGATATTCCAAAGAACTACCTACTCCCAGAACCACCTGAGTACCATCCTGAAGTGTTTCTCTTAACGGAAGCTTTGTGTGGTTTACCAATGTTACCAGAGATGTATGTTTTACGACAAAATGATATGATACTATTATGACAGACAGAACAACTGCTACAGAAGCTATTTGTGCGTATATGGATGTTTTTTTCTTTTGTTTTCCGGATATACGGCTTTCAAAAGATTTCCATGAGGCATTGATCTTTGTATCGGATATGGGGTCGTTAGCTTCTTTCCATACACGTTCAAGATAGTTTTCGAGCTTTTCTTTATCCCGATGTGTCATTGTAATTTAGTATTTACTCTAATAACAAATGAGAAAAGAAAAGTAACCATCTAAAGGTTTAAACAAATTGTTAAGTAAACGGAAATAAATCTTTAAAGACTAGCCAAAAGGCTCTTTGCATTCCTTACGCAGAAAATCACTGGCACGCTGCATCTGGCTGGCAACCGTGTTTTTAGAAATATTGAGCTTTAATGATATCTCTTCATAGGAAAGCCCGTGGAGTTTGTGCAATTCAAATATTTGTTTGCGCCGATGTGGCATTTCATCAATTTTGCGATATACAAGCCGAAGTTTTTCCTGATGGTTTTCAGATATTAATGCTTCATTATCCTCTGTTTGGGACGCCAGCATTACTTCTTTAAACTCTACTGATCTGCCTTCACGGTTTAAATGATTAAGTATAATATTCTTTGTAATGGTATATAACTGTTTTTCAAATAACACCTGGTCTTTTAAAAGGTTTCTTTGTTCCCAAATTCGCAGAAAAGTTTCCTGAACAATATCATCGGGAGACAAACGGCTAAGTAAAAACTTTTTTGCAAAACCGTGTACGCGTGCGTAATACTTTTTGTACAAAAGTTCAAGCGCAGAAATATCGCCATTTTTGATATTTCTTATAATCAGGTATGTGATTTCTGGTTCCAAAACTACTCTCAAATAAACTCAGTTTATGGAACAAAACCAAAGACACGATATTAATAAATAGTAAAGTCGGAAGAATTTAACATTCTGCCTTACAACTATTAAAAACGCAAAAAAAGGAAAACAATACCTTTTGAAATTATTGTTTTTCAGCTTCTTTCCCGTAGAAAAAGAAAGTTCTCATAAAGTTTAAACGTTGCTTATACAAATAAAAAGGTGAGGAATACTCCTAAAAAAGGACTATTCACTCACTCATACCTATAATTAATAATGCATTATACTAAACAGTGTAAATTCTACATACGTATCTTTTTTCCGGAAAACAGGGCTCACAGACCGGTTCAAACCCCGGGCCTTTATCAGGGCAATTTGCCTGCCATTCGAACGGGTCACATGTTTGGCCACTAATTACCGGATTTTTTGCCTCGAATAGGCTTCTTTGTTCATTTTTACTTAAAAATCAAACTTCTTATACTGTTTATAATTTGCTTCATATTCTAAGGTTTTGAACTATGGTTTTTTACTCTACTTCCAATACTACTCTAAAACCAACTCCTGCAAAACGCATTTCCGGGCTTTCTCTAAATCGATAGGCTATTCTGCATTCTGTAGGTTTACTTCCGAAAGCACCTCCTTTGGCAATTTTATATTTTCCTGTTAAGGGACCTTTCGGATCAATAAGACTTATCTGGCTGCTTATACTCCAGTAATCATTTACCCATTCATACACATTGCCTATCATATCATAAAGGCCCAATGCGTTTGGCTGAAAGCTTCCTACAGGAGCTGGAAAAACATAGGTATCATCCTGTGTAATGGAAAAAACTCTTTGCGGGAATTTTTTTTGATATGTTTTACCGGCAAGATTGGCAGTTAATTTTCCGGAATTTATATCATCTCCCCACCAATAGCGATAAGAGGTACCTCCGTGAGCGGCCAGTTCCCATTCTGCTTCTGTAGGCAACCTGTATGTTTTCCCTTCTTTAGCACTTAACCACTCACAATATCTTTTTGCATCATTCCAACTCACAAAATTAACAGGTAAACGTTCGCTTATTTCATAACCGGGATTATGCCAACTAGCATCGGGGTCCCATAAATTAAGCCCTGTTTGTACAGTGGACCAGCCGCCTTTAACATTATTGACATCCATAAAAACTCCGGTTTCTGCATCGGTTTTGGTTGTTTGATCTTTTACAAATTTTCTAAACTCTCCTATTGTTACTTCTTTTTCTCCTATGTAAAATGGTTTGGTAATGGTTACCCGATGTTGTATTTCATCTTCACGCCCTTCATCATCAGGCGCTGCTCCCTTAAGAAAAGTAGCGGGGAGAATACGTTTGAAAACCATTCCCTGAGAGTTGGTTATTCGCTCATTTGCCATAGATTGTTTACTAAACTTCTTTCTTATAAATACCATTTTTCTGTTTCCGGTTTTTTTTTGTCCATTATAGCTTAGCATTAACTGTTCATTACCTTTCAAAGTGTACGAAACCTGTAATTCACGAAAATCAGAAAGTTTTATTTGTGGTCTCACAAGCAGTGTTTTTCTTCCTCTTTTGGCAATAGTATAGGGCACTACTACGTCCCCCAGGAAAATACGATACTCATTTGAGGTGATGGTTAGTGAAATATTCTCCAGTTGTTCACGGGTAGCTCTTTTCATGTCTTCTTCAAACTCTACACACTGCCATACACCTGTAAGGTCTTTTATGGCGGGAGTTTTATCTCCACTCGCTCCTGCTAAAAGCAGGAACAAGAGTACGGAATAGTTAAAAAGTGTTTTCATTAGTGAAATGTTTTGGTTATTGTTTATTCGTTGGTCAAAAGTCATAATTTAATTCCCATACACCTCTGCCAAAAGAGGCTATGGTGATATGTTTATATTCGGTATTCAGTTCTATATCAAAGACCGGAACATGGGGAAGCCCCTTACCCAATGGTTTTAAGGTATGATTGGCACATGAGTATTCGGCCACTCCAAACTCTCCTGCTATAAAAAGAATCTCTCCTTTTTCTTTATGTGTATATAACTCAATATCATAAACATCACCCTGAAACCATGGGTATCTGGTTATATTGGTCAAAGGAGTAATAAGGGGTTGGTTTTTTACTGATTTGCCAAACCAAACATTATTTGAATGACTACTTTCGGCGGTTATGTAAAAAGAAAAAATTTCTGCTCCGGGCCTAATTGCGGTAATGTATGCCGGTGTATCTGAAAACTGAAATGCATCAAACACTTTTTCTATCTTCCACCGGTGTTTTTCTTTAAGAAACCTGTACACCCTTCCAAATGAGGTGCCGGCATATATTAAATTGGAGTTTACGTAGGTTACGGTTGTAAATACTTCCTGAGGACGCTCTGAAGTGAAGTTAAGAGCCTGCCACTGTTTTCCCGAATCATAGGAAAGGTACGGCCGGTCTGCCAGAAGGATGATATGGTCTGCATTTTGAGGGTTTAAATCATAGGGACAAAGAAGGGCAAATTCTTTTACGGGACGAATGGGCGGGTTTATGCGAACAAAACTGTTACGACTCCCTTTAGTGGTTGAGCAGGCCAGATAATAGGAAAAAAAGAGATTAAAGACTTTGTGTTGATTCTGAGGATGGATCATTACTTTACCGCCATCCCCATGATCCACATGTTCCCATGTTTTGCTTTCTGTATATCGTAAGGTACCATTATCCATAGCACCTGCCAATATATAATTTTTATCGGTCCTGCTACGTGTAACATTCATAATCTGTGTAATAACTAGTCCTTTGTTAAGACTCTTCCATGTGTTTCCGGCATTGTTTGTAAGCCATATTCCACCATCTCCTGCTATTAAGAATGAAGAAGGATCTCCGGGCATAAATGTAATTGCGTGAAGGTCAATATGTAATTCACTACCTATGGGTCTAAAATTCCAAGAGTTATCTATTCGTACTCCTTTATAAAGACTACTAAGATGTTTGCTTCGGTCCCCGGTTCCTCCAATGTAAATAGTATCTGTAGAAGCAGGATGATATGCCAGTAACATATTATGAAAACCATGTCCCTGAAGAAGGTCGGGAGTTTGGTGTACTGGTTTCCATGAGTCTCCCTGGTCTTCAGACTCAAAAAGTCCACGAAGTTTAAAATTAAGGTCTGCAAAAAGTGCCAGTAAATGATCTTTTTTTGAAGGATGTACGGCTACTCGTATTCTTGTTGTGTTGGAAACCGGCAAACCGTTATTAAGGCGTTGCCACAATGGTTTTTTATCCTGAAGGCCGGTAATGCGAAAAATGCCTCTGCCCCATAGGCTTACTAAAGCAGCCTGAGACGTGTTTCCTGTAAAGTGCACATCGGTAACCGGTATAGTTTTCTTTGCCTCAAAAAAGGGTATTAGCTGCCAGGTACTTCCTGCATCTAATGATTGGAACAACCCTTTTGTAGTAGCTGTCAATATATGTTCAGGATTTAGCGGATTGATAGCTATTTTGGCAAATGCTGCTTCTTTAAAAATATCTCTACCCAGCAGCTGCCAGGTATTTCCCCCGTCTTTGGTTTTGAGTATGCCTTTTCCGCGATCTCCGTACATGCTACTTTTTTTTGGTATGAACAATTCTCTGTAAGCTACGTTAGCTTCTCCTGTACCGGCATATATCACTGCTTCATTATGAGGATACATCGCCAGTGTGCCTATGGCAGAGACTGGTAAAGAATCTGTAAGCGGTTTCCATTTATTTTTTAAAGGAATATATTTCCAGACTCCTCCGGAAGCAGTACCTGCATATATGCTTTTTGTTTTAGGTGTAATAAGTGTATGGGTTACTCTTCCCGAAACGTTTATGGCACTGCCGTCATACCCTTCTCCATTAAATATGTGTTCGGGCCCCAGACTTTTCCACAAGGATGCTGTTTTTGTTATTTCACTTTTTTTTTAATTTCTGACCTAGTTACAAACTGTTCGGCAACAACCTCTATATACTGTGCATGTTGTTCCATTATAAAAGCAGCTTTATCAATATATAAGGAAGCTTTTTTAAATGTAATATCTTTAATAGTAGGGTCAGGAAGTATTTTAATTACATTTTTAGCAAAATAGGGCACCCCTATACTTTTGGGGCGTTTTATTTGTAAGTGAAGCTGATACGCGGCCACAACTTCCTTTATCTGTGCTATTTCACGGCAGTCATTATAGGCTTTTAGTACACAATCACTTACATGAGTACACGAATGGGGTTTAGATTGTAAAGTGGTACTAAAGTGTTTTACTGCCTTCAACAAGGAATCATTTTTTTCCTGGGATTCTGCGTATATGCGTAACACTGCTATCTTAGCTCTTTGCATCGCCGTTTCACAGCGCTTTTCAGCTCTTTTTATACGCTCTTTATAAATATCGCTATCTGTGGAGTGATGCTCTCGCAATTGAGTGTATCCTGTAAAAGCTAATACATTAAAAAACAACACGAATATTATATATGTTGGTATTAGTTTATTCATTTTGAGTGGTTTCTTGATAAGGTAGTTTTTTTGTTTTTTCCTGATATACTATACCTTTTCGGGTATTTGGAGGTAATATCTGAAGGGATTCCAGAAAAGCAATTATGGCTTCCTGATCTTCATAAGTCATTTTTTCAAATTCAATTCGCGAAGCACGTGCTTCTCCTCCGTGATGTTCGATAGCTTCTCTGAGGGTCGTAAGATCTCCTCTGTGTCCATAAGGAGCAGTATTACCTACTGCCCAAAGACGTTTGGTCAAAAACTCATTAGTTGCTGTAAAACCTTCTACAAGTACTTCATTTCCAAAATGAGGTCTTTCAGGATCTGATATTTTATGTCGTTTCAGATCAGTAAACGCCCTGACCATATAGTAACCCTCTTTGGTTTCTGTGAGTCTGGGGCGATCTATATCTTTGGTAAGATCAATTAACAAAGGGCTCTTTATTTCATGATTTCGCAGGGTTCCTTCCAGATTATAAGGGCCGGGTTCTGCAAATACAGGGTTGTTAAGTTTTAACTGCGGGATATGGCAGCTCGCACATTTAGAATTATTGAAGATAACTTTTCCTCTATTAACTTTTTCACGTGCTTTTTTGTCTGCGGGAAGTACTATTCCCGGCGTATTGAGCCCTACCTGAAAAACAATAAGTGCAGTTATATCTCCTTCGGTAAGCTCATTACGTACTTTATCACGGTCAAAATCCATAGAGCCGGTAAGGTGATATCCAAAGCGCTCTTCTGCCTGGAGTCCGTGATGAAGATTTTCTGCGTTTACGGTAAATGTGCGTAAAGAAGTTACTGTCCCTTTTTGTCCCCAGGGCCTAACTACCAGATCCCGATCTATGCCTTCTACTTCATGAAGCCTTAAGGTGCCGTCTGGTTCTGCGGTAAGATACCCAAAAGAAACTCCTTTGGTAATTAATTCTCTCCGAATATTCTGCCCGGTGGACAAGGCTTTTTCTTTTACTTCTTTTTTAATATGATGGAGATCTGCTGTCATTTCTCTTGCCAGTAATTCAATGAGACCTGCCCCATTAATTTCGGGGGTTCCTCTTTCTGCCGAAAAATCTGAAGCAGTGGAGAACATAATGGGCTGGCGGGAGCCCAAACCTGTAAAAACATTAGAAGTAAAATCACCTGCTCCTCCTACAGAGGGTGAATGATGACAGCTAAAACAGGAATTGGCATCTGGACCTGCTGTTCGGGTAAACGGTACTTCTGTGCCCAAAGGTCTTCTCGTAGGATTGGGGTTGCCTGTAGCACCGGGTCTTCCCATACCACGATCTTTGGTAAACTGAGCTACAAAAAGTCGTTCACCTGCTAAACGTAATTGCTCTAATGTCCATTTACCCTTTTGAATATCTTTTATAGAGATATGACCAATTTCATAAATATCCTGCGGGGTTTGCGATACGTATGCATAATTTGCCATTTTATGGGCGCAACCAATTATGAAGAACATGAACCCTAGCCAAACTACAAAGGCAATATCTTTTTTTATCTTATTCATCTATTAGCGTAGTTTGCTGATTCCTGAATAAAGATCAATATCTCTGGGAACCGGAGGTATGCGCATAGGAACTTCAACAAACTCCTGTCGCCATCCCTTACTGGAAAGGAACCCAAAATTAAGACGCTGCATACCATCTACATAAAAACGAACCAATGGTCTATCGGGAATTTCATCTGTTGGCCATATACAAAGTGAAGACATGAATTTACGGTTCTTGCCGAGAAAATCATAAAGAACAATGTTGGCATAAAGTCCCTGTCCGCGAGCACCTTCATAATCCCATCCGGAAATTATGCCCATTGTTTTAAGGGTATTGAGTGCATAGTTTACTTCGTCAAAATTCATGATGGTTCTCCTGAAGGTAATAGACGTTTCTTTATCTGTATCTAACTGTATGGTTTGATCTGATGTCAAGGGCCCTCTAAGATCCAGGTAAAATCCTTCCAAAGATGCATCTGTATCTGGTAAAGTCTTACCATTTTGAGGAGTTACAGCCATGAACCCTCCTTCAATATTAAGAATATATGGTTGTACCAGACTTTCTTTCTGTGGTACTTTTTCAAGAACTTCAGTTAACGGTCTACCAAAATAATTACCAACTGTAGCTCCGGAAGCACTTAAAATACCTCCCGACGGTGTGCTACCCCGTTGTCTGACATTTTCTTTTTTTATTTCTACCAGTTGTTGAACAAAAGCCTGTGTACTAAAGAAATCGATCGTTAGTGCCCCGTAAGGGTCTGTTCCTTCTATTATGGCAGAGCCATTTAAACTGTGATCGTTAGCAACCAAGAACATTCCGGGTTTCAGAATACGGTTCTTTCCTTTCCAGTTTTCTAGGAGCAGGTTTTGATTTTCCAGGAGTCGGTATCCAGATATAATTTCTTTTTCTTTCCACTTATTAAGACATTCGTATAACTCCTCTAAAGCATGAATTCCCACATGAAATAAGGATGATTCTATACCATTATTTTCAACAAGAATCTCACGGGCCTCTTTATCTTTCTGTATATTCAAGACCCACGAAGTCATGACTGCTGATATCTTGGATTTTTCTATTGCTCCAGGACGTGCATATAGTGAAAGATTACCACCTTCCATACCCATTAATAATAGATTTTTATCTAAATTACTGGTATAGTGAAGCATGTTACCGGTTTGTGCTACCATATTACAGGAAGTATGCGCGTGTACCGATGCACTTAAAGATTCATTAGTTCTGGGTACCCGTACTAATGGACTGGGGTAAGGGAATTTTGAAGGTTGAAAAAAATCGTCTGGCATAGGAGAAATGGGAAAAGCTATAGGAAGTATTTGATCGTATTTGGGAATTCTGTCAACAATACTTGCCCTTGCTTTTTTCAATGCTGCAAAACCCTCTTCAAAAAGGCTTCGTGAATTTTTCGGAGAAATACGGATGACTTTATCAAAAATAATATCAGATGCTTCTGCATTCATTTTCAGGATTTCCAGATTTTCATCGGGAAGTGCATCCATAATGATGTAGGTATTATTCTGGCTAATAAGTGATTTGGCTATGGTTTCCCTCAGTTCAGGATCATCGGAAACAAAAAGATCCAACTTTAAACCATATACATCTGCTGATTTTTGAAGACCCTCTCCATATTCGGGGTCACTTACAATTGCTCCGATATTAAGGTTAAAACCGCTACTTTCCATTACTTCAGAAAGGGTTACCGGTTCTACATAAATTGAAGAGTTTTCACGTACATCCTGGGCAAAGATCAAAACGGGAATTACAAGGAAAACCCCAAATAGAAAACGTGTTCTCATGGTTTGGCTGTTTAGTGGTTTACAATATGAAAAGTGAAGTTGAGGGAGCACAGATTCCTGATAATGAAATCTTTAACTAATTTAATAGATTCTGATGAATAAAAAAAGAGAGTTAGAAAAATTTGTTAAAAAAAGTAAAAAATTACGGGTTAACCATATAAGCAAAATAATTAATCCATAAAATTTTGATCTGTTTTTTTAAATAATACAAGGGGTTTCATTTTAACTTTGCTTGCCATATACTTATCTATCTAATCCTACTATTGTAGAACACTCACTTATAAATACCATTATGTTATGAAGATACGCATGGGTCTTTGAAGTTTTTAGCAACTCAAAAGCTTATGTTTCAGTTCTCTTTAGTCTTGAGCAGATACACTCTGTATTACAGTACAGGTATGGTACTGGTTTAGGGAATGCCTAAATAGTGATATGAGTTCTAAAGTTCTTTGTTTACGGTTGCATATCATAAAAAGGGCATCAAGTTACATTGAAAATAAAAGGATGCGTAGCCGGGCTACACATCCTTTTATTTGTATTTAAGCTTCTGTAAGCTCTACCTGTCTCACTTTGGCATCTCTAATTTCTACCCATTTGCCCTGAGGGCCCAGGAATGTAAAATTACATACACCAGAACTCCAGTTATCTTCAAGCACCAACGTAGCTGCGAATACGGAAGCGTCCCTGACCAAAATGGGAGAGGCCACATTTACCAGTATATGCGTGTTTTTGGGCATTACTGTCATGTACGTAAAATTACCCGTAACCGGCACATGCTCTTCAAAAGGCGGATTTACTGCCTGTGTAACTGAAGCATTGCCACTTACTTTTTTCGTAGGCGTCGTGACAATTAAGTCTAGTTTGAGATTGGGAGCCCCTAAAGCACCCGTAGATACTTCATAAGAAACGGGAAACGTCCCTACTTTTAGTTCACTCATTTTTTATGTTTTTTAGTTCCCTACTCTGTTCATGGCTTTTCGGTTTCCGCCAAACATCAATCTTTTGGAAAAACATTTGTGTACATTTTAAATGATTGAGGCTGAAGGCAATTTACAATTTATGTAGGTAAAAAATTACAGTGTAAATACGTGATTTCAATATACGTGTTTTATCCTGTTTTTAAAACTGCGGTGCTGCATGGTATAAAAAGTTAAAGAGCCGGAAATATTTCCGGCTCTTTAACTTGCATTCTGAATTATCGGAATAGGCTGGTTGAAAATTAGTTCAAATTTTTACGCATATTACGCTGTACGGTTTGCACAGTTAGTTTTATGGTCTCAACATCTGTTTGTTTTACTTGTGCAATCTCTTCATAGGTAAGCCTTCCAAATACCAAAAGGTCTATTACATCTGAAGTTTCCAAAGGTAACCAGTTATATATACGGTTTAATACTTCCCTTTTTCCGGGAGTAAGGTCTTTTTTTGAGTCCTGAATTTCAAGAGTACTTATTATATTCTTTTCAGCATCTTCATAAAGAAACTGAGGCTGGGCTTGTTCTTCCTGATGATACGAAATATCATCCAGCTCTTCCGGCATAAGCAGATCATTATCAATATCTGTTTCAAATCGTTCTTCAAATTGTTCCAGTTCCTCACTTAGCAGTTCGCTAACACTAACCGTACGGGTACGTATGGCTTCTTTTTTGAATAATGTATTTAGTTTTGCCTGCAATAATGAAAAAAGCTTAATACTTAAATTTTTATCATTTATGTTTTTATCAAAATCTTTATACAGGTCTATTATGGCATCATCGGTAATTTCGGCTGCCTTATACATATTCCTGGGTACAATACCCGAGGATTCTGCCGTATATAGCCTGTGTTTTACATAAGGTTGTACTTTTTGTACAAGCCCGAGTACTCTATTTCCAAATTCTATATCTTTTTGTGTAATAACTGATAAGTCTCTCATAACATCATATATTTTAGGTAAACACTAAATTACCATACCCTATGTGTATGAAAAATGACAAATATCATTAAGAGTAAACATCAAAATGCCGGGAAAAGAAGTATGAATAAAGTCTTTGCTATTAAAAATCTACCACCAATCCGATCACAGGGATAAATTGGCCGCTTTCGGGTTCAATTTCCACCAGGTTTCTGGGAGTAAGTTCGTTGCCATTTGCATCTCTTTGCAAACCAAACTGAGGAGGCTCCGGCAGTTGTTGTGACAACAGGTTTTGAACTTCAAAAAAGAGATTTACAGAAAGGCTTTTTAAGTTCCAGCGTTTGTCAACCCGTATATCCAATTGACTAAAGGTTTCCAGTTTTACCCGGCCCAGGGATTCATAGTCAAGAATGATCTCAGGATACACATTGGTAGTTGCTTCAATATCTACCGGTACAAAAGGTGTTCTCCCGGCAAAACGGTACCGGCTGCTGATCTCCCAGTTTCTTTTAAGCTTATAGCCTCCGGTAAATGAAAGCAGATGCCTGCTGTCCCAAACAGAAGGGAGGTAATCTGTTCTGTCAAAACCAGTAAATTCACTATAAAAGAAAGTATATGAAAATATTCCGTAAAAGTTATTGGTAAGTTTTTGTTGAAAAAGCAGTTCTGCACCATAACTCCTGCCCTTTCCCACGGTTTCTACCGCCTCATTACCCAATACTTCAAACCCGCCACCTTTATTGGCCAGAGATACGCCATCTAAAACAGATACGGGATAATCATCATATTGTTTGAAAAATGCTTCTACGGAAACACTGGCGGCTGGGCCCAGTATATGTTCCAGACCTATTACGTAATGGTCACTTTGCGTATATGATACATTTTGGTTAACCAGAATATTCTCGTTGTTTCGAAAACCCAGTATAGTATAAGGAGGGATCTTGAAATACCGCCCTGCGGTTGCATTTAGCTTCCAGTTTTTTACGAACTCGTATGACAACGAAAGACGCGGGGAAAATGTAGATAGAAGGGAGTTACCTTGAGTAAAGGTATCATCATCCATTCTAAAACCTAAAGAAACATCTAGCTTTTCATCAAAAAAAGAACGGGATGCATTCGCAAAATATCCGTATTTAAAGAAATTGATCTCTGTATTGTATTGTATATTGTCTGCTAAATTAAAAGTTGTATTGGAGTAGTCAGACCACTGGGTATTAAAACCCGCATTAAACTTCCACTCTCCAGTAAATTTGGTGACCTCAAAACGAAACCTTGTTTCAGATTCTCGGGCATCGTTACTAAAAATAACGCCTTCCTGGTTTTCATTATCCTCATACCTGGTAAACTCGTTAACCAAAAAGTTATTACTTAGTACTGATTGCATGTAACCGCTACCGTCTTTAAAGCGTTTTTTCCATGATATCCCTGCAGTATTGCTTCTTTGTTCTATAAACGGGACCTGCTCCAGGGTGGCCTGTTGTTCTTCATCAAAAGTATCGGGAGGTGCAATTGAGAAATCATCTATAGAACCTACCCCCAGAACATTTATCTCATTGTAATCATCAATCTTGTGGGTAATTTTGTATTGATAATCCCAATAATCCGGACGAATGGGTAACCCTATAAGCTCAAAAAGAAATTGCAGGTAACTGCGTCGGGCAGAAACCATAAAACTGGTATTGCTCTCTTCCTTACCTTTTTTGAACAAGGGGCCTTCGAGCGTAACTGCAGCCTCACTGGCGCTTAATCTGAAATTACCGTTAAAATCCCTATTGTTCCCGTTTCGCTGTTTAAACTGAAGAACTCCCGATAAAGGATTGTCGTAACGTGCCCCAAAAGCTGAAGTAGAAAGGGTGACATCTTCTATAAAGGAGACATTAAGCAGCCCAACGGGGCCACCGGCACTTCCCTGTGTACTGAAATGGTTAATATTAGGGATCTCCATACCATCCAGATAATATACGGTTTCGTTAGGGGCTCCACCACGTATAATGAGATCATTACGGAAGCCGCCTACTGATGGTGATACTCCTGGGAGAGATTGAGCTACCCGCACCACATCATTATTCCCTCCGGGATACGTAGCAATTTCTACAGCCGATAAGGTCTGAACTGACAAAGGCGTCTCCCTGGCTCTGCTTATTTGCCTTTGTGTAACCACGATCTCGTCAAGGTTTTGAGCAGATTCATTAAGGATAAAATTGTAAGGAGGGGTTCCTATGGATCGTACAATGACATTAAATTTGGTCTGGGACTCAAAACCAATAAAACTAGCTGTTAAATTGTAAGATCCCGGAACAATATTTCGTAAAACATAAAACCCCTGTTGATCAGTAATGGCTCCTATATTAGAATTTTCAAGATATACAGAGGCTCCTTCTAACGGAGCACCGGATTCATCGGTAACGTAACCATTTAATTCTCCGTAAACCTGTGAAAATGCATTGAAAGAAATCCACAAAAAAATGATCGATAAAACACCTTTTTTCATTGCTCTTTTGAATAGTACTCTTTCGTAAAAAAAACCTAATTATGAGTGCGTAAAACTATACAATTTAATCGTTACCCTGTAAGTTGGTGCATAAAAAAAGGCCCGTACGGGCCTTTTTATTTTGTATGCTCAATTTTTATTCTTCTTTTACAATAATAAGTGTCGCTTTTACTCCTGTGGTAAGATTCCATTCATTAGCAGTAACCAGGTTTCCTTTATCATCATATACCCGGAACTCTGCTGTATTGGGACCCGAAGCACCCTGGTTCAACGCCTGAAAATCAATACGGTTAAATCCTTTATCCAATGTTATATCAAAACTTTTAAAATCATAATCTAACCAAATATCAGGAACAATAACCATATCATTTACAGACAACTTAACTCTGTCCCCATCTACAAACTCATGATCTCTGCATATAATACGAACATACTTGGCGTTGCTTTTATAATCTCCCAAATACTGGTCTTCCATATATGAGGGTTTTATTTCTTTATCTCTTTTAAACTTTTTATCATAGATCTCTCCCGGATCCCGAAGGTCACTACCCGCAGTCATATCTATCGTCTTAGGTTTTGTTTTTAAATCAACAGGATCACCAAAATATCTAAGCATTTTTTCATTTTTCTTGTTATCATCTAACAATGACCCTGAAGTACCCAGACTAATTGTATTACTTGAAGAACTGACCACAAGCGGTTTCTTTACCGTCTCTGATTGAGCTGAGGCGGAAACACCGGTTATGAATACCCCTATGGCTAACAAAACCGTTCTATGGCTTGGTAAGAAAGAGCGCATATTTATGATTTAAATAACTAAATAATATTTAAAGATAGCTAATTAGACCTATTACCGTGGTAAGGTTATGTTAAATGATCTTTTTCGAGCTCACTTAACCTACTTGGTATCTTTATTTTTCCTGAGTTTTCTTTTGATCTTATTTATGGCAGATTCAATAGATTTCTCTGGTTCTATTACATTATAGTCTCCCCAAAAATCGGGGTCCGAAAAACCGGAGGCTTCATCCGAAAGCACTACAGAAGGCCGCAAACGTTCATTTACGGGCAGTGTGAGACCCTCGGTGTTCTTTTCCCAGTCTGTTACTGCCATTTCGCTACTCAACGTAAACAATGAGTTGAAAAGTTTATTTCGCCAGTTTACTTTAAAAGCCAATTGTACATTGCTGTAACCATAATACCATTTTCCTCCGGTTTGGCGATAATCAACCCGGTATGCTGCTTCTGTAGGCCATACCCGTACCGATGAGGGTTTTCTCTTAACAAACATCCTGCTGGCCTCTGCCAGGTTTTCCAGATTTAATTTGAAAACAGCACTCACCAGTGCCTGTGTATTTGAATTAATATATAAGGTACCGTAATACCGGGGGGCCTCTACCCAATCTTTTTGATTAAACCTGATAACAAAAACAGGTTGATTATTTACAGTGGTAGATCTTTCAAATGCAAACTCATATTCATCTATTAATTCTCCCTGAAAAATAAATTCCGGATATTTCATTATATCAACATACAAAGTGCTGAAAGGTCCTCCTTGTAGTTTCAGAGCCAGAGTATCAAGCCTGGAGTAATCAGTGCTTTTTCGCGATTTAAAAAGCTTTACCTGATCTGGTCTGGCATTGGCATAAGGCTGTTTATATACATTTACTACGGCCTCTGAAAGGGATACATTTCTACGTCTCTTACGAATGGTCTCTCTGTAAAAGGCTGTCATGATCATACCCTCGCCTACATAATTATTTTTTCGTTTTTCAAATACCTTGCGTACCAGGTCTTCCGGATCTTTGGGTATAGACACATCTACTTCGGTAAGCTCAATAGCAGAAGGTTCCAGTTCTATTTCATTTTTCTCGGGTTTTAAGGTAGCAATTGATATCTGTTTTTCCTGATAACCTAAAAAATAGACTGATATGGAGGTTGCATTTTCACTTTTAGGCACTTTAAGTAAAAACTCTCCCTCGGTATTGGTAATAGAACTTATGTTGCTCCCTTCTACCTGTAAAACAGCAAATACCAGAGGTTCTCCCGAACGGGCATCTACAACAGAACCGGAATACTGACGGAATTGTAAGGTATCCTGAACTGCTCTGTAAGACATGGTATGCGATGCTAAACCCCATTCAGGAAATACAATTCCTGTTATAAGGATAATAAACAACCCCACTCTGTTTTTGCCGTGGGTCCATATATTTTTAAACATGAGAATATCCATTTTATTAGTTGTAAAATTTAGTCACTTAAAAGATACAAAATTCAAAGTAAACCTCTATGTCAAAAATACTCATTTTAAAACAGTTCTCAGAGGTATTTACAAAAACTTCAAACCCTATATTTATCTCATTTTAACTTAGCAGTACTGTTTGTTTATGTTATGATAATCAAACTTTATCACAAACCTACTCAGGATTTGAAGTTTTTGAGGTTTTAGTTTCAAAACCTGAACAGTTTTAGTTGCCGGCTTGTTGTAAGAATATTTTGTGTAGTTTCATATATTGTTCTTCTGTATCGATATCTGTTGTTTTGAAGTCAGCTGGCAAGGATAATACATTTTCTTTATTTTGACTTATGAGTTGGGCTGCACCTTCGGGCCCTTTTAGGTTTGACAGCCCTTTTAGGTAATAGGGGTCAAAAAGAGCCGGTACGCCAGATTTATGTCCGTAAGAAGTAGCAATAATTTGACATTTTCCTTTAGTATATGTTGCGAGCATTTTTTTGTAATAGGAAATATCTACAAAGGGTTGATCACCCAGGCTTATCAATACTCCCTGATAATTCAAATGATCCTTACTTAAGAGGTAAGAAGCTCCCAACGCTATAGAGCTGCCCATACCTTCTTCCCATTTTTTGTTAAAAAGGTATTGAACCGGATAGTTTGCTAATGTGCTGCGTATATGTTTCTCATAGGCTCCCAGAACAACTATTGTTTTTTGAAATCCGGTTGTTATGGATTGTTGTATCACATGACCTAATAACGTGCGATTACCCCACGGGAGCAGTTGTTTCGGTCTCCCCATACGGGATGATTTTCCGGCAGCCAGAATAACCATAACACTGTTTTCTGCTTTTACCATTGCGTTCCGCTGTGTATAGTACCTGACTTGTCTTTTAAAGACAGAGGCTTCTGATCACGAACTACCGCCAGTATTTCTGCCAGAATGGCTATGGCTATTTCCTGAGGGGTCTCTGCACCTATATTTAGGCCGGCAGGCCCGTACATGGTATTAAAAAATTCAGGCGCCGTTTCGGGGTACCTGTCTAAATATGCGTTCCAAAGCTTTTCCCTACGTTTCGCCGGACCCAGCAAACCCAGATATAGAGGAGTACGGTTTTTCATAGCAATAAAATATGCAAGATCATTTGCAAAGCTATGTGTCATAAGTACTACAGCAGTATCATTATCGATTATAGAAGTATCCAAATTCTGAGGATCTGAATTTATAAGGGTGGTTACTCCTGGAAAATTTATAGAAGTCCTGGGGTCTGAAGCCGATGCTATAACTATTACTTCCCACCCTAATAGGGATGCCATGGAACAGAGCTGAACAGCATCGTGTTCTGCTCCTATGATCACCAGTTGAAAGCAAGGTTTCAGCTTTTGTTTAAAAACCTGCATTTCTCCGGTTTCCTGCAGGCTCTGTACATGCGCTTCACTACTGAAGGTAAACGTTTTTTCCTCGCTGTACTTAAAAAGTGTATTCCCCGCGTAGGTGCCGTTATCTATTGAACCATACATTGAAAAAAGGGTGATGGGTTTTCTGTTTTTTATGGCGCTCTCAAAAGCAGACAAACATTCATCATCCGGTTCAAAGGTTTCGATGAGTATGTAAAGAGTGCCTTCACACCCTAAACGATACCGACCATCGTAGGTAATCAATAAAGGGGTACCGTTTGAAAAAACCTGTGCAGCCCGCCGTACGATCTCTTTCTCCACACAACCTCCGCTCACAGCTCCGGTAAGCGTACCATTTTCAGCTATCAACATACGTACTCCGGGTCTTCGATAGGAAGACCCTTGCAGTGATACCACACTGGCCAAAACAGTTTTATGACCCGCTTCTGAAGCTCTTTTATAATGTGCCAGTATTTTTTTTAGTTCATGTGTCATGGTATGAAATTAGGTAATCGGAACAAAAGAAACAACCGCTCCCATATCAAAAGACTGGGTTGATGGAGGTACGATCACAAATCCATCTGCGGAAGCCAGGCTTAACAAGTCTCCGGAACCGTTCATAAAAACGGGGGTTACACAAACAGAACCTTTTATATTTTGTTTAGAAACCGGGATAAATCTGGTAAACTGCTCTTCTGGTTTTACAGATGTCTTTAAGACAGCTTCTTCCCTTTTTAACGGTAAACCATAACATTTACGGAGCCACGGGTAAAAATAAAGGTAGTATCCGGCAAAGGTTGAAACCGGATTACCAGGAAATGAAAAAACAACTGTGTTCAGAGCTTTATGAACTCCAAACCAAAAAGGTTTTCCGGGGCGTTGACGTACCCTGTGAAATATTTTTTCTACTCCCAGTGTATCTAATACTTCGGGGAGATAATCATATTTACCTTTTGACACTCCCCCGCTTATGAGCAATACATCATTCTTTTTGAGGGCCTCCTCTACTTCAGTATGTATTTTTTCTTTATCATCCGGCAAATGTATTGTTTGGCTCACAACCCCCCGTTTATTCAGCGCTGCTTCCAATGCCTGGGTGTTAGACCTTCGTATTTGGTGTGGCAAAGGTTCCTGATCTACAGGTACCAATTCGTTTCCACTTGATATACAGGTTACTATTGGCTGTTTATATACGGTTACCTGTTTTTTACCCACAGCAGCCAGAACACCCGCTATGGCAGCATTTATTTCTTGAGGTGCCTTTATTATTTTGGCCCCTTTTTTCATGTCGCTTCCTTTATAATGTATAAACTGTCCCTTTACTGGGGCCACTTTAGTTCTGAAGTAGCCCTCACTGCTTTCAAGATCTTCATACATGATAATGGTATCTGCCATATCCGGCACTACGGCACCGGTCATGATCTCTACACAATTGGAAGCATCTGACAAGATTGTTTGTGACGTTCCGGCAGCAACGATTCCTGTGGATTTCCATGATAAGGGAACTTTGTCTGTTTGAAAGCTAATCGCAATACCATCTCTGGTGGCACGGTTAAAAGGAGGAAAATCGCGATCTGCAAAAATATCTTCGGCCAGGATCCTTCCCGAAGCCTGTTCTAAAGGTATTTTTTCAATATCGAAAGCACGGCAATATTGCATCACCTGTGCAAAAGCATCATTAAATGCAATCATATTATTGTTTCTATATTAAATGGTATATACCGATCATATACTTATTTTATGAGTATTCTGTTGACTGTTTTGACTGTACGCGTCCATACCTCCTTCAACAGAAAAAACGGTTGCATTTCTATAGGCAGTCCTCAGAAAATTCGCAGCCTGTAAACTTCTCTCGCCAGACTGGCATATAAAATATATGTTTTTTTTATTGTCAATTTCGTAGTGCCGCCCGGGCAAGGCACTGAGAGGAATGTTAATTGCCCCTTTTAATGAGAAATCTTTAAACTCGCGAGGTGTACGAACATCTATTATTTGCTTTTGAGGGTTTTCGGTAAATTCGCGAATAAACGTATCCATATCAATAGTTTTGCAATTGTCTGCAATACAGTGGTCTGATACGTAAGTGTTCTGAAGCTTTGTTATCTCTTTATTTTCGGGCACTAATGAAAAACGTATCTTGTTAAGTTGTTGCTCCAGTGTATCGTATAACAGCAAAATTCCAGTCGTCACTTTGCCTATTCCGGTAATTACTTTAATTACTTCCAGAGCCTGAAGGTTCCCTATGATACCCGGTAAAACTCCTAACACGCCATTGGTATTACAATCAGGTATCTCAGACAGGGAGGGTGGTTTTGGAAAAAGGCAACGGTAGGTAGGCCCCTGCTTATAATTAAATACACTTACCTGACCCTCAAAAGCATGGAGTGCTCCATACACAAAAGGTTTTTTTAACAAGACACAGGCATCATTTACCAAATATCGTGTAGCAAAATTATCTGAGCAGTCAGCTACCACATCAAATTGAGAGATAATGGTGAGTGCATTTTCAGCGGTTAGCCGCACGGGAAATGGTTTTATCCCGGTTTGCGTATTTTGAGCTTTCAATAGTCTGGTAATCACTTCGATTTTGGGCTTCTTTACATCGGCTTCTGTATATGCTATCTGCCGGTGAAGATTGGATAACGCTACCCGATCATACTCTACTATGCCAAGTTTTCCAACTCCCATAGCGTTAAGATATTGAAGTACCGGTAGCCCAAGTCCGCCTGCCCCCACAACCAGTACCGAAGCCTCTCCCAATTTTCTTTGAGCCTCTTCTCCAAAACTCTTAAGTGATATTTGCCGTATATAGCGGTTTTCTTTCATATAGCCGGGTGTAATCTAAAAACAAAAGTAATAACCTGATTACCGGGTAAAATCTTTCTTTCCACCTTGTTTTCTTTCTAGCTGGATTTCTGTTATGGTAATGTCATGTGAAAGGGCTTTACACATATCATACACCGTAAGTGCCGCTACGGAAACCCCGGTCAGTGCTTCCATTTCTACTCCGGTACGTCCGGTACTGCCAACGGTGCAGGTTATGCACAATGCCGAAGTATCGGGAACAATATCTATGTGTACTTTGTCCAAAAGTAACTGATGGCAGAGCGGTATCAACGTATGGGTTTGCTTAACGGCCTGGATTCCCGCAATAACTGCGGTTTGAATAATACCACCTTTTTTTGAAATAAATCCGGATGTTGTCAATTCGCGAAACACTTCTTCAGGAAAAGAAACGCATCCGGAAGCGGTAGCCTGTCTTTTGGTCGTATCTTTATGGGAAACATCTACCATGACTACTTCTCCCTTTTCATTAATATGGGACAGTTCTTCTTTCATGTAATTTTGTTAAAAGGTTATCCTCCTATGGAGGTCATAGAGTTATCAAAAACACTCGCATATTTTTCCTGAGCCTCAAATCCGGTTTTGGCGCGGCTACCAATAGCCTGCAACACTGCTTCTTTTATTTTTACATCGGGATTTGTACTTCGCAAAAGTTCTCTGATATTTACTATCGGTTTCCCGTATAAGCAGGTAATTACATCTCCGGTAGCTGATATTCGCAAGCGATTACAGGTTCCGCAAAAGGTACGGCTAAAAGAAGGTATGATCCCAAAAGAACCTTTAAACCCTTTAATTTGATAATTGATGGAAGTCGAGGTTTTTTCTGAAGGGATCTCTTCCATATCCGGATAAGCGACCCGTATAAACTCCAATATCCTTTTATAGTTCCATTGTATTTGGTTAAAGACTCTGGAACCTCCGTTAAAGGGCATTTCTTCAAGAAAACGAACGCAAACGGGAAAGCGACGTGTAAGTTCTAACATGGGAATGATATCGTTTGTATTTTGCCCGTCTAAAACAATAAAATTGATCTTCACATGAAACCCTTCATTAATAAGCTGTACCAGATTCCCATAAACCGTATCGAAATGGTCTCGTCTGGTTATCTTTTCGAAAGTATGGCGCTCTATGGCATCCATACTAACATTTACATGTATAATCCCCAGTTGCTTTAACTCTTTTATATACTTGCCTATTAGGGTGGCATTGGTGGTAACAGATATTTCTTTTAAAGATGGGATACCTGACAAATGCCTGAGTAGCACCATTAGGTCTTTCCTAACGAAGGGTTCTCCTCCTGTTATTCGTATTTTATCAATTCCCATACCAGCCATAAGACTGCCTACACGGGAGAGTTCGTTAATAGTGAATAATTTATCTCGCTTGGCAAAATTAATACCTTCTTCGGGCATGCAATAGTTACAGCGCAGGTTGCAACGATCTGTTACAGCGAGGCGCAGATAATTTATAACTCTATGATGGTTATCTATTAACATAATGATTCAGGGGTGGGCTGAAACCCATGTTTCGTGATTTTCAAAAAACTCTTTTTTCCAGATAGGCACCTTTTCTTTAAGGGTATCTATCAAATATCTGCAGGCTTCAAAACAGGCATCCCGATGGGCAGATGAAGCACCTGTAACTACTACGGGCTCTCCAATATTTTTAGTTCCTACTACATGGTGTAGTATAACTTTGTTAAGCTCCCACTTTTCCAGAGCTTGATCTGCTATTTTATGCATTTCTGCGAGTGCCATTTTTTCATAGGCCTCAAAAAACAGTGAGGTAACTATCTTATTATTGGTTGTATCACGTACACTGCCCACAAAAACACAACTACCGCCACTGCCGGGGTGTGACAACTCTTCATAAATACGGGTTGTATCTATTTTTGATACTATGGATACATTCTTTTTCATAGAATACTAACCTCCGCTTACCGGGGGTATCAATGCAATTTCATCTTTTTCACGAATAGTTGTATCCATTCGGGCATACTCATTGTTTACGGCAATGACCAGTGAAGACAAAGCTGCCAGGTCGGGATATTTGTTTACAAGGTGGGTTTTGAGGTCTCGCACAGTGGTAAGGGGATAACTGTTTTTATCTACATTTAGAACAGAAGCTCCCACAATATCACGTGTAATACCAAATAACAATATTCTCATTATCCTATTACCTGTTTTGTTTTTAAACTTTCAATAAAGGGTTGATGATAATAACGTTCTCCTGTTGCCAGCCTGAATGCATTGGCTATTGCCGCGCCGGCAGGTGGCAGGGCCGGTTCTCCCAATCCTGTGGGAGCTATTTCGTTTTTAACAAAATAGGTCTCTACTTTGGGTGTTTCCTGCATTCTTATAAGACGATAGCTATCATAATTATTGGCTTCCGGCACACCTTTCTTGAAGGTAAAATTACCGTACATGGCGTGTCCTATACCATCCAGCACTCCTCCTTCGGTTTGATTGCGGGCACCCAGCGGATTCACTACGATACCACAATCTACCGCGCAGGTAACTTTTGTCACTACCGGAGTCCCGTCCCGCATGACTACTTCTGCTACTTCTGCCACATGTGTATTATGGCTGTAATAAGCGCTAAAACCTTTATAAACTCCTTCTTTCATAACATTCCACTTTCCTTTTTCTGCTGCGAGTTTAATAACTTCCTGCATTCTTTCCGGTGAATACTGAATACGATCATCGGTAGTACCTTTTACGTTTTCAAGAAGGTCCAGACGTAATTGTACCGGATCCTGTTTTAGCTTTTCAGCCAGTTCATCAAAAAAGGTTTGTTCGGCAAAAGCCAGGAAATTGGTATAGGGAGCTCTCCAGGCTCCGGTGGTGATCTTACTTTTATAATTGGCTACATCTACTTTGTAATTGGCTATAGCTCCTGCCGGGAAAAAATTAGGTATTAAACCGTACATATTGCTGTTAACAGATGCTTCCCTAAGGTAGTACCCGGTTACTTTACCATCTTTAAGAGAGGCTTTTATACGATATTTTATAGCCGGGCGGTAAATACCTGCAGTCATGTCGTCTTCCCGGGAGTAAACTACTTTAACAGGTTTTTGGGCTATATTGGATATCTCGGCTGCTTCTACCACAAAATCGCCATAAAGTCTTCTGCCAAAACCACCTCCCATTCGGGTCATTTCCAGATGAATATCCTTCTCATCACGTTCTAATATCTGAGCTACTCGTTTTGCAGTTCCTTCAGGAGTTTGAATAGGCCCTACCAGCTCTATTTTTGTGCTGGTTACATGTGCAAAGAAATTCATAGGTTCCATGCAGTTATGCGGAAGAAAAGGAGATTCGTAGGTGCGCTCTACTACTTCATCTGCCTGAGAGAATGCTTTATCTACATCGCCGTCTGAACGCATGGTCTGAAAACTGTTTCCGTCTAAAAGACCCATGAGTATTTTGTCATGATCTTCAGTACTTTCCAGATCGCTGTCATTGGTCCATTCTGCCTGTAATCTTGATTTTCCTTTCATTGCAGTCCAGGTATCTTTTGCCAGAACCGCTATTTTGTCTCCAAACTGGAAAACCTCTTTAACACCGTTTACTTTTAGGGTTTCGGTATCATCAAAGGAAACCAGTTTTTTGCCAAATGCGGGTGGCCTTAGTACCGAAGCAATTAACATTCCCTCGCGTTTGAAATCAAGCCCAAACAGAGGTTTTCCGGTAATGATCTTATCAATATCTACATTTTTTATATCCTTCCCTATAATAGAAAAGTCTGAAGGATCTTTTAAAGTTACCAGTTCAGGAACTTCTAATCCTGCAGCTGCCGTTGCTACTTCTCCATATCCTTTTTTTTCACCTCCCGGGCGATAAATAAACCCTTTTTCTGTTGTACATTGAGAGGCGGCAATTCCCCATTCTGCTGCGGCAGCGTTAATGAGCATCTGCCTTGCGGTAGCTCCTGTCTCCCGAAGTGCATCCCAACCCTGACGTATGGACTGACTACCTCCGGCTACCTGCCGGGTATAGTTTTCAGTATCTAAAGGAGCCTGCTGCACAAACACATGCTCCCAGGGAACATCGAGCTCTTCAGCAATGATCATAGGCATAGAGGTTTTTACACCCTGACCTATCTCCGGATTGGGTGAAAAAATGGTAACCATACCATTGTCAGCAATTTTAATAAATGCATTGAAATCATTAAAATTTAGTTGCGAGATATCGGTTGGTGGTGTCACTTCCGATTTACAGGCAGTAAAAAAATTAAAGCCGATGAGCATTCCTCCTCCTGCCAAAGCCGAAGTTTTTAAAAATGCTCTTCTGTTAAAACTATTTGGTATTACGGATGACGACATTTTTTTCAAGGTTTGATTAGTTAGATTTTTCCGCAGCCTTTGCTACTGCTTTTTCTATACGGTTATATGCCGCACACCTACATAAATTGCCATGCATGGCATTTCTTATCTCATCCCTAGTAGGGTTAGGATTGTTTCTTAAGAAAGCTGTCGCGGTCATAATCTGTCCGGCCTGACAATAGCCACACTGAGGCACGTCTTCCTCTTTCCAGGCTTGTTGCACCGGATGATCTCCATTTTCAGACAACCCCTCAATAGTGGTAATTGCTTTTCCTTCCAGTTGTGACACCTGCAGCAAACAACTGCGTGTAGCATTTCCGTCAAGGTGTACGGTACATGAACCACATTGCCCTATACCACAGCCGTATTTCGTGCCTACCAGATCCAGGTGATCTCTTAAAATCCAGAGCAATGGCATATCGGCATCCGCCTCTACGGTAACTGATTTTCCATTGATCGTCAAATTGTAAACTGACATAAAATGTTTTGATTAGATTGATTAATTTAATTCCTTCTAGTATTTTCCTATAACGGCTTACTGTAAACCGGAAATGAGTTCGCTCACTTAAAATCTTAATATGAAATATAAAGTGCTTAACAAGTTACTAAAAAATAGACAGGTACTTTACTTTTTAACAATTTGTAAAGATTTCAAAAAACAGAGCCAAAAGCACTGTGAACCTATAGGGATATGCATGAAAAAGGCATAAAAAACCCCCATACTTTTAAGTATGAGGGGGTATATGATTTTACCTGAATTTTAGTTTTCTTCCGGCAAATGCTTGTATTTTTTTGAATATGCAAGCATTTGGTTCTCAAAAGAAACCGGCTGTTTTACACTAATGGATGTGATCTCTCCATTTTCATTAGTCTCAGGCACCAATACAGGGTTTACAAAACCACTGTAAGGAGCACTTTTAAAAGCTTTATTACGCTCTAATACTTCGGCATGTATGGTTTGATCTACTTTTACTCCATATCCCTCTACTAAAGCCTGAGCTGCTTCATAATCACCTTCTGATTTGATGCGCTGGGTTTCACGCAGTAGTTCGCCAAAGAGTTTCCGGAGTTTTACATAATCATTGATCTTAAAATACGTTTTACCATCTTTGGAAACCTTTTCGATCACGTTATCTGCAGCTCCCTTTTCAAACACCCAGGCAGATACCCACTGACGGTTACGCATATGGGCCTCCTCAACATCTGCTCCCAGTTCCAACCTGATAAGCTGCATCATTAAACCATTCCTGATATAGTTGTTATATGAGGTCTTGCCCAGTTCTTCCCAATTGTCTGTAAGGCCGAGTTCCTGAAGTTTGGGGTTCATTATAAAATAAAGTCCCACGAGGTCTGCCCTTCCTTCTTCTAATGTAGATGCATAGTTTTTAAGGGTTTCTTTGGTTTCCCCTACTCCGGGGTTTAGTTTTCCGGAAGCGTGACCTATTACTTCATGAAGTGCCGTGTGTAGTTTGGAAGCCAGTTGTCCGTACTTTTTATTAAGGGTCACTTCTTCTTCACTATAAGCAAACTCCTGCAAGCGTCCGCTACTACCGGCATTGTTATATGCATCTATGATATTACCAAGTGAAACAGATTTAGAGCCTACGGCAGCCCGTATCCAGTTGGCGTTGGGTAAATTCACACCAATAGGCGTGCTGGGTGAAGCATCTCCCGCCTCTCCGGCTACATTTACTACTTTATAACTTACTCCTACTACGTTCTTTTTCTTGTGGGTATCCATTATGGGAGAGTTATCTTCAAACCATTGTGCATTTTCAGAAAGTACAGACATTTTTTGGGACATATCAAAATCTTTTATCTGTACTATATTTTCATAAGAGCCTTTATAGCCTAAAGGATCGTTATACACTTCAATAAAGCTGTTTATATAATCTATATTGCCTTCTGTAGCGGCTGTCCACGCTACGTTATACTCATCCCAGGTTTGCAGATCTCCTGTTTTATAATATTCAATAAGAAGGCCCAATGCATCACCCTGCGCGGTATTCTCGGCTACTTCTTTAGCCTTTTCCAGCCATTTCACTATTTCATCGATCGCTTTCCCGTAAAGTCCGCCAGACTTATATACACGCTCGGTGACTACTCCGTTTTCTTTTATGAGTTGTGAGTTAAGCCCAAAGGATAGAGGTTTATCAGGGTCTGGCGACTCCATGTTCCCGTAAAAGGTTTCTACATCTTCATTGGTAACACCGGGACCGTAAAAATTAACGGCAGACATGGCTACATTATCTATTCCTTTTGCCTGATTCACTTTTTTGGCATCTTCATCATTAAAGATCACTTCAAATGCCTCATTTTTGAGAGGCGTTGCTGTTTCTGCTAACAGTGTTTTTAAATATTCCCGTGAAAAATCAGGCTTTATTTTATCATTGGAATAATGGTGGTGTATCCCGTTTGAAAACCAAAAACGCTTCAGATATACCTCAAATGCCTTCCAGTCATTAGTAGTTTTATCTCCTGTGTAAGAAAGATATATATTCTCCAGTGCATTACGAATAGCCAGATTGTGCCGGTAATTCTGATCATACATGATATCCCTACCCTGCAAACCGGCTTCGACTAGATAATACACCAGTTTTTGTTCTTTTAAGGTTAATTCATCCCATCCCGGTATCTGGTACCTGAGTATTCTCAGATCGGCAAATTGATCTACTACAAAATCTTCAAGTTTACCGTTTACCATATCGGTAAACTCTTCCTGAAACGATGTGGTTTCCGGTGCTTTTGGTTCTTGCCTGCAAGCCTGAAAAACCCATAAAAAAAGTACCGATACTAGTATTATTTTTTGTCTCATTAGTAAGTAATTAATTAGTTTCTGATGCACAAAAATAAACGAAAAAATAATGAAAGAGTTTTCGTATAGCTATAAGTTTTTAAAAGATATGGCATTGGTATATGGTTAGGGTACATTTCTGATATACCTCTTTTTTTGGCAGTTGCTTTTTAAATGAAAAAAGTACCTTTGAAGCAAAAAGGAATATGCCCAAACTACTCATTGTTGGTTATGTATGGCCCGAGCCCTCTTCTTCGGCTGCGGGAAGGCGTATGATGGAGTTGATCGATTTTTTTCTCTCCCGGCAATACTCTGTAGTTTTTACCTGCGTTTCTGTAGAGAACACCCATGCTAAGAGGCTTCGCAAAAAAGGGGTTACCGTTGAAAGGATTGTACTGAACAGTCCTCAATTTGATGATTTTATAGAAAGTTTACAGCCTGAATTGGTTTTGTTTGACCGTTTTATGATGGAAGAACAGTTTGGTTGGCGGGTAGCGGCAGTTTGTCCTGAGGCTTTGCGTATTCTTGATACTGAGGATCTCCACTTTTTAAGAAAAGCGAGAGAGACTGCTTTAAAAAAGAATAAAGACTTTTTGGAATTGGCGCTGCAAAGCGATCTGGCAAAAAGAGAAGTTGCCAGTATATACCGTTGCGATCTAACATTGATGATTTCGGATATGGAAATAGAGCTTCTTACTAAGTATTTTCAAGTACCTGAACAACTTTTACACCTGGTGCCTTTTATGGGGACTATTCCGGATGAAGAAAAGAAAAAACAGAACAGTGTTTTTGAAAACCGAAAGAATTTTATTGCCATTGGTAATTTCAGGCATACCCCTAATACAGATGCCCTGCACTATTTAAAAACAGACATATGGCCACTGATCAGAAAGGAGCTCCCGGATGCAGAAGTACATATTTACGGAGCTTATATGTCTAAAAAAAATAAAGTATTAGAAGCTATTGAAGACGGGTTTTATGTGTCTGGATGGGTAGCCAATGCTGCAGAGGTAATGGCTGTAGGTCGCGTATGTCTGGCACCACTGCGCTTTGGAGCAGGATTAAAAGGAAAACTTTTGGAAGCGATGGAAAATGGTACCCCAAGTGTTACTACCTCAATAGGAGCCGAAGGCATGCATGGAATGCTACCGTGGAATGGTATCATTGCCAATACTCCGCAGGCATTTGCTAGTGCTGCCATAACTTTATATCAGGATCCTGAAAAATGGCAGGAAAGTGTGGCTAATGGATATACACTTCTTGAAAACCGATATCACAAAAAACAGATCCTAACTGCTTTATCGAATAAAATAAAAGATGTATTTACTAACAAAGAAACCTATAGAAATGCTAATTTTACGGGAGCAATGCTAATGCACCATCGTATGCAAAGTACGAAATACCTATCCAAATACATTACCCTTAAAAACACTGGTAAATAGATTTTATAGGTATTCGCCCTATAGTCTGAATCCGTGCGGGATCACTGCTCCTTTTTTAATGACTACAATTCCCTCTTTTACTGCATAAAGAGGTGTATCTGTGTTGTTCGTGCAAGCAGTACCATCAATACGCACATCATTTCCAATACAACAGTTCTTATCAACAATCACATTATTAAGGTAACAATGCTGTCCTATACCCATGGGAATATTACCATCATTGTAAGCTTCCAGTTCATTGATATGCTGGTAATGATCACAACCCATAATATAGGCATTGCTAATGGTGGTTCCTTTGCCAATTCTCGAGCGAATACCAATCACAGACCGCTCAATGCGACTGGCATGGATAATACACCCTTCGGCAATAATGGTCTTTTCTAAAGTGGTACCGGTAAACTTAGAAGGGGGTAGCATACGGGCGTGGGTGTATATTCTGCTGGCTTCATCAAATAAATTAAATTTAGGAATATCATCGGTAAGCCCTAAGTTTGCCTCAAAAAAAGAATCAATATTCCCTATATCAGTCCAGTAGCCTTCGTACTGATAACTTAATGTTTTTAGTTTCTTAATAGACTGTGGGATGATATCTTTACCAAAATCGGTTGTAGAGGTATCTGCCATGAGTTTTTCAAGCAGTGCCCTGTTAAAAATGTAGATCCCCATAGAAGCCAGGTAATGGCGGCCTTCGCTTTTCATTTCTTGACTCACTTCAGATACCCACTCGGGAAGCTTATCTTTTGATGGCTTTTCTATAAATGAGGTTATACGCTGCTCTTTATTTGTTTTAAGAATACCAAATCCGGGAGCATCTTTACTGTTAACCGGTAAAGTTGCTATAGTAATATCTGCTTCATTCTCAATATGTGTATCCAGCATTAGGTTAAAATCCATCTGGTACAACTGGTCTCCTGAGAGGATTAATGCATAATCAAAATCGTGATTTTGAAAATGGTGCATACATTGTCTTACCGCATCGGCAGTGCCCTGAAACCAGGCCACATTGTCCGGGGTTTGTTCTGCTGCCAGTATATCAACAAATGCCCGGCTAAAAAAACTAAAGTGATAGGTGTTTTTAATATGTTTATTTAAAGAAGCTGAATTAAACTGAGTAAGTACGAACATACGTTTCATGCTCGAATTGATACAATTGGATATGGGGATATCAACCAGGCGATATTTCCCGGCAATGGGAACGGCTGGTTTGGAACGTGTGCTGGTTAAAGGTGCCAGGCGACTTCCCTGTCCTCCGCCCAGTATAATAGCAAGTACGCGATCATTCTTCATGACTGTGTATTTTAAGAGAGTTGTATAGATTTTGATAATGCCGG
Source organism: Ascidiimonas aurantiaca (assembly GCF_037646345.1). NCBI lineage: Bacteria > Pseudomonadati > Bacteroidota > Flavobacteriia > Flavobacteriales > Flavobacteriaceae > Ascidiimonas > Ascidiimonas aurantiaca. Next base: position 224,794 of record NZ_JBBEWR010000001.1, on the reverse strand, counting down.
GCTGTTTGTTCCCAGGAATGATTAATTTTCATGATACGCCTGCGCAATTCTTCAAACTGTTTTTTATGATTGTAAAGTGTTACTGCTCTTGCAATAGAGTAGCATACATCTTCTACAGATGCCTGGTCGTGACAGATACCAAATCCTCCGGGGTCTCCTACATCTATAATAGTATCCCGAAGCCCTCCGGTGCGTCTTACAATGGGGATGGTACCGTACCTAAGTGCATACATCTGGTTAAGTCCGCAAGGTTCTACTCTTGAGGGCATTAAGAGAAAATCGGCACCGGCATACATAATTCTGGATAAACGCTCATTATACCCCACATAAGTGTTATAATACCCTGGAAAAGAAGATGTATGGGCTTCCAGTCTTGAGGCGATTTCTTCATTTCCTGACCCAAGAATGAGCAGGTTTACGGAGGCTTTGAATTTTTTAAAGGTTTCTGAAATAATATCGGGTAAAAGATCGGCTCCCTTCTCATATACCAATCTTCCTATGAATATAAAGAGTGGCAGGTCTTCATCCAGCCCAAATTCTTCACACAGATATTTTTTATTTTTATGTTTCCCTTTTTTAAGGGTCTGTAGAGAATAGTTACTTATCAACATGGTATCAGTGGCGGGATTCCATACATCGGTATCAATTCCGTTAAGTATTCCCTGGGTCTTGTTTTTTTCATGCTGCAACAACCCTTCCAGGCCATTGGCCGCATATCTGAGTTCTTCCATGTATGATGGCGATACGGTGGTAACCTTCCAGGCACATTTAATACCGGTTGCCAGAGGATTGATCTGTCCTGACCAATCGAGTAACCCTGTATGGGCCGGATCAAAATCAGGAATATAATACAGCTTATCGTATCCAAAATTTCCCTGATATTGTGCATTGTGAATGGTTAATACGGTTGGAATATCAGATAAAGACGTAAACGCATGGGAACGGGTAATAAAAAAAGGTATGAGTCCGGTATGATGGTCATGACAATGAATAATATCCGGACGATGTGAGTGATCTAATAGCCATTTCACTACAGCTATCTGGAAGGTCGTAAAACGTTCAACATCGTCAGGATATGCATATACTTCTTCTCTGTCAAACATACCCGGAAGAACTACGAGAAATACTTCAAAATCTGTAAAATCAGGAAGTGTTACTACTTCAAAACGCACTTTGAGCATACCCAATGAAACGGTACCTTCAAAAATTTTTTCTTTGGTATGGTCCCGAATGACCGGAGTATCATAACAGGGCAAACATACGCTTACCCGGGAGTTTTCTTTTTGTTGAAATTTAGGCAGTGCCCCCACCACATCGGCAAGGCCCCCTACTTTTGCCAGGGGATAACATTCAGCGCTAACGTGCAGAATATTCATTAAGGAAAGTATTTATAACTACGTTTTTAAATCTTTTTAAAGATACTTCTTTTCTTTAAAACACCCTCACTATAACTGTTTTTTTAAGGTTAATCTTTTCAGGTTTTTTGGGGTATCTGTACTAATAACGCAGTAAAAAAAAACTCCCTTAGTACAAGGGAGCTTATTCAAATATGGTTATCTAAACGTTTTTGATACAAGAGATCAGCAAATGGGGCGCCCCGCAGTATCTACTTCATTGGTTTGTACCTGGCAGGTACGATATTCTCTTGTAATTTCAACAAGGCATTCTTTTACAGGCACGCGGGTATAGGTAGTTATAACCTCTTCTCCTCCCTGTATCTCATTTAGTTTACTTACTATATATTTTTTTAGATATAAATTCTTTAATGTTTTTTTCATAATTGCTTAGTTTTTAATTTTTTTTGGAGCCGACTTCACAAAAAGACCGAATACGGGTTTTTTGATTTTCTTTTCCAATATTATTGTGCTTCTAAACGGTAGTCTTACACGCATAAGCCGGCACACACCCGCGGGACGTACAATTTACGGTATAGTCTTCACCTCCTCGTATCTGGGAAGCAGTTTTCACATCAAGTTTACTAATCATAGTTTTACGTAAACTTAGTTTATACATACTTTTTTTCATTATTTTAAATTTTAAGTTATCTCTTAAACTACAAGTTTTTATCTTGAAGCTTTTTCTAAATACAAGAAATGCTCAGGTTTTAAATGTTTGTCACATTAAACGTCATCACAATTATAAGCAGGATTGCACCCTCTTGACGTATAGTTCAATGTACAGGGAACAGATTCTGTCTCACCCCCCTTAAGCTCATAAGTTGTATTGGTATTTAATTGACTAATTACATTTTTAACCAAATGCAGGTTTTTAATAGTCTTTTTCATAAATAATTGGGTTACATATTATATGAGGCTTATAATTCGGTATTCGTGTTCATACCATTACAAAAAATTAACGGGTCGCAATTTCTTGAGGTGCAATTCACCGTACAGGGAACAGATTCTTTCTCACCTCCTTTAAGCTGATAAGCCGTATTAATATTTAATTGGCTGATCACATTTTTACGTAAATACAGGTTTTTAATAGTTTTTTTCATAATTAGAGAGGGTCTTATAAGTTTCAAGGTTCAATCCCTTTAAGGAATATAAAGACCAGTTACGGCCTTTACATTCCTACTATGGGGTCTTCACATCTTAAAATGCTTCAGTACATAAAGAATGGGGGACACACACTCTGGAGGTACAATATTCTGTACCATTTGCTGTATCATTCTCTCCCCCATTTAACCGCGAAGCAGTTTTTACATTCAGTTTGCTTATCATGCTTTTATGCAAGTACAAACTCTTAATTGACTTTTTCATTACGCTAATATTGATGGTAATAAAAACACCTAATACAATTACACTAAAGTTTCCTGAATCGCCTCGCTTCCTTACTGCATTAATCCTTTTTAGAAAACCTACTTCATTAAAATAAGTGATAGCGTTTTTTACTTACTGAATTTCCGAGCCTTATACAATTTTTAGAAATCCGGGAAATGGGGCGGGCATACAAAACAAAAAGTATTTGCAGTAGGATGCGTTGTATTACAAAGAGTTACAAACTGCGAATCCTTAACTAAAACATTGTCTTGTTGGTTGTTTAACCTACCTCCGGTAAGCTTAGAAATAGTATTCTTTTGAAGCTTAAACAGATTTTTCTTTTTTTTCATTACTGTATGAATTTAAATTATTAATACACTAAAGTTAAGAAAAATATTTCAAAGTAAAGAGATTAAAAGATTGGTATTTATCTGAAAAATATGATAAGTGCACCTATACCCGTAAGTAAGAGAATAAGTCTTCTATAACTAAAATCTCTAATGAGGGCCACTATCTTTACTCCAATCAACAATCCGGCCAGCATAAAAGGAAAAAGACCCAGATTAATGATGAAGGAATCGATTGTGATGGTTTTCCATACCCAAATATGAAAAGGCAGTTTAAACAGATTTACAAAGAAGAATAACCAGGCTGCCGTACCAATGAAAACATTTTTTGGCAGTTTCATGGCCAGAAAATAAATATTGGAAAAGGCACCGGCCAGATTCCCTATCATGGTGGCAAAGCCGGCGGCAAGTCCTAAAGAAGCCCCAAACCAAATTTTATGAGGAATGCGATGCTTTTTTCCTCTATCCATCCATATTAGTAAAAAAACCGAGATCAATATTATCACAGACATCCCTTTTTTAAAATAATCTTCAGGAATATCTTTACCTGCATATACACCTATAAGTACCCCAGCCAGTATCCAGGGTAACAATTTGGCAAGATATTTCCAATGCACATGCCTTCGATAATAAATAATGGCAAAAATGTCTCCGAAAACAAGTAAGGGCATAACCACTCCGGTAGATGCTTTGCTTCCGAAAACCAGGGCCATAATTGTAACTATAATTATGGCAATGCCCTTTAATCCTGCTTTCGAAATACCTAAGGTAAAGGCTGCCACAGCGGTTACTATCCATTCTGTAAGAGTCAGGTTCTCATACATATTTAAAGCACTGTTTTGAATACAATTGATCAAACTGACCATGAAAGTATATAATTTTCGTTTCTTAGAACAGAAGATCTGGTAAAACACGGTTTGCAGCTAAGTACATATTTGTTAAAGCACTAAGGAATGTAAAGTTCAAATGAGCTTTTTTTGTAACTTAGGCAACCATCAAAAAACAGGTTCATGAAAACAAACTTTATTCCTCTTTATTTCTTATGTATAGCTCTTTCTTTGTACGGTTGTAAAAAAACCGAAAAATCCGCAACCCCTGATACCGAGACCGCCGAAACAAATGTGGTTTCCAAAGCTCGGGCTATTCATGAACGCGTTATCACTATTGACACTCATAACGATTTTAATGTAGCCAACTTTACAGACTCCCTTAATTATACTATGGATCTGGACACACAGGTGACCCTGCCTAAAATGAAAGAAGGCGGCCTGGATGTATCCTGGCTCATTGTATATACAGGACAGGGACCTCTTACAGATGAAGGATACAAAAAAGCAATGGACAACGCTATGGCCAAATTTGATGCGATTCACCGTTTGTGTGAAGAAATTGCACCAGAGTCTATTGAACTCGCCTATACTTCCAACGATGTGAAAAGGATTGTGAAAGCGGGAAAAAAAGTAGCCATGATAGGTGTTGAAAACGCATATCCGCTGGGTACTGACCTCACTAATATCAAGAAATTTCATGAGCTGGGAGCGCGTTATATGTCGTTATCCCATAATGGCCACAGCCAGTTTTGTGACTCAAATACCGGAGAAAAGGATAGTACATGGCTATACAACGGGCTAAGTGAGCTAGGCAAAGAAGCTGTTGAAGAAATGAATAAATGGGGAATTATGATCGATGTTTCACATCCTGCTTCATCTTCTATTAAACAAATGATAGAACTTTCAAAAGCACCCGTGATTGCTTCCCATTCTTCTGCACGCGCTTTATGCGATCACAGTCGTAACCTTAGTGACGAAGAGCTTGTAATGATAAAAGAGAACGGAGGTGTAGTGCAAACCGTTGCCCTGGATGGCTATCTTAACATTGAAAAAAATGAAAAATATCGCTCATTTATAAAAGAAGTCAACAAAAAAGTGGCCGATTCACTGGGTCTCCCCTGGTACGAACGTAGTGAATTTAACAAACTCAGTGATAAAGAAAAAGATGCTTTTATGGAGGCATATCCAAAAATAACGGCCCTTAGTAATAAGAAAGCTTCTCAAATGACAGATGCGCCGCCCGCTGTAAATGTGGGTGATTTTGTAGATCATATTGATTATATGGTGAAGCTTATAGGCATTGATCATGTAGGCATAAGCTCTGATTTTGACGGTGGCGGTGGTATTGAAGGCTGGGATGATGCTTCAGAAACTTTTAATGTGACCCTAGAGCTTGTTAAAAGAGGATATACAGAAGAAGATATAGCTAAGCTGTGGGGTGGCAATCTCCTTCGTGTATTGGATGACGTTCAAAAAGTAGCGGCCGATTTACAACAAAGCGAATAAAGTTTCACATTGTTTTAACAATTCAGTACCTTCACCCAACCGGAAAGGCCTTAATTTTACAATTTTTAATAAATTACTATGTTAACTCCGGAAAAGTGGAGCAGATTTATTTATAATCTGCTATTAGAAAACGGGTATCCCTCTCAAACTGCTATTTATCTCAATTTATTGGCTAATTTGGTAGCTCTCCTGCTGCTTATGTTAGTTTTTGATCGTTTTTTGAGAGGTCTTATTATCAATGCTTTTAAAAAATTCTCTGACCGAACTAAAACTACTTTTGACGATTATCTTGTGAAAAGTAACTTTCCCCGATATATAGCACATATAATACCCTTTATTCTTATAGAATTATATATACCTTATTTATTTTCAGATTTTCCTTCCTGGGCTACCTTCTTTATGTTAATTACCGATGTCTATCTTATTTTCCTTATAATATGGATTATTAGAAGTGTTGTTCGTACTACCATAAACTACCTGAGAAGCACTCCCTCTTTTAAGGATAAACCTATGGATAGTTACGCGCAGGTAGTAATGATATTCATATGGTTTATTGGTATCGTTTTTATGTATTCTGAAGTTTCAGGACAATCGGTTGTCAAATTTCTCACTACACTGGGAGCCGCTTCTGCTATTCTGTTGTTTGTTTTTAAAGATACTATTTTAGGTTTTGTAGCCAGTATTTCAGTTTCGGTAAATGATATGGTTCGTATAGGTGACTGGATTACACAGGAGAAATACGGAGCAGATGGGGATGTGATCGAGATTAATCTTACGACCGTAAAAGTGCAGAATTTTGATAATACAATAACCACTATTCCCACGTACTCTTTGATCTCAGAATCTTTTAAGAACTGGAGAGGTATGCAAGAAAGCGGAGGGCGCAGAATGAAAAGGGCTTTGCATATTAAAGTATCCAGTGTGAAATTTCTCTCTCCTGAAGATCTGGAACGTTTTTCAAAAATTCAGGTAATTTCCTCCTTTATCAAACATCGCCAAAAAGATATTGATAACTTCAATAAAAAATATGAGGTAGATAAATCTTTGTTAGTTAACGGCAGAAATCAAACCAACCTTGGGCTATTCAGGAAATATTGTGATGTATATCTTGAGAACCATCCTGCCACCAGCAAAGAGCTTACTTTAATGACCAGACATTTGGAACCTACTACCAACGGAATACCTATTGAGGTTTATGTTTTTTCAACAGATAAGCGCTGGCTAAACTATGAGCGGATCATGGCCGATATTTTTGAACACCTTATGGCCGCTGTACCTTTCTTTGACCTGGAAGTTTTTGAACATCCCAGTGGGGAAGATATCTTGGCACTGCGAGGTCATGAACCATCAAAAGGCTAACCTAATAATTTTGCAGCCCTCTCTTTTCACATATTCTTAACAGCTCTTTAAAACTTAAAGGTATAACTGTTAAAGTAGGTATAAACTTTTCTTAATTTACTGGTGTTTTGGTATTTAATCAAATAACTTTAATACCATTAAACACCTAATCCTATATAAACAATGACAGCTTTAAGTAAATACGTAGTCCATCTTGTTTTTGGCTTGCTTCTCACTTTGGGAGTTGTAAGTTCGTTAGAACATGAAAACGCAGGTGTCAATGCCTCTATTGATTCAAACGTGATCCCGTGTTCTCAATTAAAAAACAAATCAATGCACACAAAAGACGCAAAACCTTTTTCAGTAAACTGTGAACAGTGGAGATATCATGCATAATGTATATTCTTTAGAAAGTATATACTACGCTTTCATATCGAACAGATCTCCGGATTTATGAAGTGTAGCTGGAATTTTGAGGTTTACTCCCAGGGTTTTATTTATTTTCTTGATAAAATATGCCGAAAGTAAAGGAGACTCTACTTCAAGGTTTTGATGTACAAAAAAGTGAATATTCTTTAACCCTTGATCTTTCCATTTTTTCAGTCTTTTCTCCCAATCATTCAACCGGTCGTAATCACTCGCATGATTAGCTCCCACATATCTTATAAACGCCTCATTATTGGTGAGCCTCATATGCATTATATCTCTTCTTCCTGCAGTATCTACTAAAATGTTAGCAATATCATTTTCCTCCAAAAGATAATATAGTTCCTGTGCCACATTAGGGTCATTAAACCAGTCTGTATGCCTGAATTCCATAGCGAGATTAAACTCCTTTGGCCAGTATTTTACAAATGAAACAACGCGGTCCCAGTTTTTGGGTCCAAAATTATTGTGCATTTGCAAAAAAATGGTGCCCAGTTTTTCTTTTAGGTTTGATACTGCCTCCAGATAAGTATCTAAAATAGGATATACGTTTTCATTTAAGCGTCTTAAATGACTTATATCCTGGGATATTTTTGGAAAAAACCGAAATTCGGGAGGTGTTTTATCGTACCAGGTTGCAAATTGTTCTCCTGGAAAAATACGGTAAAAGGTAGCATTAAGTTCTATACAATTAAATTGAGAGGCGTAATACGTAAGCTCATCTTTTGTTCCTCTGGGATAAAAGTTCTTTAAATCCTGTCTGTTCCATTTTGCACACCCAATATACACCTGTAAAGGTTCCTCATTTTTTTGCTTTGACAATACTATTTCTGTATCAGGATGATCTGCTGGAAATGCAAAGTTTACATTTTCAGGATGTTCTACTTTTCCGAATTTCATACGTGGTTTTTAGCTAAAATTAATGAATAATCCGCACTTTTGGATCATTTGATATAAACCGTCTTGACATTTACAAACTCTCTGATTCCAAAATATCCCAGTTCTCTTCCAAAGCCTGAGATTTTGGTACCGCCAAATGGTAACCGAGGATCTGATTTTACCATCTCATTAATGAAAACAGCCCCGTCATCAAAGGCGCCAATCCATTTCTCTTTTTCGTCCTTATTTTCCGTGAACAATGTTACTCCTAACCCAAACTCAGAAGCATTTGATATTTCTATGGCCTCTTCCATAGTATTAAATTCTCCTATACCAATAACGGGGCCAAAAGTCTCTTCTTTAAAAAGAGGCATTTCCATAGATACTTGGGTTACAACTGTTGGCTCAAAAAAAGTTCCGGAGTATTTTCCTCCCATAACCAGTTTACCTCCCATCTCAAGCGTTTGGGATAATTGTTTCCCTAATTCCACAGCAAAATCCGGAGTGGGTAGAACCCCTATATACGTGCTTTCTAACAAAGGATCTCCGGTTTTTAATGCTTCTATTTTTTCACAAAACCTTGTTATAAAAACATTTGCAATTTCTTTCTGTAGCAGTACTCTTTTGGCAGCAATACAGCTTTGTCCTGTATTTTGGAACCTGGCATGAACTGCGGTTTCAACAGCTTTCTCTATATCTGCATGCTTACTCACAATAAAAGCATTACTACCTCCAAGTTCCAGAACTGCTTTTTTAATATTTTTTGCAGCTTCTGCGGCTACGGCAGCCCCGGCCGATTTACTTCCCGTTAGCGTTACGGCCTTTACTCTTGAATGTCTTATAACTTCATTGACCATGCTGGCGGGAATGCAAAGGTTTTGGAAAATATAAGGAGGGAACCCTGCCTCTATAAAAGCTTCCTCTATTTTAAACGCACTTCCCATCACCAGGCCGGCATGTTTTAAAACGGCTGTGTTCCCGGCCATTAAAGCGGGTACAGCAAACCGAAATACCTGCCAAAAAGGGTAGTTCCACGGCATAACGGCCAGAAGTACACCTAAAGGGTCATAACGTACATAACTTAATAGAGCGTCTGATGCTATGGGTTCCTCTTTTAAAAAGGATGCTGCATTTTGTGCATAGTATTCACATACCCAGGCACATTTTTCGATTTCGGCTATAGCCTGCGAAATAGGCTTCCCCATTTCCACAGTAATATTGCGGGCATAAAGTACTTTGTTTTGCCGTAATACGTTTGCCAGTGAAATAAATAATCGGGCGCGTTCTTCAAAGGTGAAATCGCGCCATTTTACAAATGCCGTATGGCTCGCTTCTGTTTTTTTCCATAGCTCTTTTGATGTTAGTGTAGAATATTCTTTAACAACTTTCTGATTATAAGGGTTTTTTGTAGTTATCATTTTTATGATATCAGTTTTAGTATTTTTTAAAAATACTCATTGTATCACACACTGTAAACAAATTGTTTATAAAGTCGTGAATAACAAAGAAATGAAGTTGTCCCTAATCATTGTTTATTTAGGTACTTTTAATAAAACTTCTCTTATGGAAACAAGATCAGAAGACTTACTGAAAGTCAGACCTGTGATCCCTTCAGCACTTGTTTATGAATCAATGACTTCAGGCGAACGTTTTCAAAACGAGACCCTGCGTCCCGTACTAAAGCTACAAAATAGTATTTTGGTAGAAGCCTTTAGAAACTACATACACAAGCATAAGGGTGGGTTTTATGACTATACTATCGAAAAAAAAGAATATTTTATAGAAAATTCCATTCAGAAGGATATAAAATTTCGGAACTCTTTAAAAGGTATGATCATAGGCCAGTTTACTGTAGAAGAATATCTTGAGTATATAAAGAATTCTTCTGCTCTTAACAAGCGTATGATGAAAATGGTCATTGAACGTTTAAAAGATCAGGTTCAATTATTTGACAAAGAAGCGGCCGCCTGAGTAATCTCGTTGCTTTTTTCACAAAAGTGATTCACCATTAAGATTAGTGGTAAGAACATCTGTCATATAATCAAAAAAGGGCCTTACGGCTTTAAATGACGAGTTCACCTCTTCCAGAAAAGTACCGGAAGTCACTTGGCTATCTGTAAATTCTCTGGTAAAAATATATTGCTTTTTACGTATAAGATCTATATTCTTGTGATTTTTATCAAACCCTTTAGGGGCCGTTTTTACCTCTTCCCCCTCCAGTTTACCCCATACTTTTTGAAAAGCTTGCTCTTGCACGATATTACGAAACTCATCTGCATCTATTTCCAGTTCTTTCCGAATTCGCAGAAGATCATTTTTTTCCGGATCCCAAAAACCAGTTGCAATAAACGAACCTCCCGGAGTAATATGCAGATAATAACTACCTCTTAGCTTTGGCTTTACACGCATAAACACCCCTGCAAAATGAGTTTTGTAGGGTACTTTGTTGGCTGAGAAGCGTACATCTCTGTATATTCTAAATACCTTAGCCCCTTCCAGCTCATCATGCACATTCATTTTATTCTTTAACGTCTCACAAAAGTGTTTAAAGTTTGTCTCATGTTCTTTAAAATGCTTTTTGTGTACTTCAAACCATTCGCGGTTATTGTTTTGTGACAACTGTTCCAGAAAAGAAAAAGTAGAGGGTGTTATAAGGACTGACATATGTTGTGAGTTTACTGCTGTTCTACAAATAAAAAAAATTGGAGTTTGAATACGATAGCATGAAATAAATGAATTTTGACAATTCGAGGGGTGAATTGAGCATTAAAAGTTTGTTAAAAAGTATGTTTACAAGATTTTTCGGGCACTATATATAGTTTCATTGTATATTTGATATGCAGCCGGTTAGTTATTATCTGGTGAAACGACCTAAGCAAAAGTAGTACAAAACCCATTATAAAAAAGCCATATGGACAGAAATGATATCATCCGGAAGATCATCTCTCAGAAACAAGATCCTAAACTGAGGCTGATACTAAAAGAAAAATCGGAAGGCTTTACTAATTTACTTTTTTATACCCTTTTTGATTCTGAAACTGATGTTGATTCCAATTTACAAATATTAGAAGCTAGTTTTTCAGAGTTGGCCCTTTTATGTGATTGGGAAAAGGCCTCTTTGTGTAAAGAAGTATGGGAAGAATATCTTCAAAAACTTCCTGAAATACTGCAAAAGCTAAATCTGGATGCCAGGGCCATTGCCCAGAATGATCCGGCCTGCCGTTCGCTGCGGGAGGTTTATCTCGCTTATCCGGGATTTTATGCTATTGCTATTTACAGGCTGAGCCATGAATTGTACAAAGCAGGGTTTCCTTTGGTGCCCAGGCTTATGACTGAGTATTCCCACAGGCTTACCGGGGTAGATATCAATCCCGGGGCAGAAATAGGAAAATCGTTTTTTATAGACCACGCCACCGGTGTGGTTATTGGTGAAACTACCGTTATCAAGGATCATGTGAAAATTTATCAGGGAGTAACTCTTGGAGCTTTGAGCGTGTCTAAAAATCTGCAAAATGTAAAAAGGCATCCTACGGTCGAAAATAATGTTACTATTTATGCAAATGCAACTATCCTGGGAGGTGATACGGTAATTGGTGCCAACAGTATTATTGGCGGAAACGTATGGCTTACCGCTTCCATACCGGAAAACTCCATAGTTTCTCATACTCCGGAAATCAAAATAAAAACCGTTAATTCAAATGAGCAAAAAACTACTTGATCTCATAGGTAATACTCCTTTGGTAGAATCTGAAACCCTGGTGAGCAACCCTGATATAAAACTTTTTTTTAAAATGGAAGGGCACAACCCGGGAGGTAGTGTAAAAGACAGAGCGGCGTATAATATGATCCACTCAGCCCTTAAAAGAGGTACCATTTCTAAAGACACCCGTCTTATAGAGGCCACCAGTGGTAATACAGGTATTGCACTGGCAATGATCGCTGCGCTTTACAAGCTTAATTTGGAACTGGTAATGCCCGAAAACTCAACTAAAGAACGGGTACAAACCATGCGTGCCTACGGGGCAAGGGTAACACTTACTTCTGCTGATAAAGGAATTGAAGGATCACGTGACTACGCAGAAAGTAAAGTGAAAAATGAAGGGTATTTTATGCTAAACCAGTTTGGTAATGACGATAACTGGAAGGCGCATTATAAAACCACCGGGCCCGAAATATGGAGAGATACTGATGGTAAAGTAACCCACTTTATATCGTCTATGGGAACCACCGGTACTATTATGGGGACTTCTACGTATCTTAAAGAACAAAACAAAGACGTACAGATCGTAGGCGTACAGCCTACCGATGACTCTCGCATACCGGGCATACGCAAATGGCCTGAAGCGTATCTGCCAAAAATCTTTAATCCTGCCAAAGTAGATCAGATTATTGAAGTCAGTGAGCAGGAAGCTAAATATATGGCCCGGAAAATTGCCATTGAAGAAGGAATATTTTCGGGTATGAGCAGTGGTGGTGCAGTAACCGCGGCCCTAAAACTTGCAGAAACACTTGAAAAGGGAGTACTGGTCTGCATTATTTGTGACCGTGGCGATCGCTATTTATCATCAGACCTTTTTGATTAGTTTTATTTCCAACTGCCAACCTACACCGTATTGATTGGTTATTGATGTCGTTTCTCCAGAACGGCAACAATGTCTTTTAATTGAAAACCTTTAGCCTGTAAAAGAATAAGATAATGAAACAAAAGATCGGCACTCTCATCAAGAAAAAGAGTGTCGTTCTGATCTTTGGCTTCTATAACTGTTTCTACGGCTTCTTCTCCTACTTTCTGTGCAATTTTATTGATCCCTTTCTTAAAAAGTGAAGCTACATAGCTTTGGGAAGACGGATTTTCTTTTCTGTCTTTTATTACATTTTCCAACTCTGACAAAAAACCAAACGAGGGTTCATTTATCTCGTTCCAACAGGTATCAGAACCGGTATGACAGGTTGGTCCCTGGGGAGTTGCTTTTACTAACAAGGTATCTTTATCACAATCTATTTGAATATCTGCCAATAGTAAATAATTACCACTTTCTTCTCCTTTGGTCCAGAGCCGTTGTTTACTGCGGCTGTAAAAAGTTACTTTTTTAAGAGCACATGTCTGCCGGTAAGCTTCTTCATTCATATATCCCAGCATTAACACTTTCCGGGTGCGACTATCCTGCACAATAGCAGGTACCAGTCCGTCCTTATTTTTATTAAAATCTATTTCCATGATGGTTTTCTTGGTTATCATATTCTTACGGGTACCCCCTGTTCCTGTAACGCCTTTTTTAAATTCGGGATAGAGATCTCACCAAAGTGAAAAACACTGGCCGCAAGAGCCGCATCTGCTTTCCCTTCTTTAAAAGTATCTGCAAAATGTGTAATGGTGCCGGCGCCCCCGGAAGCGATTATGGGTATATTTAATTGTTCTGAAAGCGCAGCCAGAGCCTCATTGGCAAAACCTTCTTTGGTGCCGTCATGATCCATAGAGGTAAAAAGGATCTCTCCGGCACCTCTTTGTTCTACTTCTTTTGCCCATTCAAAAAGATCGAGATCAGTAGGAACTTTTCCTCCAACCAAATGTACTTTCCATTGTTTATTGACCTGTTTGGCATCAATGGCCACTACAATACACTGGGAACCAAACTTACCGGCGAGTTCATTAATAAGATCAGGGTTCTTTACTGCTGAAGAATTTATAGACACTTTATCTGCTCCACATTTCAAAAGTATATCAACATCTTCAACTGAACTGATGCCCCCTCCTACTGTAAACGGGATATTTACTTTCTCTGCTACCCGCAATACGAGATCTGCCAGTGTCTTTCTGCGTTCTTCGGTAGCAGAGATATCGAGAAAAACTAATTCATCGGCTCCTTCACGGGCATACAACTCTGCCAAGATCACCGGGTCGCCTGCATCTCTTAAATCTACAAAATTTACGCCCTTTACGGTACGCCCGTTTTTTATATCAAGACAGGGTACAATCCTTTTAGTTAGCATTTGTTTTAAGTATTAATTTTCATTTGTGGGGTTTTCTATAAATGCTTTTAATTGCTTTAATGAAATGTGCCCTTCGTATATGGCTTTACCAATAATAACACCTTCACAACCTGCCTGCTGTAAAACCGGTAATTCATTCATGGACGAAATTCCACCGGAAGCAATAAGCTTTAAATCAGGAAATTCATTTAATATTTTTTGGTAAAGAGGTATAGCGGGTCCCTGCAACATGCCATCTTTACTAATATCTGTACAGATAACATATGAGATCCCTTTTTTAACATAACCTTCTATAAAAGGGATAAGTGCCAGATTTGAGGTTTCTTCCCATCCGCTAACAGCAATAGATTCACCGTGTACATCAGCTCCTAAAATAATGGCTTCACTGCCGTACTCACGTATCCACTTTTCAAACACGGAAGGCGATTTTACGGCCACGCTGCCTCCGGTAATCTGCCGGGCACCACTTTCAAAAGCGATTTTGAGATCTTCATCGGTTTTAAGACCACCTCCAAAGTCGATCTTAAGTTGGGTTTTGGAAGCTATTTGCTCAAGGATCTTATAATTTACAATATGACTGCTTCTGGCACCGTCCAGATCTACCAAATGCAGATGTTCTATGCCGTGTGCCTCAAACTCAAGAGCTACTTCCAACGGATGTTCATTGTATATTTTTTTGGTTGCGTAATCTCCTTTGGATAAACGAACACATTTACCTTCAATAATGTCTATGGCAGGTATAATCCTCATTATAAAAGTGTTAAAAAGTTATGTAATATTCTGGAACCGGCTTCTCCGCTTTTTTCAGGGTGAAACTGAACTCCGTAAAAATTATTTTTTCTGAGTGCAGAGCTATACGGGCCATCATAATCAGTTACCGCAATGGTTTCTTTACACACGGGTGCATAGTAACTATGTACGAGATACATGTATTCATTTTCCTGTATTCCTTTAAAAAGAGGTGACGATAAGCGGGATATCTGGTTCCACCCTATCTGGGGTACTTTTACTGTGTTCCGGAAGCGTACTACATCCACATCAAAAATTCTCAATCCGGTGGTATCGCTCTCAGAAGAGTGACGGCACATAAGCTGCATCCCCAGGCATATGCCCAGAACGGGTTGTGTTAATCCGGGGATCACGTTGTGTAGCCCTGAAGCGCGTAATTTATTCATAGCACTTCCTGCTTCTCCGACTCCGGGGAATATTACTTTATCTGCTTGCTGAATTTCATTATGGTCATCACTTAAAACAGCTTCACAGCCAAGGCGTTGCAAAGCAAATTTTATACTTTGAATATTCCCGGCACCATAATTAATAATTACAATTTTCATTTTCTGTTTTTCAAAGAATTTTCTATAAGACTCCTTTGGTGCTGGGTAATACCATTTTTTCAGGATCTCTTTTTACGGCTGCTTTTATCGCTTTGGCAAAACCTTTAAAAATCGCTTCAATCTTATGGTGTTCATTGGTGCCCTCTGCTTTTATATTCAGGTTAGCCCGCGCACCATCTGTAAATGATTTAAAGAAATGAAAAAACATTTCGGTAGGCATCTCCCCTATTTTCTCTCTTTTAAAATCAGCTTCCCAAACCAGCCAGTTCCTGCCTCCAAAATCAATCGACACTTGAGCAAGGCAATCATCCATAGGTAAACTGAAGCCATAGCGTTCTATACCCAGTTTGTTACCCAGTGTTTTGTGAAAAGCTTCTCCCAGGGCAATGGCGGTATCTTCAATAGTGTGGTGTTCATCTACTTCAAGGTCTCCGGTCACTTTGATCTCCAGATCCATTTGCCCGTGTCGCGCCAGTTGGTCCAGCATATGGTCAAAAAAGGCCAGTCCGGTATTTATGGTACTTTTTCCTGTACCGTCCAGGTTTAGCTTAATGAGTACATTGGTTTCTTTGGTTGACCTGTGTACTGAAGCGGTACGTTGATCCAGTTTAAGAAAAGAATAAATATCTTTCCATGAATTGGTTTCAAGGGATATAAACGTATCCAGTGCTTCTCTTGATACAGAGATCTCATTTGTACCCAAATGGGTCTCGTCATTTATATAAATTGCTTTGGCTCCCAAATTCTTTGCCAACTCAACATCGGTGAGGCGGTCCCCGATCACAAAAGAACCTGCCAAATCATAAGCATCTGAAAAATAATGAGTAAGCAGGCCGGTATTGGGCTTTCGGGTGGGTGCATTATCTTTAGCAAATGTACGGTCTATAAAAACTTCTTTGAAAACCACGCCCTCATTTTCAAAAGAACGCATAATATGCTCATGTACAGGCCAAAAATCTTCTTCAGGAAAAACCTCAGTTCCCAAACCATCCTGATTGGTAATCATTACCAGTTCAAAATCGAGTTCACGGGCAATCTTACTCATGTAAGTAAATACCTGAGGGTAGAATATCAGTTTTGAGAACGCATCTATTTGTTCATCTGCTGTTTCTTTTATCAAAGTACCGTCACGATCTATAAATAATACTCTCTTTTTCATTTATGACATTTTTTTTAAAGCTTGTATAAGTTTTGAGTTTTCTTCGGGTGTCCCTACGGTAAAGCGCAAGGTCTCTTCACACAAAGGTTGTGCAGAACGATTTCTCACTACGATCCCCATTTTTAATAAACTTTGGTATCGCTCTGCGGCATTATCTACACGAGCCAGGATAAAATTGGCATCCGACGGGAATACTTTCTTCACATAAGATAAATCTTTTAAGGTATTTTCAAGTATATTTCGCTCTTTTAAAACCTCTTCTTTTTCTTTCTGTATAGCTTCCGGGTTTTCCAGACGTTCCAGAGCCTCAAGCTGGGTTAACTGATTTATATTATACGGAGGTTTGATCTTATTGAGAATACTGATTATCTCTTCTGAAGCAAAACAAAGCCCGAGACGTATTCCGGCCATACCATAAGCTTTGGAAAGTGTTTGCGTAACTATTAAGTTCGGATATTCTGAAAGTGTATTTACCCAGCTTTCTGTTTCTGCAAAATCAATATAGGCTTCGTCTATAACCACCAAGCCCGCAAACTGCCTTAGGAGGATTAGAATATCTTCTTTAGGTATCAGATTTCCTGTGGGATTATTGGGCGAACAGATAAATACTACTTTTGTATTGGCATCTGCCGTACGTAAAACAGCATCGGTATCTATACAAAAATCTTCAGTAAGTAGTACTTTTCTATTTTCTATATCATTTGTAGCTCCTAAAACCCCGTACATTCCGTAGGTTGGCGGTAACGTGATCATATTATCTATACCGGGCCGGCAAAACGCCCTTAAAATAAGATCGAGTACCTCATCACTGCCATTACCCAACAGCATTTGGTTTTCTGACAAACCGCGCTGTTCGCGAAGTAATTGCTTCACATCACGTTGACGAGGGTCCGGATAACGATTTACTCTGGAAGGGAACGGGTTTTCATTGGCATCGAGAAACACCATCTCTTTTTTGAAGTCCTTAAACTCATCTCTGGCCGAAGTATAAGGTATTAGGGCTGCCACATTAGGGCGCACCAGTTTTGAAATATCGAAAGTCTTATTCATTGGCTTATTTTTTGAGGGTTTCCAACCGTAAGGATACAGCCCGTTTATGTGCTTCTAACTGCTCGGCTTCGGCCATACGCTCTATTGCTTCCCCTATATTTAACAAACCTTCAGCACTTATTTTCTGAAATGTCATAGCTTTCATAAAGCTATCCAGGTTAACACCACTGTAGTTACGAGCGTACCCATTAGTAGGCAGGGTATGATTTGTACCGGAAGCATAATCACCTGCACTTTCAGGAGTATAGTTGCCAACAAATACAGACCCTGCATTACGAATATTTTCCAGATAAAAGTCTTCATTCTTTACTGAAATAATAAAATGCTCGGGGCTATAAGTGTTGATGAAATCAATAGCGCTTTTATTATCATCAAAGTAGATAAGTCTGGAATTCTTAATGGCTTTTTTGGCAATTGTTTTTCGTGGCAAACTTTCTATTTGCTTTTGAATTTCTTCTTCTGTACGTGAAATACATTTTTCAGATGTGCTCACCAGTAGTACCTGGCTGTCGGTACCGTGTTCTGCCTGGCTTAAAAGGTCTGAAGCTACAAAAGCAGGATTGGCAGTATCATCTGCCACAACCAGTAACTCACTGGGTCCTGCGGGCATATCTATAGCTACCCCGTATTTGGTAGCCAGTTGTTTGGCCACGGTTACATACTGGTTTCCAGGGCCAAATATTTTATATACCTGAGAAACGGAAGATGTGCCAAATGTCATAGCTGCTATGGCCTGAATACCTCCTATTTTAAATATTTTGTGTACACCGCATAAATGGGCCGTATAAAGAATAGCAGGGTTTACTATACCTTCTTTTCCGGGGGGGGTACACAGTATAATTTCACGGCATCCGGCAAGTTGTGCAGGTACCGCTAACATTAAGATAGAAGAAAATAAGGGGGCGGTCCCTCCGGGAATGTAAAGCCCCACTTTATCTATGGGGCGTTTTTCCTGCCAGCAAAACACTCCGGGTGTCGTTTGTACTTCTACTTTTGAAGTTCGCTGCGCCTCATGAAATTTAGTGATATTCTCTTTTGCCAGTTTAATGGCTTCCTTAAGTTGCGGAGACACCTGAACTTCGGCATTTTTTACCTCTTCTTCAGAAACAGCGTGATCGGTAAGTTCGACACCATCGAAAAGACTGGTATATTTTTTAAGTGCTTCGTCCCCTTTTGTTTGTACCTCCTTAAAAACTTCAATAACGGTAGATTCTATCTCATCTACGGTTTGTGTGGGGCGCCTTAAAAGGCTTTCCCAATTCTCTCTTGAAGGATTATTGTATTTTTTCATGATGTTAATTTCATTTGATAATGATATCCAACAGGTTTGAAGCCCTGACCTGTCCAGAATTTATTTGCTTCCTGACTGGCAACATAGGCATTGAGCTCTACGGAGTTCCCATTAATGGAAATCGCATAATCAATGATCCATTTTACCAATTGTTTTCCTATACCTTTTCCGCGATATTCAGGCAGAATAATCACGTTGTCCGGTTCTACGTGTTTTCCTATATAATGCTTAACCAGGATCCAGAGCCCGGAGATACCAATAAGCTTTTCATCGTTGTACACGCCTATACATTTGTAATTGTTTTTTAGCATCTCTGCAAGACGTTCCTTTAAAACCTTTTCAGTGGTGTCAGGGTTTAATCTCTGTAAAAAGGGAATGGTCTTTTCTTCAATGAATGCTTCTTCAATAAACGTAATCGTAAACATGCGTTTTTTCTATTTGTCTTACAATACCATTTTTTCAATAGGGCATACAAGAATCCCTTCAGCTCCTTCTGCTTTTAGTTCATCTATTACTTCCCAAAAGGTAGCTTCTTCTATTACTGAA
Source organism: Ascidiimonas aurantiaca (assembly GCF_037646345.1). Taxonomy (NCBI): domain Bacteria; kingdom Pseudomonadati; phylum Bacteroidota; class Flavobacteriia; order Flavobacteriales; family Flavobacteriaceae; genus Ascidiimonas; species Ascidiimonas aurantiaca. The sequence goes on along the minus strand of NZ_JBBEWR010000001.1, from coordinate 205,335 downwards.
TGTAAAGAACTCCATCCGGGTTCTGCCAACGGAAGTACAGTAGGGCTTTTTAAAACAGGTAGTATTTTGCTAACTGCTGTAATTTTGTCATTGGGCACATTCATCAATATATATTTTGATCTTCTGGCCCTTAGTACAGACTGTATCCTAAAACGGAGTTTGTTGAGAACTGCCAAAGCATCTTCTGAGATTTGAGAAGATACCGCAAGAACGGCTTCGCTTTTTAGAAGTACTTCTACTTCTTTAAGGTTGTTTTTAAACAATGTGCTTCCACTGGATACAATATCAACAATAGCATCTGCCAATCCAATATTAGGAGCTATTTCTACAGAGCCACTAATGATATGAAGATCTGTCTTTACTTTTTGTTTGCTTAAAAATGCTTCTACGGTAGCGGGATACGAAGTAGCAATACGCATACCTTCCATATCCTTAAGGGATGTATATTTAAAGGTACGTGGCACGGCAAGGGATACTCTGCATTTGGAAAACCCCAGTTTTTCAACTATTTCAATATCTGCTCCTTTTTCGATTAACAGGTTTTCTCCTATAATCGCTATGTCTGCCACGCCATCTCTTAAGTACTGGGGTATATCACCATTTCTTAAATACAGAACTTCCAATGGAAAATTCCGGGCTTGCGCTTTAAGCTGATCTTTTCCATTATCAATTGATATACCACAATCTTTTAGGATTTTTAAGGAATCTTCATTGAGCCTTCCTGATTTTTGAATAGCAATTTTAAGTTTTTTCATTTTTTCAGTTTTGTGTTCAGGCAGCTCAGGAGCATAAAAAAACCCGTCTGAACTGCTCAAACGGGTTTGTAATGTTTTTAAGTTATATACACAACATTTTCACCTCGCCTGAGTGCAAGAATGAAAATGATGATGATTTAATACTGTAAGTCTCATAAATAATTTTTGACACTTCAAAGTTAAAAGAAAAAAAATCATAACACCAAAGGTTTTGTTATCTTTTTTGAGAGAATTTGACAGATTTTTTTGAACACGTTCGTTAATTAATTTATTTTTAATACACTAGGTTTGTAGTAACAAGTATGAATTTATATTTTTAAGAGCGAAACCATCATTACTTTAGCATATGCCGGGAATTACTACTTCTATTTTAATTATGGGACTTCTGTGCTTTCTTACCGGCTTTTTACTGGCTTTATTCATTAGCCGCCACTATTTTAAGAAGTTATTGAAAGCAAAGTATATTTTGAAAGATGCTATGCAAAACCCCCCTACACAAGAGGCCGATCATACCAGTAGTATTAAAGCGGTGCAAACTATGGGCAGAAGCGGTACTTCTGTGTTGGAAACGGACGGTTCTATGTTTAAAGGTGTAAAGGCCCAAAATAAGAATGCAAAACCTTCTCTTAATTTTTCTGTTATTGGACTTTCTTCAGAGTCTGAAAAAGATGACCTTAAAAAAATAAACGGGATAGGCCCTTTTATTGAAGAAAGACTAAATGTTATAGGTATATACACTTTTAAACAAATAAGCCGGTTTACCGATACTGAAATAGAAACGGTAACCCGACTTATTGAATTTTTCCCGGGACGTATTAAACGTGACCAGTGGAAAGAGCAAGCTATAGCCCTACTTGCTACCAAAGAACAAGGGGCGAAATAAGTTTATTGATTTCCGAGAATAATAGGCAAGCCATTTTCACCGCTTCCTACTACAATCACTTTACTATTAGGCGATTTGGAAAGTTCCAGGGTAGCTTCAATACCTTTTTCTGTAAGAATCTTATCTGTTAAAGAAGCACTTAGAATTCGGTTAGCATTGGCTTTACCTTCTGCCTCAATTCGTTGGCGCTCTGCTTCTTTCTCGGCTTTTTCAAGCCTGAACTCGTATTCCAGAGACTCTTGTTCTTGTTTAAGTTTACGCTCTATCGCATCTTTTATCGATACGGGAAGGGTAACATCTCGAACCAGTACTTCATTTAATTGAATAAACTGATCCTCTACAATACGCTTGGTCTCTTCAAAAATTTCCTGCTGAATAGCATCCCGCTTACTGGAATATAGTTGTTCTGGCGTGTAACGCCCTACTACACTTCGCGCTGCAGAACGAATAGCAGGTTGTAATATTCTACCTACATAATTTTCTCCTTTTTGCTGATGTAATAACCCTAAGCGTTCAAATTCCGGCTGGTACCAGGAAGATGCTTCTAGCTTAATTTCAAGTCCGTTGGAAGACAGTACCTGCATTTTTTCAAATACTTCCTGCTGACGAACTTCATAGACATATACTTTGTTCCAGGGAGCTACCAAATGAAATCCCTCTCCTAACGGGGGTTCATCTGTAACCACTCCTCCGCCAAAGGTTTTATAGAGAACTCCTGCCTTACCTGATTCAATCGTGATCGTAGATTTTACGATGAAAATAACCAGTATGACAAGGACAAATAGTATGGGTAGTACAAGCTTGGGTAATCGTTCCATGATTTTTAAACTGTTAAATTAGACATATCCGCTATATTTTCTGGACAACCATTCCAGAGACAGCAAAAGTACGACCAGAAATAGTAAAAACCTGAAATCTATAAGAGAAACTTTCTCTACTTTGCTTTTTTGAATTGCTTTATTTGCAGGATCGTTCATAAGTGTATCTACAAGACGTTCCCATTCATCAGGGAAAAACATTTGTCCGCCGGAGGTTTTAGCCAATGTGCCCAGACGGGTGATATCTGCCCGTAAAAACTGTCGTTCTATATTAAAGTCCAGTACTTTAAAACTCCCTGAGCGAGATATATTTTCGTTTCCGGCCTGAACTGTAAAGCTGTAATCTCCTGCAGGCAATCCGTTAAGATCAGCCTCATAGTATCCTGATTTAAGCAACATGGGAAGTGTACGTGTTGTACTGTCTTGTATATTCGTAAGCACCAAATCTAAGGTAGCTGTATCGTCAAATTCATAATTTCGGTTAAAGAACTCAGCAGTTAGCCTGAAAGCTGTATTTTCATCATAAAACGGCTCATAGCTCACGGCAAGACGCTGCTTTCTGGTATTTGATGCCAGATAAAAAACAAGCTTCCCCAAAAAACGATCAAAATCTTCAAAACTGCTCGCATCAACATATCGTTGTGCCCTCCATTTCCAGATATTTTCCCCTAATAACACTCCATACCTGCTATTGTCTTTCTCATAGGTAAACAAGAGTGGGGTCTTGAGGTTTACATTTCTGATTTTTTGAAAGAAAAGCACCTCTGCAGGCACATTGATACGTATTTCTCCGAGATCGTCATGCAGAGGCGGATAATCTTCAAAACCTAAGTCCTCAAAACTAAAAACGTTGTATTGTGAATTTACCGATGCCTGAATGTTCTCTGTTTGCCGGAACCATTCTTTTTTGTAATCATCCTGTATGGTATTCAGGAAATTCCAGTCGGTCTTCGTTCCAGTAATAACAAAAAAGGAGGTGTTGTTTTTTTGCAAAAATTCATACACAGACCTGAATGCGGGCCCTGGTTGATAAAGGATCACCAATTGATACCCATTCAACTGGTTTACCGGAAGCCTGCTGTTTTTAAGGGTTACTTTTCTTCGTTCATTACTTTCAATACTTCGCCTGAGCATACCTATGTCAGGATGGCTTATATCTGAAATAATAAGTACTTCTGTTTTTTCATCAATTACTTCAATGGCAAAATTTTTAAGGTTGTTACCTGTGTTTTTTTCCTGAGGAAGTGAAGAGAGCGATGCCTGGTAAACTGCGGTTCCTGTAACGGAAGCTTTCAGGTTTGTTGTTAATACGGTTGAATTGTTTTCCTCATCAAAACGAAGTGTTCGCTGAAAAAGAACGTCATTATCCCTACTGATGGTAAATGTAGTTTCTACGGGCTCCTGCCCAGAATAATTTAAAAAGACTTCTACAGGAAATTCATTGCCGAGATAGGCATAACGGTTCACATTAATACGACTTACCGAGAGGTCTCTTACCATAGCTGTATCTCCCAAAACTACCGGATAAACAGGTTGCCCGGGTGGCTGGGTCCTAAAACTATAATCTGCTCCAAAAGTCTGGTTTCCATCAGAGATTAATACAATGGGGGCCACGCGATCCCTGTAAGTGGCTTTAATGGTATTCAATGCATTGTCGATGAGCGTTTGCTCTTCGTTAAATGCATTGTTTACACCGCTTTCCAAGCGCTGCCCAAATGTGAGAAAGTTTAGGTTGAATTGCTCATTAAGAGCTGCATGCTCCTTAAGATGATTACGTAGGGCAATACTAGTCTCCTTTTCTTCAAAAAAAGAGATAGATGTTGAATTATCTACAGCTATAACCAGTTCCGGTTTGACCAGATAGAGGTCTTGTTTGGAATATTTGGGATTAATGAGCAGTAAAAGAACACAAAAAACGGTAAGGAAACGAAGGCCTGCAAAAAACCAAAGATATCGCGGTGTTTTTTTGGAGTGAACTTTATAAAACCAAAAAGCGGTAATACATGCAAAAACCGCAGCCAATACGATAAATACAATTGTGGATGCAGTCATTGATTATTAATTATTTTCTTTTAAAATTACTTTGTAAATACCAAAAAGGAGAAGTACCTGTAAAAGTTCTGCTCTTTACTAAAGTTAAGATATGTTAGTTACTTGAGTTTTACCGCCGTACCATACGCAAGTATTTCTGCAGCGCCTTCAGTAACCTGCGAAGTAGAAAACCGTACATTCACTATAGCATGGGCCCCTTCTCTACTGGCCTCTTCTTTCATTCTTTGTAAGGCTTGCTCACGAGCACTGGATAATAACTCTGTATATTCTGAGATCTCTCCTCCTAACATGTTTTTCAGACCTGCGAAAAAGTCTCTGCCAAAATTACGGGCCCGTACCGTGCTGCCTTTTACGAGGCCTAAAGTCTCTGATATTTCTCTGCCTTGTACTGTTTCTGTAGTAACAACAATCATCATAATATTTTTTAAGTTAACATTCCGCCATCTACATTAAGCGTTTGCCCGGTTATATAAGACGACATATCTGATGCCAGGAACAGGCAGGCATTAGCCACATCCTCCGGAGTCCCTCCTCTTTTTAGAGGAATGCTATCTCTCCAGCCCTGTACTGTATTTTCATCGAGTTTTGCCGTCATTTCGGTTTCAATAAACCCGGGTGCTATGGCGTTACAACGTATATTACGTGAACCCAGCTCTAACGCTACTGATTTTGTGAATCCAAGAATACCTGCTTTTGAAGCTGCATAATTGGTTTGCCCTGCATTTCCTTTAACACCTACTACGCTGCTCATATTAATGATGGAACCCTTGCGCTGTTTTAACATAGTGCGTTGTACCGCTTTGGTCATGTTAAAAACTGATTTCAGGTTTACTTCTATGACTTTATCAAAATCAGCTTCTGAAATACGCATCAGGAGATTATCTTTGGTAATTCCGGCATTATTAATGAGAACATCAATACTACCAAACTCTTTTAAAACCTGATCTGCCAACTGCTGTGCCTGTTCAAAACTGGATGCATCTGACTGATAACCTTTGGCTTTAACACCATAAGCGATCAATTCCTTTTCAAGCTCTTCGGCTGCAGATGCTGATGAGCTATATGTAAATGCTATGTTAGCACCATGATCGGCAAATGCCTTAGCAATTCCTTTTCCAATCCCGCGGCTCGCCCCGGTAATAATTGCTGTTTTTCCTTCTAACAATTTCATACTGACGTTTCTGATTTTCATTTTAAGTTATCACTCAAATATAAGTGATTTGTTTTAGTTACTCTATAAAAAAGTCCCGCCAGGGCGGGACCAATATGTTAACAATGCTTACTTTTTAAGCTAGCACTTCTGCCACTTTTTTACCAATCTCTGCCGGAGAATCTACCACGTAGATACCACATTCTCTCATAATACGTTTTTTGGCTTCGGCTGTATCGTCACTGCCTCCTACTATGGCACCTGCATGCCCCATAGTACGGCCCTTAGGTGCTGTTTCACCAGCTATAAACCCAACTACCGGTTTGGAGTTACCGCTTTCTTTTATCCATCTTGCAGCATCTGCCTCTAACTGCCCTCCTATTTCACCTATCATCACGACACATTTGGTTTCATCATCATTCATTAAAAGCTCTACAGCTTCACGGGTAGTGGTACCTATTACCGGATCTCCCCCAATACCTATAGCAGTGGTAATACCCAGACCCTGGCGAACTACCTGGTCAGCCGCTTCATAGGTAAGGGTTCCTGACTTGGAAACAATACCTACATTTCCTTTTTTAAATACAAATCCTGGCATAATCCCTACTTTGGCTTCTCCGGGAGTGATCACTCCGGGACAATTAGGCCCTACCAGTCTGCAATCTTTTTCTTTTATGTAGTTAAATGCTTTAATCATATCGGCTACGGGTATGCCCTCAGTAATAGTAATAATTACCTTAATTCCTGCCTCGGCTGCTTCCATAATAGCATCTGCTGCGAAAGCCGGGGGAACAAATATGATCGATGTATCGGCCCCTACTTTATCTACCGCTTCCTTTACTGTATTAAAAACCGGTTTTCCCAGGTGTTCCTGGCCTCCTTTCCCCGGAGTAACCCCACCTACTACATTGGTACCGTAATCTATCATTTGTTCGGCGTGAAAGGTACCTTCACTCCCTGTAAAACCCTGAACAATTATCTTTGAATTCTTGTTTACTAAGACACTCATCTTTTATTTTTTTGTTTTGGCTCTGCAAAAATACCACTTTGAAGGCGATTTCTCAACAGCATCTGTATTTTCTAAACTTAAACTTTTATTAAAGCAAAATCAGCAATACGACAGTTTTCTGATTTTCAACTATATATAGTTACAAAACCCCTTTTGGGTATTTATTTTTTGGTTTTCTTGTCGTTTTCTCTATCAACCAATTGCCGCAAGGTAGCCAGTTCTTTATATTTTTTCCTGAACTCTTCTGCGGGGTAACCAAAATATCTGTGGTTACCTTCAAGAGATTTACTGATGCCTGATTGTGCCAAAACCACGGCTTTTTTACCAATTCTAAGACCACTGCTAATACCTACCTGCCCCCATAGGGTCACTTCATCTTCAATTATTACACAACCTGCTATACCTGTCTGTGAAGCGATCAGGCATTTCTGGCCTATCACGGTATCATGCCCTATGTGCACCTGGTTATCTATTTTGGTTCCTTTTTTTACAGTAGTATCTCCGGTTACTCCTTTATCTATCGTACACAAAGCACCGATATCTACCTCATCTTCAATAACCACTCTTCCTGAGGAATAGAGTTTGTCATATCCTTCAGGTCTGTTTTTATAGTAAAAAGCATCGGCTCCCAGAACGCTCCCGCTGTGTATGGTAACTTTGTTACCAATAACGGTATGATCGTATATTATGGTGTTGGGATGAATTATACAATCATTACCGATAATTACATGATTCCCTATGAAAACTCCGGGTTGTATGATGGTATTTTCCCCAATTTGTGCAGTTGGTGCTATAGTAGCTCCTGCCGGTTGAAAAGGTTTGAAATGTTTTCCCAGTACATTAAAATCTCTAAAAGGATCATCTGAAATGAGTAACGCCTTTCCTTCGGGACAATCTACTTTTTTATTAATAAGCACTACGGTAGCATCTGAAGTGAGTGCTTTGTCATAATATTTGGGGTGATCTACAAAAACAATATCACCCGGTTCTACTACATGAATTTCATTCATGCCCAATACGGGAAAAGATGGGTCTCCCACAAACTCACATTCTAAAAGATCTGCTATTTGTTGAAGGGTTTGTTGCTGCGGGAATTTCATAAATACTATTCTTTAACCCGCTCTACGTAGGTTCCTTTTTCTGTTTCAACTTTTATTTTGTCGCCCTCATTTATAAAAAGAGGCACATTTACTTGCGCACCGGTCTCTAATTTAGCCGGTTTGGTAGCATTGGTGGCTGTGTTTCCTTTTACACCAGGTTCTGTATGTACTACTTCAAGAACTACATGTGACGGCATTTCTACCGAAAGGGGCATATTATCTTCCGTATTGAAGAGGATGGTCACGATCTCTCCTTCTTTCAACAACTCAGGGCTATCCAGGGTGTCTTTAGAAAGGGATATTTGATTGTAATCATCTGTATTCATAAAATGAAATATATCGCCTTCAGGATATAAATATTGATAGTTTCGGGTCTCTACCCGTACGTCTTCTATTTTATGTCCTGCTGAAAAAGTATTATCAATAACTTTTCCGGTGGTAACGCTCTTTAGTTTGGTTCTCACAAAGGCAGGGCCTTTACCGGGTTTCACATGAAGAAACTCAATTATTTTATAGATATCGTGGTTATATCGTATGCACAACCCTTTTCTAATGTCTGATGTAGATGCCATAAATATATTAATTTGCGCTAAAGTATCCTTTCATTATACCTCTTTGGGAATCTCTTATAAACTGTAATATCTCATCCCTTTCCGGCGTAGCCTCCATTTCGGCCTCAATAATCTCTATTGCCTGGGTATTGTTATAATTTTTCTGATATAAAATTCGGTACACATTCTGTATTTCTCGTATTTTTTCTGAAGTAAAACCTCTTCTGCGAAGTCCTACTGAGTTGATCCCCACATAGGAAAGGGGTTCTCGGGCAGCCTTTACATACGGGGGCACATCTTTTCGTACCAGCGATCCTCCTGTAACGAAGGCATGATTACCTATAGAACAGAATTGATGAACTGCCGTCATCCCTGCCAGTACCACATAATCTCCTAAAGTAATGTGTCCCGCCAGTGTACTGTTATTAGAAAAAATACAATTATTCCCTACTATACAATCATGGGCAATATGGCAGTATGCCATGATAAGACAATTGTTCCCGATAACGGTTTTCATACGATCTGCCGTACCTTTATTAATGGTAACACACTCACGTATGGTTACGTTGTTTCCTATTTCGGCCGTGGTTTCCTCTCCCTGATATTTTAGATCCTGAGGAGGTGCGGAGATAACCGCACCCGGAAAAATATTACAGTTTTTACCAATTCTGGCACCTTCCATAATGGTAACGTTCGATCCTATCCAGGTACCTTCTCCAATAACAACGTTACTGTGTATGGTGGTAAAAGGTTCTATCACCACGTTCTTGGCAATTTTTGCCCCCGGGTGAACATATGCGAGAGGTTGATTCATAGTTTAGTCTTTATGCTTTACAATTTGAGCCATCAGTTCTGCTTCGGCCACAAGTTTATCATTGGCGTACGCATAGGCCTGCATATGGCAAATACCTCTTCTTATGGGGGTTATAAGATCTGCTTTAAAAATTAATGTATCCCCGGGTACTACTTTTTGTTTGAACTTTACATTATCTATTTTCATAAAGAAAGTAAGATAATTTTCCGGATCTGGAACAGTGCTTAGCACCAGTATCCCTCCGGTTTGTGCCATCGCTTCTACCTGGAGTACCCCTGGCATAACGGGCATGCCTGGAAAATGGCCTACAAAAAACGGCTCATTCATGGTTACATTTTTAACACCTACTACCGTTGTATCAGTAAGTTCCAGGATTTTATCAATAAGAAGAAAAGGCGGCCTGTGTGGCAGCATATTCATGATTTGTGTTACATCCATTAAAGGAGGCTGACTCAAATCGAATTTAGGAACATTATTTCTTTTTTCAATCTTTATGATCTTTGAAAGCTTTTTGGCAAACTGGGTATTCACATAATGTCCGGGCTTATTCGCGATCACTTTGCCTCTAATCCGTATTCCTGTTAAGGCAAGATCCCCGAGTACATCCAGGAGTTTGTGTCTTGCAGCTTCATTGGGATAATGTAAGGTGAGGTTATCCAGAATACCATTTGGTTTTACTGCTATACTATCTTTCTTAAAAGCTACTTTTAGCTTCTCCATAGTCTCGGGAGAAAGTTCTTTATCTACATATACAATAGCATTGTTAAGATCTCCTCCTTTTATGAGCCCGTGCTCGAGCAGCATTTCCAGCTCATGTAAAAAACTAAAAGTTCGGGCGCTAGCAATTTCGTTTTTAAAATCGTTTACATGCTTTAATGTTGCATTCTGGGTACCTAAAACTTTAGTGCCAAAATCTACCATAGCCGTAATTTGGTAGGTATCTGAAGGGATTACAGTAATCTCACTACCCGATTCTTCATCAGTATAAGAGATTACATTTTGAACTATGTATTCGTTCCTGTCTGCATCCTGCTCAACTATACCTGCTTTTTCTATAGCTTCTACAAAATATTTTGCTGAGCCATCCATTATAGGAGGTTCTGAAGCATTAAGCTCAATAAGAATATTATCCAGGTCCATACCTACCAAAGCGGCCAGTACATGCTCACAGGTTTGTATTTTTACTCCCAGTTTCTCCAGTACGGTTCCTCGTTGTGTATTTATTACGTAGTTTGCATCGGCCTCAATAACCGGGGTACCTTCAAGATCGACTCTTGCAAATGCAAATCCGTGATTTGCTGGAGCAGGCTTAAAAGTCATGGTCACTTCTGTTCCTGTATGCAGGCCTACTCCTTTAAGCGAAACCGCTTTAGCAATCGTTTTTTGTTTAGCTATCTGACTACTCATTAGCAATTCTTTTATCCAATTTATTTACAGTATCTGCCAGTTTAGGAAGATTTTTAAACAAAACATATGACTTATTATAGTCTCCATAACTCAATGCAGGAGAACCCTGTAATACTTCTCCATCTTTTACATTACGGCCAATACCGGATTGTGCCTGTATGCGCACGCCATCTCCTATGGTTATATGACCTACAATACCAACCTGCCCTCCAATCATACAATTCTTACCTATTTTGGTACTACCGGCAATGCCTGTTTGTGCAGCTATAACCGTATTTTCTCCAATTTCAACATTGTGGGCAATTTGTATCTGATTATCGAGTTTTACTCCTCTTTTAATAATGGTAGATCCCAAAGTCGCTCTGTCAATGGTAGTACCTGCCCCTACATCTACATGGTCTTCCAGAATCACATTGCCGGTTTGGGGTACTTTTTGGAACTCACCATTTTCATTAGGAGCAAAACCAAACCCATCTGCCCCAACCACAGCACCGCTATGAATAACACAATACTTACCAATTACTGATTCGGAATATATTTTGGCCCCGGCAAAAATGACCACATGATCGCCTATGCTCACATTATCTCCAATATACACATTTGGATATATTTTCACATGATTACCTATTTTGACATTTTCTCCTAAATAGGTAAAGGCCCCTACATAACATTCTTCCCCACATACTGCCGTTTTAGAAATATAACAGGGATCTTCGATCCCCGTTTTATTGATTTTCACCTTATTGTAATATTCCAGCAATTTTGAAAATGATTTATACGCATCATTCACTTTTATAAGTGTGGTTGTAAGCCCATCTTCCGGAATAAAATCTTTATTAACTATAGTAATGGAAGCTTGTGTACTGTATATATATGCCTTATACTTAGGATTAGCCAGAAAAGTTAAAGAACCTTCGGTACCCTCTTCGATTTTAGATAGTCTAGAAACCTCAACATCAGGATTACCTACTATATCTCCTTCTAAAATACCTGCTATTTGACTTGCTGTGAATTTCATTCTGGCAAAAGTATAAAAAAACTGCTAAAATTATTCTTTTGGATAGCATATGAAATATTTACGTACGGGTTTGGAAAGAGCCAGAAGATTTAACTGATCTGATGCTGCGGTGATATCTTTGATCTTACCGTTCTTAAAAAGGATATGAATGTTCTGTTTCTCTACATCGTAGGCCTGGTTGGCAATGGCTCCGTGAAATACGAAATAGGGTACTTCGGCATCAGAGAGCCCGTATTTTTCTTTAACTTTAGCCTTTATCTTCATAAGCTTTTGCCGGGATACCGGTTTATCCTTTAGTTTAGAAGCCGGCAGCTTTCGGTTTAACAACATTTTACACAAACGCGAAAGAACAATATCAGAATGATCCTGCCATGTTTTCAATGCGGCCACCACATCATAATCATCTAGTTTTGAGAACGTTTCCAGAGCCTCTTCATTAAATGAATCAGCATCTATTTTTTGTTCAAGAAAAAAAAGCAAAGCAGTACTGCATGACAATACAGTACCCCCGCTCACCAGTTCTTTAGCTCTTTTTAGTACCATTATCAGTAGTTGTTCTGCTGCCAGGCTGGTTTTATGCAAATATACCTGCCAGTACATAAGCCTTCTGGCCACCAGAAACTTCTCGACCGAATAGATCCCTTTTTCTTCTACTACCAGGGCATCATCAAATACATTAAGCATGTTCAATATGCGTTCTGTATTAATATTACCTTCGGCTACTCCGGTAAAAAAACTGTCCCTTTTCAAATAATCAGTACGGTCAATGTCTAACTGGCCGGAAACCAAATGGTTCATAAATTCTCGCGGGTATTCTCCCTTAAAGATTTCTATGGCAAGCGTTAAACTTCCGTTAAACTCGGTATTCAGTGCTTCCATGAACAGCAATGATATGTGCTCATGGTTAACTTTGTCCACAATACTGTGCTCCATAGCATGCGAAAACGGGCCATGCCCAATATCATGAAGAAGAATAGCTATAAGCAACCCCTCTTCTTCTTCCTTACTAATGGAAATATCCTTAGATCGCAAAACCTGAATGGTTTTTTGCATAAGATGCATACACCCCAAAGCATGATGGAATCTGGTATGGTGAGCTCCGGGATACACAAGGTATGAAAGCCCCATCTGACTTATACGACGTAATCTTTGAAAATACGGATGTTGAACTAAATCAAAAATGAGGGCAGAAGGAATTGTAATAAATCCGTAAATTGGATCATTTAAAATTTTAAGTTTGTTGGATGTTTTCAAATCCTGACGTATTATTTAAATAGTACACAAATATACATATATGAGCAATATCAAAATATTATGGGTAGATGATGAAATTGAGTTATTAAAACCCCATATAATATTTCTTCAAAACAAAAACTATATAGTGGACACCTGTAAAAGTGGTGCTGAAGCTATTGAAGATATTAAAGATCAAAACTTTGATATTGTTTTTCTGGATGAGAACATGCCGGGAATTACCGGCCTGGAAGCCCTTAATGAAATAAAGGCATTACGGCCTACGCTACCGGTAGTCATGATTACCAAGAGTGAAGAGGAATTTATTATGGATGAGGCTATTGGCTCTAAAATCTCAGATTATTTAATTAAACCGGTAAATCCGAACCAAATATTACTGAGCCTAAAGAAAAGTCTTGACCATTCCAGATTGATAACTGAAAAAACAACGGCTAATTACCAACAGGAATTCAGAAAAATCGCAATGGATATGGCAATGGCCAATTCATACAGCGAATGGGCCGACCTTTACCAAAAACTGGTTTACTGGGAACTGGAGCTGGAAGAAATTGAAGATTCGGGAATGTTTGAGATCCTGGAATCGCAAAAGATCGAAGCAAACAATCAGTTTGGAAAGTTTATTGAAAAAAATTACAGAAGCTGGTTTCATGAAAATGAAGATCATCCGGTTATGTCGCACACCGTTTTCCGGGAACTACTGGTACCCGAGCTTGAAAAGAAAAAACCAACACTGTTCGTTGTTATAGACAATCTCCGGTATGACCAGTGGAAAGCTTTTGAAAGTACAGTAAACCTGTACTATAAAAAGACAAAAGAATCTCCCTATTACAGTATATTACCTACTGCTACACAATATGCGAGAAACGCTATATTTTCTGGTCTTACACCGGTTGATATGGAAAAACTGTATCCAAAACTATGGAAAAACGATGTAGATGATGGAGGTAAGAACCTTCATGAAGAAGATTTTCTTAATGAGCAAATACGGCGGTTGGGGCTTTCTCTGAAATGGGAGTACCATAAAATATCAAGTTTAAAATCAGGAAAAAAACTGGCAGAAAATTTCAGGTCCCAAAAAAACAATGATCTTACAGTAGTGGTCTATAACTTTGTTGATATGCTTTCACACTCTAAAACCGAAATGGAAGTTGTGAAGGAACTGGCTTCAAACGACAAAGCATATAGGTCGCTCACACAAAGCTGGTTCAAGAATTCTCCCTTGCTGGACATTATACAACAGGCACAACAGTTAGGTTTTAAACTGGTTATTACCACAGATCATGGTACCATTAACGTAAAAAATCCCTCCAAAGTGGTAGGCGATAAAGAAACCAGTCTTAACCTTAGATATAAAACAGGGCGCAGCCTTACCTATGAAGAAAAAGATGTACTTGCAGCCAGAAACCCTAAAGAGATAAAGCTACCCACCATCAATATGAGTAGTTCTTTTATTTTTGCCAAAGGTGATCTGTTTTTTGCATATCCTAATAATTACAATCACTATGTTAGTTATTACCGCAATACCTATCAGCACGGAGGAGTGTCCCTTGAAGAAATGATCATCCCTTTTGTCGTGTTGGAACCCAAATAAATATGAATTCAATATACAGCTTAGAAGATATTGACGTTATAGCACGGGAAATCATTCAAAGAGCCCATAACCATACCTTATTGTTTTACGGCGAAATGGGAACAGGAAAAACTACTCTTATTAAAGCTATTGTAAAAGCACTTGGAGTAACCCACCCAACTACCAGTCCTACCTTTGCCCTGGTAAATGAGTACTCCGGAGACTCCGGGAAAATTTATCATTTCGATTTTTATCGTATTGATACTCCCGAAGAAGCCCTGGATATAGGGCTGGAAGAATATCTTGAATCAAATGCCTGGGTGCTTATTGAATGGCCGGAAAAGGTAGAGAAGTTCTTACCTGAGAACGTAACAGAGATACATATACAAAAATTAGAGGGAAATCAGAGAATAATTAAAATATTATAAGAATTTTATAGCACCAAATGTTTTTTTTACTATATTATCGCTGGTAAATATTCGATAAACTGCACAAAAAAATCGTTAAAGATACAATAAAAGTATTTTACATGCGCTTTTTTTTTTTGTGTAGGTTTGTACCATCGGTAACCAAAAAAAATTAAACATCATGAATACTAAAAGATTTTTATTCGCAGTAGCATTTGTAGCAGCCTTTTTATTTGTTTCTTGTAGCCCAAACAGCGTAGCTGATGAAGATAGTCTATATGATAAGCAAGGCGTAGAGAAAAGTAAAATCAAAGTAACAGACGTAGTATAAGTCTTTATATTCTATTTGATTAAAGATATTGAAATAAAAATTCGCTTATAAACAAAGCACCTTTCCGGTGCTTTTTTTATTAAGCAAACGGTGCCCCTTATTGCCCCAACAGGGTCATTAATTTATAGTTTGAACTTAACTACAATGACTGTACCCTCCTTGCTTTATCAGGCATTCCGTTTTTAGTGATATAATTTGGATTATTAACTTTTCTTCTATTTTTTTGTTACCTTTCGGAAAGTTTTATAGTATTTAAAAACTATTAAGACAGAGGTAGAGACAATAATTTCATTAATGAAAGATAAAGTACGTAACGTTTCTAAAGACGCAAACAAAAAGAGTTACATCAGGCGTTTCACCATTGACGGTGTGCTTATTGTACTGATAGGACTTTCTCCTTTTGTGGCGTATTTTTACGACATTATCAATATCCCTACGGATGCCCCTTCCTGGGATTTTGGTTTGTTTGTTCTGAATAAAGGGCAATTCAGCAGTGTTTATATTGCACTATGGATTATTTTAGGCAAACTGGTTCCCTTTTATTTATTTGTACTTTGGTTTTTAACCTGTAAACAATGGTGGTACCATATTATACTGGTCCCTATTGCCATGTATGCTTTTCAACTTTTCTCAGCAATCAACAGAGGTTCACAGTTTATAGATGAAGTAGAGATCTATTGGGTTATCCCTATTTTAATGATCGTTGCTCCTACTGTTTATTGGATACGTATTCGCCTTTTTGATAAACTCATTTACGGAATTGATCTAAAAGAAATTGAAAGAGAGTTGGACGAATACAAACAAAAAGAGCGGGAAGAAAGAAGACGCCGGGATGAAGAGCGTAAGAAACGCTTATCTGATATTCACTAAAAATCAGGCTCATGAGCGAATCTCTGTCTCCTTTCACCAAACAGCAATTATTGCCCCAGGAAGAAAAACTGGAAATATTACGGCAAAAAGGTGAGTTATTCATAGGCATTCCCAAAGAAAACGCGTATCAGGAGAAACGTGTTTGCCTTACTCCCGATGCAGTTAATGCATTAACTTCCCACGGCCATAGAGTTTTGGTAGAATCGGGAGCAGGTGAAGGTTCTAACTTTTCCGATAAAGAATACAGTGATGCCGGTGGAGAAATCACCAACGATACTGAAAAAGTATTTTCATGCCCTATTCTTTTAAAAATAGAACCTCCTTCTCTGAAAGAGCTTAAAATGGTAAGTTTCAAAACCATTCTTATTTCTGCTTTACAGATCAAAACACGAAGCAAGAAGTACTTCGAAGAACTCGCAAAAAAAAGGGTAACAGCTATTGCTTTTGAATATATAAAAGACGATGACGGAGATTACCCGGCAGTGAGAGCTTTGAGCGAAATAGCCGGTACCGCCTCTGTTTTGATCGCATCAGAACTTATGACCAATGCCCGTAGCGGTAATGGTCTTCTTTTTGGAAATATTACCGGGGTCCCTCCGGTAGATGTGGTCATACTGGGAGCCGGTACCGTAGGCGAATTTGCAGCCCGGTCTGCTTTGGGACTGGGAGCTAACGTAAAAATATTTGACAATTCTCTTACCCGGCTTAGACGCATACAAACCCATCTGGGCAGGTCCCTCTATACATCCACGGTACAACCCAAAACACTAATTAAGTCACTTCGAAGATGTGATGTTTTAATTGGTGCCGTTCGCGGTAAAGACCGTGCACCAGTTATTATAACCGAAACTATGGTTGAGAATATGAAAAACGGGGCCATTGCCATAGATGTAAGTATTGATATGGGAGGATGCTTTGAAACCAGTGAGATTACCACTCATGAGCACCCCACTTTTGAAAAGCACGGTGTAATACATTATTGTGTTCCCAATATACCTTCACGTTACAGCCGAACGGCCTCTGTTTCTATTAGCAATATTTTTACTCCGTATCTGCTAAAAATTGGAGAAGATGGCGGACTGGAGAATTCACTTCGTTTTGATCGAGGTTTGCGAAATGGTTTGTATTTTTACCATGGAATTCTAACCAGCAAATCGGTAGCAGACTGGTTTGACCTTTCGTATAATGATATTAATTTTCTTATTTTTTAATTTTACATGAGTTTGCTTAAAAGAATTGGCTTCTACCTTATAGGTTTTGCCATAGGACTTGTTATTCTTTCTTTTTTTTTCAAGGGAAAAGACACTAAGTTTTGTTATTCTCCCAATTGCCGGGTACTTAAAGAGTTACGAAGCAAACCTATGGAGTTGGGCAAGGGAATTGCTCTTAAAGACACTCTGGTTATAAAAACACTGTTAACCAATGGAGACGTAGTATTCTCAAAAAGCGATACGCGCGCAAAACCCTGTAAACTATACACTGTAGAAGGTAGTCACAACACTAAAGAAATTGAAATTACTTTAAAAAACTGTGATAGTACAGTTATCGTCACTGCGATGAAAGAAAAAGCAAATTAAATTTTTCTTCGTTTTAATTCCTGATTGAGTAATAACAGTTCTCTTCCTGTTTGCCCGGCTACTGAAGTATTTTCTTCGGCTCTTCTTATAAGATAAGGAATCACCTCTTTGATGGGACCAAAAGGTAATAACTTGGTTACATTGTAACCATATTTGGCCAGATTATATGTAATTTGATCGCTCATACCATACAACTGCCCAAACCAAATCCTTGAATGATCCTTTTTTAGCCCCTTAGCTTCCATTAACTCCATGGCAAGATAAGTACTCGGTTCATTGTGTGAACCTACAAAAACTGAAAATATATCCAAACGGTCTATTGTATAGCGCAGTACCTCATCAAAATTAAGGTCCGTAGCAGCTTTGTCAGCACAAATAGGGGTTGGGTAATTAAGAGTTTTAGCTCTTTCATTTTCTTTTTCCATATATGCCCCTCTCACCAGTTTTACACCTACTAAGAACCCACCATTTCGCGCTTTGACTTCCAGGTCCTTGACAAAATCCAGTCGGTCCCAGCGGTAACACTGTACGGTATTAAAAACAATTACGTCTTTAATGTTATAGCGGCGCATCATCTTCTCAACCAGTTTATCTGCGGCATCCTGCATCCAGCTTTCTTCCGCATCAACCATTATAGGCACATGCAATTCGGTTGCTCTTTTACATATAGTATCAAAACGCACCTCAATTCGATCCCATTCTTTTTGTTCGGCCTCAGAAAGTGCTTCTTTCCCCGTAACTTTTTGCCATATGGCAAAACGCCCCAGAGCAGAAGGCTTCATAGATGCATATGAAATTCCTTTATTTTTTTTCGCGAACTCAATTAACAGGAGTTTGGTTTGTAATGCTTTATCAAACTCTGCCTCTTCTTCTTTTCCCTCTACGGAATAGTCCATTATAGAAGTTACCCCCGTATTTAAAAGCTTGTTGATTATGGGCTTACATTCATCCAGATCTGTACCTCCACAAAACTGTTGAAAAATGGTATTTTTTATAAGCGATTTTACAGGAAGTTTCCATTTTAAAGATACCAGAGTTAGCCATGTACCCAATTTTACCAGAGTGGGGCTTGACATAACCTGAAACAGTAAACGTGCTTTTTTGAGTTCATTATTGGATTTGAGCGAGAAAGCGATCTCAGTATTATCAAATATCTTTTTCATGTAATAACAAAAGGATGTGCAAATATACTATGGAATGTTCAATTTTTAGAGAAAATGTTTTTAATTTGTCAGTCTTAAATAACAACACATTTCATGCCGGAAACAATATCCACCAAGGGGTGTAATATACATTTTAACGAAGAAGGTTTTGTTCAACTTAACGCCTATATTCAGAATACCCAACCCTCTGGTATTTTCGTTCTGGTAGATGAGAATACTCATGAATACTGCCTCCCTTTCTTCCTTAGTCAAATAGTCACTGAAATTACTATTGAGATCATTGAAATAGAGTCTGGAGAAGAAAACAAAAACATACATACCTGTACGGGGGTTTGGGAAGCTCTATCCGAATTGGGCGCAAATCGTAAAAGCCTGATGATCAACCTTGGAGGTGGTGTTATAACAGACCTGGGTGGTTTTGTAGCTGCTACTTTTATGAGAGGTATGGCTTTTATAAATGTTCCTACTACCCTGCTCGCTATGGTAGATGCTTCAGTAGGTGGAAAAACAGGTATTGATCTGGGGATGTTAAAAAACCAGGTAGGTGTTATTCAACTGCCCGCTATGGTACTAATTAATACGCTGCTTCTCGAATCGCTCCCTGCCAGACAAATACGAAGCGGGTTTACTGAAATGTTGAAACACGGTTTGATCTATGACAGGGAACACTGGGAAAAGCTCAAAGGTATAGACCTCACCAATCATGCAATTCCCGTTGAACTTATACATGAGTCCATAACCATTAAAAACAAAGTGGTAACGTTGGATCCCTATGAAAAAGGATTAAGAAAAATACTAAATTTTGGGCACACTCTAGGGCATGCCATTGAATCGTATCTTCTTCAAAATGAAAACAGGGAAACTTTACTGCATGGCGAAGCTATTGCCATAGGCATCATTCTCGAATCTTTTCTCTCTTCAAAAACTACCAACCTTTCAGAACAAGAAACAAAAGAGATCAAAGACGTTTTTCTTTCATGGTTTGACAAAATAGTTTTTACCGAAAAGGAAATAGCAGAGATTATTGAATTTATGAAATACGACAAAAAAAACGCTTATGGCCGTATAAATTTTGTCATGCTGGAAAAAACCGGAAAAGCACAAATTGACCATCAGGCATCACATTCGCTCATACAGCAAGCATTTCAGTTTTATCTTACTTAAGTATAATTATCTGCTAATATGAAAGAGCTTAACCATAGATGTCTTATTGGTTCTTCACATTAACATAAAGCCAAGAGGCTACTGTTTTTCTTAACTAAAGACGGTATTTCCCATATATGTATTTCATATAAACCGGGATTGTGCGGTCATAATATCATCATTATTACACTCTTTAAACTCACAAAAAAATAACATATGTTTTCTGAAAAAAATGGTATTTTTAATTACATTAGTTTTTAGAATAATGACTTAACCATGAAACGTGTAATTGTTGACTATAAAAAACTTACCACTGAAATCCTTTCACTTCTGGTGGAAAAGTTTCCCGATGGCTATGGAGATGATGATATCATCCATTTTAAAAATTCAAAGAATGAAGCTATTGAAGCAATCGAAGTTCGTTCGGAAGATGCTATATATCTGGTTAAGGTAAGTACCCGACTTGCCTACTCAATGGAGAATTTTGACGAAGATGATGATGATGATTTCACCACTTCTCCCGATGAAAACATAAATACGGAACAGATAGACATAGAAGATACAGATGATGACACAGATTAACTCTCTGCCAATGATTTAAAACAAAAAAAGAACCCTTTCCGGGTTCTTTTTTACTACAGTATATTATGCAGAGTTTCTACTGGCGTTAATATTACCAAAGAGTGATCGGGTTACCATTTTTTCATAGATTTCTATCTGTTTCTTATCAATAGGCTCTGATGAATTGATTTCCTGTATTTTGCGTAGCGCATATTGTTGAATAGTAAGTAACGGTAAAACAATTTTTTCACGTACCTCGATAGAGGCGCGCATGGTTTTGGAATCTTCCATGAGTTCTTTGTATCCCGTAACTTTAAGGATCATTTCGGTGCTACGCAAGTACTCCTCATAGATCAAGGTCCAGAAATCCCCAAATTCTTTATCCTCCCGCATATATGCTGTGAGTTGGAAAAACGATTTGCAAAGGCTCATCATACTATTTTCCAGCAGTGTTCTGAAAAAAGCAGAGTTTTTATATAAGGCACGTATCTTTTCAAAATCCCCCTGATCAATAAGAGATGCTATGGCATATCCTACCCCGTAAAACCCTGGAACATTTTGTTTAAGCTGGCTCCAGCTTCCTACAAAAGGTATAGCCCGCAAATCAGAAAACACCAGTTTATCTGATTTTCCTCTTTTGGAAGGCCGGCTCCCAATGTTCGTTTTGGCATAATACTTTAGAGTACTCATATGCTCCAGATAAGGAATAAATTTTGGATGTTCCTTAAATCGGGTATATGCATCATAACTAATATCTGCCAGTTTTTGCATGGTAGCACGGTCATCATCGGAAAGCGAATGACTCGTTTCTGGTTTAAAAACTTCATTTATAATACCGGAACTTAGTAATTGCTCCAGATTGTACTGGCAACTTTGCAGTGTTCCAAAATTAGAGCTAATGGTTTGCCCCTGTATAGTGAGCTGAATTTCACGGGCCTCAATAGTATCACCCAAAGATGCGTAAAACTGATGTGTTTTTCCTCCTCCCCGTGCAGGAGGCCCTCCTCTACCATCAAAAAATATTACTTTTATTCCGTGTGTTCTCGATATTTCGGTTAACGCTTCTTTTGCTTTAAAAATACTCCAGTTAGCCATGAGGTACCCCCCGTCTTTTGTGCCATCTGAAAAACCTAACATTACCGTTTGTTGATTACCTCTGCGCTTCAGGTGAGCTGCATACGCCACATTAGTATAAAGTGCTTCCATCACTTTATGAGCTACCCGCAAATCATCTACCGTTTCAAATAAAGGAACTATATCTGCCGTAGGGTGCTTCCAATCACATAATCGCATCATGGCAAATACTTCCATTACATTTAAAACACTCTGATTGTTACTTATAATATATCGGTTACACCCTAACTCACCGTTGCTTTTTTGTACAGATTTCATTGCAGTAATAGACTCCAGTGTATTAAGAACAACCTCGTCTGTAAAGATGGTAAAGTCAAGGTCTCCGTTTACTTTACTTAAAACCTCTATTTTTTTTTCAGCATCCATTTCATGATAATCAGGAGGAAAAACATCTAGGTCTGCCTTTTGGGTCTCATCTACAATAGCTTTAAATACGTAATCATGTACTCTGGAATCTTGCCGTATATCCAAACTGGCAAAATGAAAGCCAAACAGTTTTACTTTGTTTATAAGTTCATCCAGCTCTTCTACAAACAGCGACTGATGTTCAGACACAATAATGGCACGAATTTTTAGCAGGCTTTCCAGAAATTCTTTTTTGGTGATCACCATAGAGGCCTTTTTTCCAAAAGCACTCTGATACAACTTTATTTCAAGATCGGCCAATAGCTTATCAACTACCTTAAAAGTAATTCTTCGTTTAAGCTTTCTTACGTCCCGATAGTAATTCTTCAAAATAGTAATTCGAAGCCTTTGCGCTACTTTCAATGTAGTTTCTGTAGTAACGAACGGATTACCGTCGCGGTCACCTCCCGGCCAGAAACCCAGACTCACTATTTCATTATTCAGTTCTGTATTTTCAAAAATATTGTTTTGAATATAGGTGAAGATTTTGCTGCCGGCATGATAAAAAACATTTTCAAGATACCAGATCAAGCTTACCGCTTCATCATAAGGTGTTGGCTTTTCTTTTTTGAAAAAAGGGGTCTTGCCCAATTGCGCAAGAAGCTTTTTAATTAAGATAAGGTCATTGGCTTTTATAGCCTCCGAAAGGTCGGTTATGATCCCCAGAACAGGTCCCGGGTAAAACTGGGTAGGG
Organism: Ascidiimonas aurantiaca; assembly: GCF_037646345.1. Lineage (NCBI taxonomy): Bacteria > Pseudomonadati > Bacteroidota > Flavobacteriia > Flavobacteriales > Flavobacteriaceae > Ascidiimonas > Ascidiimonas aurantiaca. Next base: position 182,669 of record NZ_JBBEWR010000001.1, on the reverse strand, counting down.
TGTGCGGTTAACACTGTACGCACTTTAAAAGAAGTAAGATACTCCTGCAGCTCATGCTTTTTATTCTCAGCTTCTGCCTTTTCTTTAATACTCCTTAGTGTACCATGCCCATCCATGTGGTTCACTACCGAAAAAGAAGCGTCTTCTATCGCATCAAATAATACAACCTCCCGTTCTATATACTGTATAAAACGGAACAAAAGCTCTTGTTTTTCACTTTCTGAAGGGTTCTCAAGATATTTTTCAAAAAATAAGTTCACAATCTCAGAAGGATTCTTTTTATTGTTATATCCTTTCTCACAAAGTTCACTAAAAAGTGGCAACAACACCCCTGTATTACTTATCGTATCAAAAGGAAGGGTCATAAAGATGCTGTTGTATATCTGAAACCTGGAGAGTACACTTTCGTTAAAACGATCAATTCTTGGTTTTCTAAGCATGGTGCTACTTGTAAGTGGTAAAAAAACCCTTTCACGATTATCGATGAAAGGGTCTCAATATTTTTTAATTATTTATTCCCTCGCTACATCTCATTAAAAATAGAATGCATTAAACGTTTCTTATCGTTAATACTTTCCTCCAGAGATATCATAGTTTCCGTACGTGAAACACCGTCTATATCATCTATTCTAAAAATGATGTCTTTTGCATGTTTGGTGTCCCGGGCACGTATTTTACAGAAAATATTAAATTTTCCTGTAGTGATATGCGCAACTGTAATATACGGAATCTCGTTTAACCGTTCCAACACAAATTTGGTCTGGTGTGTTTTTTCCAGAAAGATCCCTACATATGCAATAAAGGAATATCCCAACTTCACATAGTCTAAAGTTAAAGAAGAACCCTTAATGATACCTGCATCTTCCATTTTTTTTACTCGAACATGTACCGTACCTGCAGAAATGAGTAATTTTTTTGCAATATCCGTGAAAGGTGTACGGGTATTATCAATAAGCATGTCGAGAATTTGATGATCTACATCGTCTAGTTTAAATTTTGCCATGTCTAACGAATCTTTTAAAGATTATGCAAAAAAAACAAAAAAAATCGAATAATATGCTGTTAATAAACACATATTTTGTTAATAAACCATTAAGATTTCTGTAATTTTTTCAATAACCCTATCAGTTCTGTTTCATCTATTTTACTCTTTTTCAAGGGAAAGAGACTTTCGGTTTCCGCATCAAACTCAACATGCCCGAAAAAAGAAGACAAATCGCCTGTTTTATCAAGATAAGGCACCCACTCTACAGCATTATCTTTTAGGTTTTCCTTGTATAAAATACCCATATCAAGATAATTTACTTCATTTTCAACCATTACGGGAACTCTTTTAATAAGTACGTCAAAAAAAGATTTTCGGTTTTCAGGAATATCAAAATACGCCTTGTAAGATCTCCCTGTAATTTCATTAGATGCAATGCCTGAGAAAGCTTTTATGAGTGCGAGAAAGAGAAGTTCACGGGTTTTTTCACGTTGGTAGTCATCAGGATAATGTCCTGCTTCAAACAAAACCGTAGGAGTTCCTGCATTTTGAAAAGTATCTCCCATACAGTTTATATTAAAGGTATCATCATAACGGCCCACCTGCCCGGGTATAGATTTCTGAAGTTCTTTATTCATCATAACAATAAGCTCCATAGATATTTTTCGTTCCGGGGTGATGGCCGTAGATGCATCGGCAGCAGGTGTAAGAAACGAAACCGTAGCCGGCTTATTGGTAGAGCCCACACCAAAAATAGTTCGTTGATCGTGCATATTAAAACAATAATCAGGTTTTTCACGGGCATATATGTCTAACAAAACCCTGCTTTCGGGTTGTGTAAGGGCCTGAGCGTCCCGATTAAGATCAATCCCGGCACTGTTTACCCGGGTGTAAGCCATAGCCCCATCCGGATTAAGCATAGGGAGAATATGTAACTCACACTCGCGGCGTATTTGTAATGCCTGCGGCGTATCTGACAGTATATAATTTATAGTATCAAAAACAGCTTTTGTAGTGGTTGATTCATTACCATGCATTTGAGACCATATCAATATCTTTTTCGAACCGGAACCTATAACAAATTTTAAAATAGGATACCCCTTAAGTGAAGTTCCCACATGAAAAAAAGGAACCACTTTTTTTAACCGGGTAACCACTTGTTCTATATGTACAGGTGAAACGTAACGCCCTGCCAGACTTTGCTCTTTGTATATTTTAAACAATGGAGTAAACATGATCGCTTTTTCTTTGTTTACAAATGTAACAACTCTATTATTTACATTTGTAAACATCTTTTTTCGAAGTTTAGTTTATTTATGTAAACATTTTTGCTTTTTAATAATACTTGTTTTGTCTCTGTATTCACACTTATTTTGTTCGCAATTTAAAATAATTTCTAAAATATTTATTATCAATGTTTTAAATGACATTAAATAAACTATTAATTTAACTCTATTCTGATCTTATACATCCTGTTGTTACTTGTTTACAACTTTTTTTATACATTTGTAAACATGTTACATAACAGTATTTGTTTACAATGGTAAACGACACGAAATTTCCAAAAAGACTCGAAAAAATCATCGGGTATTATGAACTATCGGCATCCGCTTTTGCCGATAAAGTAGGTGTGCAACGTTCTTCCATTTCTCATATTATTTCGGGAAGGAACAAGCCAAGTTTAGATTTCATCATGAAAATTATAGAGGCTTTTCCGGAAGTAGATCTCTATTGGCTGTTAATGGGTAAAGGCACATTTCCTACTGTCGAAAAAAAAATAGCGCCCCCTGCACCTCCCGACCTTACATCTGCAGGCTCAGATCTTTTTACACAAATTAGATCTCCCGAGCCTTCTGCTTCTATTACTCCTGAAAAGTCTGTGCTTAAAAAAACAACTGAAGAAAACATTCATAAAGAACACAGTTCAGAAATTGAACGTGTGATCGTTTTTTATAAAGATGGTACTTTCCGTAATTACCAAAACTGATTTTATTCCGTATTTTTGAAAAAAATCAAAATGTTCAAAAAAGTACTCTATTTCTTACCTTTTGTTTTTATGGCTTCCTGTTATCAACCCGAACGAAACTGTGAAGATTTTAAAACAGGAAAATTTTCATTTACCTATACCCTGGAAGGAAAAGAACGTACCGATATTTTTTATCGAAGTGATTCTATAGAAATAAGCTGGCTGGAAGATACTGTTGATACTTCTTCCGTACGATGGATCAATGACTGCGAATTTATTTTACGAAAACGTAACCCGGTTACCCTATCTGATCAAAAAGCAGTACATGTAGAAATATTGTTTACCACAAAAGATTCTTATACATTTGAATATAATATTGTAGGTGATCTCAAAAACAAGCAAAGAGGTACCGCAAAAATCGTGAAATAAAATGTTAGAGATTTTTACCAGCCCCGATGCCTGGGTAGCATTACTAACTCTTACTTTTCTGGAAATTGTATTAGGCATTGACAACATTGTTTTTATTTCTATCGCTGCCAATAAACTCCCGCCTTCGCAACAGCGAAAAGCCACAAATATAGGTTTACTGCTGGCTATGCTACAGCGTATTCTTTTGTTGTTTGGGATATCGTTCCTGGTAAGTTTAAAGGAACCTTTTTACCATATTGAAACTTCCTGGCTCACTATTGGGGTAAGCTGGCAGGGTCTTATCTTACTTTTGGGAGGGTTGTTTCTTATTTACAAAAGTACATCCGAGATCCATGAAAAGGTTGAGATACCGCGCCATGATGAAGAAGAAATAAAAAGTAAAAAAATTGACTCACTCTCCAGAGCCATTGTTCAAATAATTATTATCGATTTTATTTTTTCTATCGACTCTATTCTAACCGCCGTAGGGATGACCAACGGGATCTCTCCAAACCCGGATGACGCTCTTGTACTTATGATAACTGCAGTGGTCATATCTATCATTGTTATGATGTTATTTGCCAACCCCGTTCGGGTATTTATCAACAAGCATCCTTCAGTGCAACTTTTGGGTCTTTCTTTTCTTATTCTCATTGGGTTTATGCTTATTGCAGAGTCGGCACACCTGTCACATGCTAAAGTATTCGATCAGGAAATAGGTGCTATTCCTAAGGGATATCTGTACTTCGCAATTGCATTTTCGTTACTGGTAGAATTCCTGAACATGCGTTTTAAAAAAGCTGTCAAAATGAAAGAAAAGGTTAAATAATAAAAGTCTTATTCAGAGATTTTAGCCTGTTAAAAACCTGTGAGATCATATTATATAAGCCGTATTCTTTTCAAATTATCCATACACATTTCACCTTATAAGGCCATTTTGTAATTAAAAGAACAGAAACCTTATTCCGATAAGTTTTATCGGGTGTTTTTTCAAAATGTGCTATCTTAAAGTCGGTAAAAAAAACAAATAATAACTTTAATTTTCTTTAGTGAAAAGTAACCCAATTATTATGAAAAATACCTTTTATGTATGCCTTTTTTTGTGTTTAACCAGTTACCCCTTACTGGCACAATGGACCGATAACGGAACCAACCTTACGACTACCGATAATGTGGGAATTGGCACCACCATTCCCGGCGGGCATCTTGAGATCAATAAAAATGTCGATGGCAGTACTTCAGCTCTTATTTTAAACCAAAGTACAGCTCCTAATGCAAGAGCAGTATTACTAATAGGGCAACAAACTACAGGGGGTAAATATGGCTATTTTGCACATCATAATGAAAATCATGTTCCTAATTTCGGGAATTTTACGATGGCCAATTCAACATGGCTCATGGGCGCCGATACTAACGGACTAAATATAATTGCCAGTAATTCACTGGGGAAAATTGTTTTTGGAACAGGTTCCAGTGAGAAAATGCGATTAACTGCAAACGGATATTTAGGAATTGGCACCACTAATCCGGATATGAAACTAACCGTAAAAGGAAAGATTCATGCAGAAGAAGTAAAAATTGATCTGAACGTTCCTGCCCCCGATTACGTTTTTAAAAAAGATTATAAACTTAGAAGCGTAGAAGCACTTGAAAAGTTTATTGAAGAGAATAACCATCTGCCTGAAATGCCTTCTGCCAAAGAATTTGAGGAAAACGGCATACTCCAGGCTAAAATGGATATGGATCTTCTTAAAAAAACTGAAGAACTTACCCTATACACCATTCAACAGCAAAAAGAAATTGATCAACAGGCCCATGAGATCAAAGAGTTAAAAACTTTGGTAAAAAAGTTGCTTGAAGCAGGGAAATAAAAGCTTTATCTTTAAATGACCTGTAACCGGTATTTTTAAACTAGCCTTTGATATTTTTTACCTCAATGTTTCGCTTTAAAAAATCTCGCAACCCAATCATCCTATTAAATAGCTCAATACCATGTTAACCCATTTAGCCCCTCTTATACAAAAAACAGGAAGTACCCTTTCGCCTGAAGAATTTCATGAAAAAGTAAACATCGTATTTCACAATTTTGAATCTGAACAATATGACCATTTGCATCAAAACATGTGGCAAAGCCTTCAGGAACAAGTAGATTTGCTGGTAAATGATCTACCCCATATCCCAGAAAAAGGTTTAAAACTGCTGGATATAGGGTGTGGTACCGGGCTAAGTACAAAACTTATTCTGGACTCTAAAATTGGGCCTGCAGTAGCATTGGCAACCCTGTTAGATACCTCTCCTCAAATGCTAAAACAAGCCGAAAAAAAGGCATCCGGGTGGAATGTACCCTACACTCTGGTAAATGGTCATCTGCACTCGGTAGATGAGAAATTTGATATCATTATTATTTGTTCTGTATTGCATCATATCCCTGAGCTGGCCGTTTTTCTAAAAGAAGTAGAACAAAAATTAAACGCTGATGGTATTTTAATTCATCTCCAGGACCCTAATTTTGACTTTCTGCAGGACATCATTTATTTAGAGAACAAGAATGAATACCGTAAACATCTCAATTCAAAAAAGAAAAAGTTTAGATCTTCAAATTTAGTCCCAAAAAAACTCAAAAGAACATTAAAGAGATGGTTGGGCAGATATGATTATATTGATAAAATAAACAATCAGCTATTACGTGAGAACATAATTAAAAAAAGAATGTCTGCAGACGATCTATGGAGTGTTACCGACCTTCATGTAGAAACCAATGAAGTAACCAAAGGTATCTCATTATCATTTCTAAAATTCCAACTTACTGGTTTTAATTTAATTAACATACGCTCTTATGGCTTTTACGGCTTCTTAAAAAGTGAACTGTCAGACGCCTATCGGGAAAAAGAAGAAAAGTATATCTCCGAAAATCATAAAAACGGCCGGTTCTTATCCGGTATCTGGATCAAAAAATAATCGCCTTTCAAAGCGTGAACCTCGCCGCTATACACAAGGAAAACAAAAAGTATATGCTACTTTTAAAAGATAGCCTTACCAAGAAAACCTGTCCCTTAAAAAAAGTAAATCAAACACATACAAATAACTTTCTTTTCTTATAAGTAAGGTATGGCCAGGTGATTTTTATATCATCTGTTATTTATAGTAAATACTTATCAAATATCCGTATAAATCAGTATTTTTAGGCCAAACCGTACCGTTCTTAAACGGTTCATTTATCAACAAATATTAAAATAAAAATAACCATGAAAAGAATTAAATTAGCTGCCGTATTAGCCATAGGCATATTGTTATATAGTTGCAACACTGCTAAAAAGGAAGCAAAAGAGCCCGATACCGTACAAAAAATAGTAACACCTGAGGAGGACGGGGATAAAACAGCGCTTAACACAGATTCTCTGGTTGCCAGCATTGATAAGAAGCGAGCGACCATAGAAAGTACCATTGGAGAACCTGTTGTGATATATACCGATAGTTTACGAGAAAAAATCAAGCAGAAATGGCAAAAAATGCACTATTATGTAATAGATGGAGAAGTAGTTAGAATTAAAACGTACCCTTATGAGCAGATAACTTCCAGGACCGAAGAGTTTTATGTTGATAAAGGAAATTTAGTTTTAGTGGTTATTGAGGATCACGGCGATGCAGAAAGAGGAAAACCAAAAGATCAGCTAGACAAACTGTATTACTTTTACAACGGTTTATTGATTAAAGAGAAACACTCGGGTGAGGAGCCTGAATATACCATTAAAGAAAGTGACGGAGAAGAATTAGCTTCCGAATTTAACGAATATGTAGATATATATAAAACTCACATAAAGAAATAAATTATTTTTACTATTTAAAATTTTACAGTAAACTAACCCATTCTATTATAAAGAAAAGTGGTGATCTTGTTTTGAAGAAAATACTTCGTTTCAAGTTTGTTTGAAAGACAGTATATGTCTTTTTTAGAACTATTCTGAACGGGACGCCCATTTTTAATGACTAAAAAATGAAAATCAGCGATATTGATAAAATAGAATTAAGTTATCTTCAGTTTGAAGATTATCTGGAAATAAAAGATGTTATGGTGTCTGCTTATACATCCATGCCTAATTCGTATTGGAGAGAACACCATATAAAAGCTTTGCTGAAAAAATTTCCTGACGGTCAGGTAGTTATTAAAATAAATGACAAAATAGCAGGGTGTGCCCTGTCTATTATTGTTGATTATGGTAAATATGATTACAATCACACCTACAGAGAAATTACAGCCGATTACACCTTTGATTCACATGACCCCAAGGGGGATATCTTATATGGGATAGACATTTTTATAAAACCTGAATACAGAGGGCTTAGGCTTGGTAGGAGGCTTTATGATTACAGAAAAGAATTGTGTGAAAAAATGAACCTTAGAGGCATGGCTTTCGGAGGCAGAATTCCTAACTATTACAAATATTCTGAAAAATTAAGTCCAAAAGAGTATATTGCAAAAGTAAGGGCCAAAGAGATCCATGATCCCGTACTTAATTTTCAGATATCTAATGACTTCCATCCTACCCGAATATTAAAAAACTATTTGGAAGGTGACAAGGCCTCTCAGGATTTTGCCGTATTAATGGAGTGGGATAATATTTACTACGAAAAGCCCGTAAAGAAAGCTGCAATCAAAAAAAAGGTAGTAAGACTGGGTCTCATACAATGGCAGATGAGGCCATACAAAAATATTGATTCTTTATTGCAGCAGGCAGAATATTTTATTGATGCCGTTTCCGGGTACCGATCAGATTTTGCTTTATTCCCCGAGTTTTTTAATGCTCCTTTAATGGCACAAAACAACCATTTAAATGAGGCTGATGCCATACGGGAACTGGCAAAACATACCGGTGAAATTGTTCAAAAATTCTCAAATTTCTCCATTTCGTATAACATTAATATTGTAGCAGGCAGTATGCCGGAAATAAAAAACGGTATTCTGTATAATGTAGGGTATTTATGCAAACGAGACGGCACGGTAGAAAGATATGAAAAAATACATGTAACTCCAGACGAAGCAAAAGTATGGGGAATGCAGGGAGGAAAACAATTAAAAGTTTTTGATACCGACTGTGGAAAAATAGGGGTTCTTATATGCTACGACTCTGAGTTCCCAGAGTTAAGCAGACTTCTAGCCGATGAAGGTATGGATATACTTTTTGTGCCTTTCCTAACCGATACTCAAAATGGTTATTCAAGGGTCAGGAATTGTGCACAGGCAAGAGCCATAGAAAATGAGTGTTATGTAGCTATTGCCGGAAGTGTTGGCAATTTGCCTAATGTTCATAATATGGATATTCAATTTGCCCAATCTATGGTTTTTACACCCTGCGATTTTTCATTTCCCACTAATGGCATTAAAGCAGAAGCTACTCCAAATACTGAAATGATCTTGATCGCAGATGTAGATATTGACCTGCTAAGAGAACTACACGAGTTTGGAAGCGTTAGAAATTTAAAGGACCGGCGTAAGGATATTTTTGAATTAAAAAAAGTATCTGCTGCTAAGAATTAATAGTGAGACATACATTTAACATGCCTCTGTGAAAATCTTGTTGTAGCATGCTTAACCATCATTATATGATAAATTCTTCTGAAAAAAATACGTTAAAGAATAAAGATCATTATGATAAAAAGTATGCCGGAGCCAGCGTTAGGCACATTCTAAAAATGCTCACAGACCTCGAGAATTTTATGCACGATGCTACGCGAACAGACACGAGTTGGGTGGGTTTGTATTATGGAAATTTTCAGGAGCACTTAAAAGGAAAAAGAGTATTGGAGTTAGGTTGCGGAAACTGTACCAATGCGGCAATAATGGCAGCTTTAGGAGCAGAGGTCTATGCGAATGATATATCACAAAAATCCGGAAATATTATTGATGAACTCAATGAAAATTACGAATTTCCCAGTAAGATCACTTTTCTTCACGGAGATTTTTTAAAGGTACCTATTCCAGAGAATTATTTTGATATTGTATTGGGTAAAGCGTTTGTACACCACCTTACTCATGATCAGGAAATTGACTTTACGCGAAAAATTGTTTCACTGCTAAAACCCAACGGAATAGTACGGTATTTTGAACCAGCGGTCAATAATAAATTTTTAGATGAAATACGATGGCTAATCCCTGTGCCGGGAAGGCCTTCAAAACTTCAAAGGAAAAAATTCAAACAATGGAAGTTAAACGATCCTCATCCGGAAAGGAACAACTCTTCTGGTCATTACTTAAAAATAGGGCAACAATACTTTGAAGAGACCAGAATTGTTCCGATTGGTTCTATTGAAAGGTTTCACAGGATCCTGCCAAAAAAATACGGTAGAAAGTTTAGGCGTTTTGCTTTCAAATTGGAAAAAAAACTTCCAAGATCAGTGAATTTATCCCTTACCAGAAGTCATTTAATAGAGTACAAAAGGCCCAAAAAGAGTTAATTTCTTTATCTTATCTCTTACCCACTTTCAAAAGTATATCGCTTAATCCAGTGACATACTTATTTGCCCCTCCCCGTCTTTATCTTTGTGAGGTGAATTATCATTTTCGGAAGTCTCTTCGGTTACCCGTTCTTCATCAACTACTTCAATTTGCTCTGTAGGTAGCTTTTTGGGTTCTTCATACGGCAGCGGATCGAGTATATTGATGTGGCGTACCTTTTCTGTAGTAAGCTGGTTGCCGAGTGCTTTAATACCTTTTACAGAAATAAAATCTTCCAGATTTATGGTCATGGGTTCTTTCAACGGCTTTCCTCTTTGCTTGGCAAAAACAACTTCTACTACCGGGCGCCAGTCAGTGGTTACAAGCTCCAGTCGGGATTTGGGATGCTCTGAAATAATACACTCTTCTTTGCTTTCATTCTCAATACGAAAACGTTTTACATAATAACGCTCTTTTTCGCCGTCAAAATAAATAGCTGAAAGTGGTTTATTTGGGTGCCACTTTTCCAATACTATCATATCTTCTCCAAAATGGGAAGTAAGCTCCGGGATAATAGTTTTTACAACCCCTTTCGCAGTAACGATCAGTAACCGGTCATCTCCACTAAATGCTCCCAGCAGGTTTCCACGTTCATCAACATTTAGCCTTCTTACCGTTTCATCAAACCATATTTTACGGGGTTTTAGGGTAGATACTCCTTTTTCTTTAAGTTCTATGCGTTTTACGGCATATTTAGATACGATATTACCTTTTGAGTTTCGCCCTTTTATAAGAACATCGGCAAAGTCCACATCCCATTTTATTTTTTTTATACTTCCGGCCTGCCTTAAATGCACGGTTATGATTTCTGCTTCCCCGTTTGCATTGGCTGAGAAATACAAAACATCAGAATTTTTCTTTTCCTGAGTAAGATCATATTCACGATCACGGGTAACACCGCTTACGTAAAAACGCTTAATATAGCTGGCGCCTCCCTTACCATCTTTATAGATCATGTTATAAATGGTACGCTTGTCATTTTTCCTGAATACCGCTACATGAATGATGTCTTTCCCCACAAAGGTTTTATCTACTACCCGGGTAACCATCATTTTTCCTTGTTTGGTAAAAACAATAATATCGTCTATATCACTACAATCAGTTACGTATTCGTCTCTTTTTAAAGAGGTACCAATAAAGCCTTCTGCCCGGTTCACATATAGTTTGGTATTTCTGATAACTACCTTGGTCGCTTCAATTTCATCAAACACACGTATTTCGGTCTTACGCTCTTTCCCTGTACCATGCACTTTTCTGAGATTTGTAAAATACGCTATGGCAAAATCAATAAGATTTGCGAGATGGTGTTTTACTTTCTCTATCTCTTCTTCCAGCGCTTCAATTTTTTGAAGGGCCTTGTCAATATCAAACTTAGATATTCGCTTGATCCTTATTTCGGTAAGTTTTACGATATCTTCTTCGGTTACGGCTCTTTTCAGATGTTTGATATAGGGTTGCAACCCTTGGTCTATTGCACGTATTACTCCTTCCCAGGTCTCTTCTTCCTCTATATCGCGATAGATCCTGTTCTCAATGAATATACGTTCCAGGGAGGCAAAGTGCCACTGTTCTTCCAGTTCGTCGAGTTGGATCTCTAACTCGCTTTTTAAAAGGTTTACTGTATGATCGGTAGATCGCCTTAGCATCTCAGAAACCCCTAGAAAAAGGGGTTTATTGTTCTCAATAACACAGGTTAAGGGTGATATGGAAGTTTCACAGGCAGTAAAGGCATAGAGAGCATCAATGGTCTTATCTGGGGAAATACCGGAAGGCAGGTGTACCAGTATTTCCACATCGGCGGCTGTATTGTCTTCTATTTTTTTGATCTTGATCTTTCCTTTTTCATTGGCCTTCAGGATGGAGTCAATAAGGCTGGAAGTGTTGGTTGCATAAGGGATCTCTGTAATTACCAGTGTATTTTTGTCCAGTTGTGAGATCTTTGCCCGTACGCGTATTTTGCCGCCGCGTTCTCCATCGTTATAATTGGTTATGTCAACAACCCCTCCGGTGGGAAAATCGGGGAAGAGTGTGAATTTTTTCCCTTTCAGGTGTTTTATGGAGGCTTCTATGAGCTCTAGAAAGTTATGTGGCAGGATTTTGGTTGAGAGTCCCACGGCAATTCCTTCGGCACCCTGTGCCAGAAGTAAAGGGAATTTTACGGGAAGGTTTATCGGTTCTTTTTTACGTCCGTCATAGCTCAACTGCCACTCAGTTATTTTTGGACTGTACACTACATCCAAAGCAAATTTGGAGAGCCGGGCCTCAATATACCTAGAGGCGGCAGCCCCATCGCCGGTAAGGATATTTCCCCAGTTTCCCTGTGTATCGATTAGCAGATCTTTCTGGCCTATTTGCACCATCGCATCACCTATACTGGCATCGCCATGAGGGTGGTATTGCATGGTGTGTCCTACAACATTGGCCACCTTGTTATACCGGCCATCGTCCAGCTCTTTTAAGGCATGCATGATCCTACGCTGTACCGGTTTAAATCCGTCTTCAATAGCAGGAACTGCTCTTTCTAAAATTACATAAGAGGCATAATCCAGGAACCAGTCCTGATACATCCCGGAAACGCGTTTAAGACTATCTCCGGAAGACTCTTCCTGTTCGTTGTACAATTCTGGGGTCTCGTCCATTTATACTGATTAGATATTGTTTTCTTCTACGATATCCATTTCTACTTTTAGGTTGTTAATGATGAATTCCTGTCTGTCGGGGGTGTTTTTACCCATATAGAACCTAAGCAGGTTTTCTACAGACATGGCCCGATCCATCATAACGGGATCCAGCCTGATATCCTCTCCGATAAAATGTTTAAACTCATCGGGAGATATCTCCCCTAATCCCTTAAAACGGGTGATCTCCGGCTTTCCTTTTAGTTTTTCAATAGCTGCCTTACGCTCTTCTTCACTGTAACAATAAATAGTTTCTTTTTTATTACGTACCCTGAATAACGGGGTTTGTAAAATATACAGGTGCCCTTCTTTTATGAGCTCGGGGAAAAACTGAAGAAAGAAAGTGATAAGCAGTAAACGTATGTGCATCCCGTCAACATCAGCATCAGTGGCCAGTACTATGTTATTATAGCGAAGGTCTTCCAGAGAATCTTCAATATTAAGTGCTGCCTGAAGGAGATTAAACTCCTCATTTTCATAAACGATCTTTTTGGACATTCCATACGAATTAAGGGGTTTTCCTCTTAGGCTAAAAACAGCCTGGGTATTTACATCCCTGGATTTCGTAATAGATCCGGAGGCCGAATCTCCCTCGGTAATAAAGAGAGTACTGTTTAATCGGCGATCATCTTTAAGATTGGACAGGTGAACACGACAATCCCGTAATTTTTTGTTGTGTAAACTTGCTTTTTTAGCTCTTTCACGAGCCAGTTTCTTAATTCCCGAAAGTTCTTTTCGTTCTCTTTCGGCCTGCATAATCTTTTTAAGGAGTGCCTCTGCGGTTTCCTGATTTTTATGCAGGAAGTTATCAAGCTGAGTGCCTACAAAATCATTTACATAGGTTCGCACAGTGGGAAGGTCACCTCCCATATCGGTAGAACCCAGTTTGGTTTTGGTCTGACTTTCAAATACAGGCTCCATTACCTTAATAGATACTGCCGCTATAATAGATTTCCGCACATCAGACGCGTCAAAGCTTTTGTTGTAAAAATCACGAATGGTTTTTACTATAGCCTCTCTAAAGGCGGCCAGATGGGTTCCTCCCTGAGTAGTGTTTTGCCCATTTACAAATGAATGGTACTCTTCACTGTATTGGGTTCTACTATGCGTAAGTGCTATTTCTATATCATCTCCTTTTAAATGGATAATAGGATATAGCATATCATCTACATTGGTAGTGTCCTGAAGAAGGTCTTTTAGCCCGTTTTCGGAGTAAAAACGCTCTCCGTTAAATACAATGGTAAGTCCCGGGTTAAGATATACGTAATTACGGAGCATTTTTTCCACATACTCATTACGATATTTGTAGTTCTTAAAAATACCGTCATCCGGAACAAAAGTTACTTTGGTACCTCTTCTCTTGGAGGATGGGGTCTGTGGTTCTTCACTGGTAAGGTTCCCTTTTTCAAACTCGGCAGTTTTAGCCTGATTATCCCTAAAAGATTCTACCTTAAAAAAGTTAGATAGTGCATTTACCGCTTTGGTTCCCACACCATTAAGGCCTACTGATTTTTTAAAGGCCCTACTGTCATACTTCCCTCCGGTATTCATTTTTGAAACCACATCCACTACTTTCCCCAGAGGTATGCCCCGCCCATAGTCGCGTACGGTCACAGCATTCTCTTTTATGGAGATCTCTATGGTTTTTCCCGCCCCCATCACAAACTCATCAATACAATTATCTATTACCTCCTTAAGCAGGATATAGATCCCATCATCTGCCGAAGAACCATCTCCCAGCTTCCCGATATACATACCGGGACGCATACGTATGTGCTCCTTCCAGTCAAGTGAACGGATATTGTCTTCCGTGTATTGAGTAGTTTGTACCATGAATTTCTTAATTTTTGCGGGTATCGTGCTAATATAATAACTGTAAGCAAAAAATAAAATGAAGCTATGGTAAAGTAATTAACAATAAAAATAGCTGAGTTGTTGAGAACCTGAGTACCAGACACTCCCTGTAAAACGGAAAAATACGGTTTCCCGCTTACACTATATGATTAAGGGGTTGATTATGTATTCATTAAGTCTGTAGGAAATTATACATTAAAACGAAAATGCATCACATCCCCGTCTTTTACAATGTATTCTTTCCCTTCAACCCGCATTTTACCAGCTTCTTTTACCTTTGCTTCGCTACCGAGCGAAACATAATCGGCATACGAAATAACTTCTGCTCTGATAAATCCTTTTTCAAAATCGGTATGGATCACCCCTGCCGCCTGAGGAGCAGTAGCACCTATCTTAACCGTCCAGGCACGAACTTCTTTTTCGCCAGCGGTAAAATAGGTTTGTAAATTTAAAAGGCGGTAAGCTGCCCGAATAAGGCGTGAAACTCCCGGCTCTTTAAGACCCATATCTTCCAGAAAAAGCTGTCGTTCTTCATAACTTTCTAATTCGGCAATATCTGCTTCAGTAGCCACTGCCAAAACAATTACCTCTGCATTTTCATTTTTTATAGCCTCTTTTACCTGCTCCACATAAGCATTCCCTTCTTTGGCAGCTGCTTCGTCCACATTACAGACATAAAGAATAGGTTTAGCTGTGAGCAATTGAAAAGCCCTGATAGTCTCAGCTTCTTCTTCATCTGTAGGTACTGCTCTTGCTGAGGTACCACTTTCTAATGCTTTTTTAAACTTTTGTAAAACAGCCTGCTCTTTTAAAGCATCTTTATCACCGGTTTTAGCTGCTCTGTTTACTTTTTCTAATCGTTTTTCAATGGTTTCAAGGTCCTTAAGCTGCAATTCTATATCAATGGTTTCCTTATCCCGTAAAGGGTTTATACTGCCATCAACATGCACTATATTATCATTGTCAAAGCAACGCAATACATGAATAATAGCGTTACACTCTCTAATATTCCCCAAGAACTGATTACCCAGACCTTCACCCTTACTGGCTCCCTTTACCAGGCCCGCAATATCTACGATCTCTACAGTGGCGGGAACCACTTTTTCAGGATTTACCAGTTCTTCCAGCTTTTCCAGTCGCTTATCGGGTACATTTACTACACCCAGATTGGGCTCAATGGTACAAAAGGGAAAATTGGCACTTTGTGCTTTTGCATTAGACAGGCAGTTAAAAAGTGTTGATTTTCCAACATTGGGGAGACCTACGATTCCGGCTTTCATGCGGTTTGTTTTTTTGAGGTGCAAATGTAATGATTTGCCTTATAAAAACCTTTTAAACACCCCTCAAAAAATAGACATAAAAAAAGCCGGAAAACGATCCGGCTTTTTTATACTTTTCCTTCCCTATTCGGGATGCATGAACTGTTGTTTGCCAAGAAGTTCTTCTTCGGTTTCGACATGACTGTCATCGGGAACGCAACAATCTACCGGACAAACCGCAGCACATTGCGGTTCATCATGGAATCCCTGGCACTCGGTACATTTATCCGGAGCTATATAATAATACTCATCTGATATGGGTGTCTGTGCCTCATCAGCATTTACTGATTTTCCATTAGGCAATACCACATCGCCTTTTAATGAGGTTCCATCGCTGTACCTCCAGTCGTCTGCCCCTTCATATATGGCAGTATTCGGGCACTCTGGCTCGCAGGCCCCGCAATTAATACACTCGTCTGTTATAATGATTGCCATAGCTCATTTTTCTTTTTACTTTTGTACAAAAATAAAGCGCAACTTATTCATAAACAAATCTAATGGGTAATTTAGAGCAACGCATCGCCATTTTTGTTAGGTTGGGAGAGTTTTTTCGCCAGTTTTCAAATAAATATTCAGATACTCCACTTAAAAGTACCTTAAAGTATGAGCCGTTTGAAGAAAAACTTATGCAAACTATACAGATAGCAGAGGCACATAATGGGTGGTTCACCCGTGAAAATGTATTGCATGCGCTAAGCAACTGGGGTGCATTGCTAACTCGCGAAAAACTGGAACAATGGTTAGGCGCTTATAAAATTCCTTCTGGAGCAGGGAAAACCATTGCCATAATCACTGCAGGGAATATTCCGCTGGTTGGTTTTCATGATTTGTTGTCTGTATTGATCACAGGTCATAAAGCTATAGTGAAACAATCTTCATCAGACAGGCACCTGCTGCCCTTTATAGCTGCCTATCTGGAAAATATTTCGCCTCTCTTTAAGGATAAAGTTCTATTTACCGAAGATACACTTTCCGGTTTTGATGCCGTAATAGCTACGGGAAGCAATAATACTTCCCGGTATTTTGAATATTATTTTGGGAAAAAGCCTAATATTATACGAAAGAACCGCAACTCTGTGGCGGTTCTAACCGGTAAGGAGACACCAGAACAATTACAAGGGCTGGGAGAGGATATTTTCAGGTATTTTGGGTTGGGGTGCCGCAGTGTATCTAAAATTTTCATTCCTGAAGGATACGATTTTGATCCGTTTTTTAATGCCATGTACTCCTTTAAAGATATTCTTGATATTCAAAAATATGCGAACAACTATGACTACAACAAAGCAGTTTACCTCATGAGCCTTTTTGAGATAAAAGATAACGGCTTTCTGATCTTACGGGAAAATATGGCTTATGCGTCTCCCATAGGAACCGTTTTTTACGAGTACTATCCTTCGGAAAATATCCTTCAAAAGAAACTCACCGATGATGCACATAAATTACAATGTATTGTCTCTGAAGGGTTCATAGAAAATGAAGTTTTGTTTGGAAAAACACAAAGACCGGCTTTACACGAATATGCAGATGGTGTGGACACTGTTGATTTTTTGTTAAAAATCTGATCAAATTATTATAGTTTTCATAACAATAATTCCCTTAGAAATTAGCAACTTTGCAACTTTAAAACTACCAAATACAATACTGATGAAAAAACACAATTTCAGTGCAGGCCCCTGTATTTTACCGGAAAACGTTTTTGAGAAAGCATCACAGGCTGTTCTTAATTTTAACGGAATGGACCTCTCACTATTAGAGATCTCCCACCGGGATAAAAATTTTGTAGAAGTAATGGATAATGCCCGAAACCTGGCCCTCGAGCTCATGGGGCTAGAAGGCAAAGGGTATCAGGCCTTATTTTTACAGGGTGGCGCGAGCCTGGAGTTTGTAATGGTAGCTTATAATCTACTGGAAAAAAAAGCTTCGTATCTGGACACCGGAACATGGGCTTCCAATGCTATTAAAGAAGCTAAACTGTTTGGAGAAGTAATCGTAACAGCATCATCTAAAGATAAGAATTATAATTATATTCCTAAAGATTACAGTATTCCTGAAGACTCAGATTATTTTCATTGTACTTCCAACAATACCATATTTGGTACCCAGATGAAGTCTTTCCCCAACACACCGGCAACTCTGGTATGCGATATGAGTTCTGATATTTTTTCAAGGGAACTTGATTTTTCGAAGTTTGACCTTATTTATGCAGGGGCCCAGAAAAACATGGGGCCGGCAGGAACAACACTGGTAGTAGTTAAAGAAGATATTTTAGGAAAAGTAAGCAGGCCTATTCCTACTATGCTGGATTACCGTACGCACATAAAAAAAGACAGTATGTTTAATACCCCCGCGGTTTTTTCAGTGTACGTATGCATGCTTACCTTAGAATGGCTCAGGGACCTGGGCGGAATTAAGGCTATAGAAAAAATAAATAATGAAAAAGCATCTCTGCTGTATAACGAAATTGACAGAAACCCATTTTTTAAAGGTTTTGCAGCTGTAGAAGACCGAAGCCATATGAATGCTACTTTTAACCTGACAGATGAAAGTCATGCCGAAAGATTTAATGCCATGTGGAAAGAGGCACGTATAAACGGGCTCAATGGTCATCGCAGTGTAGGGGGCTATAGGGCTTCCATGTATAACGCTCTCCCGCTGGAAAGTGTTAAAGTACTTGTAGAAGTAATGAAAGAATTTGAAAGAAAAGCGTAAACCTACCGGGGAACACCCCCTTAAAAGAAAATTAAGACAACATGAAAGTATTAGCAAATGACGGGATCTCAAAATCCGGGATTGAAGCCCTGGAAAAAGAAGGTTTTGAAGTAATAACTACCAAAGTAGCTCAGGAGCAGCTTATAAACTACATGAATGAGCATGAAATAGATGTCTTACTGGTAAGATCTGCTACAAAAGTGCGTAAAGATACTATAGATGCCTGCCCTTCTCTTAAAGTTATTGGAAGAGGGGGAGTAGGTATGGACAATATTGATGTAGATTATGCAAAGAGCAAAGGTATTCATGTAATTAATACCCCTGCAGCATCTTCCGCATCTGTAGCTGAACTTGTATTTGCACATTTATATGGCTGTGTACGTTTTCTTCATGACGCTAACAGAAACATGCCTCTTGAAGGGGAAAGTAAGTTTGGCCAGTTAAAGAAAATGTATGCCGGCGGTACCGAACTCAGAGGAAAAACCCTTGGGATCATAGGATTTGGAAGGATTGGTCGCGAAGTTGCTAAAATTGCCCTGGGTATTGGTATGAAAGTGATCGCTTCTGATACTACCATCGGGAAAGCAGAAATAGAGCTTGAATTCTACAACGGTCAGACCATAAAAATAGATATTGAAACTGAACCTGTGGACCAGATACTTCGTCATTCCGACTTCATCACTCTGCATGTTCCCGCACAAAAAGAATATCTAATTGGCAAAAAAGAAATAGAGATCATGAAAGACGGAGCCGGTATTATAAATGCTGCGAGAGGTGGTGTCATTGATGAAGAAGCCCTTGTAGAAGCTTTAGATAGCGGAAAGTTGGGTTTTGCAGGCCTTGATACTTTTGAAAACGAGCCAACACCGGCGATCAAAGTACTCATGAACCCTAAAATATCGCTTACTCCTCACATAGGTGCTGCCACCGGTGAGGCACAAAACCGTATTGGTACAGAACTGGCAGATCAGATTATTAGCTTACTTAAAACAGCATCTGTTTAAAAAAACCTTCAAAAGCCCTTTAGTATGTTTTAAAGGGCTTTTTTGTATCTTGACAGGTATAAAAAACTAAAACCTAATACCATGTCAGGATTACTCGAACTTCTAAACAGCAGTCAGGGAAAAGAACTCATTAACGGAATAAGCCGGCAGGCAGGCGTATCGAAAAGCAATACTACCCAGGTACTCGATATGGCACTCCCCTTACTTACCGGTGCCATGAAAAAAAATATTCAAACCCCCGAAGGTGCGCAGGGACTCATGAGTGCGCTCAATTCTAAACATGACGGGAGTGTACTGGATAATCTTAGCGGATTTTTTCAGGGAGGTGTAGATGATGGTGTTATAAAAGACGGAGAAGGCATTCTGGGACACCTGCTGGGTAGCAAACAAACCAATGTTGAAAATACCTTAAGTAAGAAAACGGGTATTGACGCAGGTACCATTGCGCAAATATTAAAAGTAGCCGCACCTATTATTATGGGGTTTCTTGGCAAACAAACACGACAAAGCCAGGTTAATGACTCTCAGGGGCTTAACACATTACTCGGAAGTATGCTGGGAGGACAGCCCAAACAAAATCAAAGCCTTATAGAATCGTTGATTGATGCAGACGGTGACGGAAGCGTTTTAGACGACGTAGCCGGAATGGTTCTGGGAAACAGAAAGCAAAAAGGAGGGCTTGGTGGCCTTTTAGGTAATTTACTGGGCAAATAACCCGGTAAGCCTTTGTCAAAATTATACAAATGCGGGAATAAAAGCAGTAAGACCCCTCTGTAAAACCCCGGATTTTTTGTATCTTTAAAACTATGAGGAGTATTTTCTGGGCAATAGTTTTAATAGCAATGGTTGCAGGCTGCGCTACCGGCAAAACTTCAAGTACCATTAGTGATAAAGAACGGGATGCTTTTAATCAGAAGCAAAACGATACCATACGCATTACCAATGATAGCCTTGAATATGAAATAGTTATTATAGAACCCGGATTCTATTTTTGGTTAAATAGTATCGCTTTTCCGCGCGGGCATTATTCACAAAAGTTTTTAGAGGCCCGTAATCGTCTTTTAGTACTTGAGTGGAACAACAGAGTCATGCAACCCCAGGTTTTTGATCCTAATCTTTATTTATTACCTATTGATTATAACCCTTCTATTGATTATGGCTATGAAGTGAATTACCAGCTATATTATTATTTTATTTACTTCCAGAGAAAGTATAACCAACGGTTAACCGTATTTGTTCCCAGAATTTAAATATTTATCTTTGCACCCATTTATAAATGGCATGAAAAGGTTTAAAGAACAATGGGAAATCACGCAAAACTGGCAATTATTGTTTCCGGTTTTAGGAATACTTTCTTCCCTCGCAACCGGGTTCCTCATTGCAAAAAAAGTAATCTCTCTGTTTTCACACATAGACAATACCCTTTTAGAGTACTTCCTGCTTAGCGGCACCACCCTTTTAGTATTTTATAGTATTGTAAAAATTTCCCTCTGGTGTTTTGCAAAGCTCAAGAAAAGATGGGCTGTTCAGTATCGTTGGGAATTCATAGCTGTATTTCTGGTTTTTGCCGTTACCGGTTCCGCTTCAGCAAGAATTTCCGGACCTATATTACATGCGTTTGGGTTTGAACGTTCTATTTTTGACAGCGAATGGTATTGGTCTCTGATGTACTGGATTATAAGGCTTTTGGTGATTTTCCCGGTTTATCAGATATTACTTATTGTATTTGCATTTTTTTTCGGTCAGTTTCGGTTTTTCTGGGATTTTGAAAAAAAGATGTTATCTCGAATAGGATTTGCTTTTCTTTTCAAATAAAATCATTAACTTTAGGCTTTTATTAACAGTATCGTTACATTTTAATTGATACGTTTGTTAGCAAAATGAAGAAGCGTTTTAAACATATAGTAAGTATTTTCTTCCTCGGATTGTTTCTCTCAATCCAGGTTGCGGCTTCTCATGGTTTCTCTCATATGATTGATGACCATACTTCTCTTGAACATTGTTTCGACTGCGAGTATGCTGTTCAAAATTCACTTACCCCTGCATTAGGTTCAGAAATACCGGTAATTAAAGTACCATTCAATCTGAATGTAGCAGTTCAAAAACAAATTTTCTACCAAACACCTTTTTGTGTTTCAAATATTTCTTTTAGCTTTCTCAATAAAGCACCACCTTCTTTTACCTAATTAAGAATACTTCTTAATATCTTGAAATGGTTTCCGGACAGGTAATCATTTTTATCAGCAAATTTTTAGTATGAAGCATTTACTCGCTGTCTTTTTAATAATGACAGGTGTTATACAACTACGTTCGCAAACATGTGTAAGTACTCTTGAAGGAGAGGTAATTGATTTTCACGATGGTACTCCTCTCGCAGAAGCTACGATCTGGATCTTAAATACTAATAAAAAAGTAAAAACAGATCAAAAAGGAAAATTCAGGATCACAGGACTTTGCGATCAATATTACGAAATTGAAATATCGCATCCCGAATGCAGAACTCTAATTATGACGGTTAATATTTCCGGAAATACAAAACAAAAACTTACACTGGAACATCATCTGGAAGAACTGGATGAGGTAAAAGTAACTGGCAAGGCCGTGAAAGATAAAACCTCATCTTCTCAGGAAACTACCCTATCTCAGGAAATTCTGGAACGGTACAGTACTGCCACTCTTGGAGATGCTCTAAAGGAAATAACCGGTGTATCTTCGCTTAACACAGGAGCAGCTATTGTAAAGCCTGTTATTCAAGGACTTAACGGCAGCAGGGTGCTTATTATAAACAATGGCGTACGCATGCAGGATATGGAATGGGGAGATGAACACGCTCCCAATATGGATGTGAATGCCATAGGTTCGTTAACAGTAGTTAAGGGTGCGGCCGCTTTGCAATATGGGGGTGATGCCATTGGAGGCGTAATTATTGCAGAAACTGGAAAAACCCCTGTAAAAGATACTTTATACGGAAAAACCATTACTTCTTTAGCTTCTAATGGCCGTGGAAGTACATTCACCACTGATCTCACCAAAGCTTTTAGCAGCGGATGGTATGTAAAAGGCCAGGGAAGTATTAAACGATTTGGTGACTTTGAAGCACCGGACTACGTACTTTCCAATACCGGTGTTTCAGAAAAAGGCTTCTCTTTAAATGCTGGTATCAATAAATTCACATATGGCTGGGATCTGTATTATTCATTTTACACTGCAGAAATAGGAGTACTACGTGCTTCACACATAGGGAATGTGGACGATCTAATTCGTGCTATAAATAGTCCGCAGCCTCTTGTAGTAGATGATTTTACATATAAAATTGATGTTCCCCGTCAGGATGTGACCCATCATTTAGCGAGATTGCGATATTTTAAAAGATTTGAAGGTCTTGGAAAATGGACCACCCAATACGATTTTCAGGTAAATCAAAGGCTTGAGTTTGATATAAGAATTGGTGACGATCGAAACAAACCTGCCATAGACCTGGAACTTACTACACACACACTGAGCTCCGACTTTACGTGGGATGCCAATAGGAACTATAAAATTAATACCGGGATCATGTTGCGATATCAGAATAACTTTCCTGATCCGGCTACCGAAGTGCGCAGACTGATCCCGGATTATGACCGATTTGATGCGGGTATCTTTGTAACCGGTAACTATAACTTTTCAGATAATTTTATCGTAGATGCCGGTGTGCGTTATGACTTTAACCGCATAGACGCCAAAAAGTTTTATCTAAGCTCCCGATGGGAAGAACGCGGCTATCAGGAAGACTTTGGCGATATTGTAATTGAAGAGCGTAATGACGTTTCTCAGTTACTTACGAATCCGGTGTTTGATTATCATAATCTGTCTTTTACTACAGGATTACAATACACATCACAAAACAAAACCGAGTGGCGATTTAATTATGCCCTTTCACAAAGAGCGCCTAACCCTGCAGAACTTTTTAGTGATGGTCTTCACCATTCGGCTGCACGAATAGAGTTAGGTGACCTAAGAATACAGCAGGAAACTTCGCATAAGCTGGCAGTGGCCATTTCTAAGGAAAATACCAAATGGGGCTGGGAAATTGCTCCTTATGCTAATTTTATTTCAGATTTCGTTCTTTTAGAACCCACCGATGTAACATTCACCTTAAGAGGTGCTTTCCCGGTATGGGAATTCAGGCAAACCAATGCCCGATTGTTAGGCGTTGATGCCAGTACTTTTGTGAACTGGCACAAAAACTGGCGTACAGAGCACCGGTTCTCACTGGTAAAAGGGAATGACGTATCTATGAATATTCCTTTAATCAATATGCCTGCTCCTACTGTTAATAACAGAGTGTATTTCTCTTTGGAAAAATGGCACAACCTGCGTGTTGGTCTTGAGAGCAACTATATGTTCAGGCAAAATGAAACCCCGGATGATATTACTGTTTTTTCCCCAGTGCAAAATGAAGAGCTATTGCTGGAGATCAATACAGCACCACCCGCAGCTCATGTTCTGGGTGCAACGGTTGATATGACCTTCCCGCTTTTTGGGAACAATGAAATGGAATTGGGCCTTATTGTTAATAATATAATGAACGAAAATTATAGAAATTATCTCAACCGTCTCCGCTTTTTCGCAGATGAACTGGGGAGAAACTTTATTATTCAACTTAAATTTAATTATTAATCCTAAAAAAGTAGTAAGACTATGAAAAAAACCAGATTTTTATCCATGCTAGCCGTTACAGCACTTTTATTCACTTCGTGCTCAGACGACGACAATCCGGATCCTGTAAACGACAAAGAGGTGATAACCAATCTTAGTATCGTTTTCGAGGCAGAAGGCGTTGAAGACGTTACCCTTGAAAGTGAAGACCTTGATGGTACAGATGGTCCCGATACACCCGAAATTACCATAACCGGTGTTTTTCAGGCAAATACCACCTATACAGGAACCATCACAGTTTTGAATCAAACGGTTACCCCTACTGAAAATGTCACCCTGGAAATAAGAGAAGAAGATGATGAGCATCAGTTTTTCTTTACGACCACCGGGTCTTTAGGCGAAACAACCTATTTAGATTTTGACGATGATGATAATCCTCTTGGGCTCTCCTTCACCCTTGCTACCGGAGATGCGGGAGTGGGCACCATACTGGTAACTTTAAGGCATGACCTCAATAAAGATGCCGCAGGCGTATCTGAAGGAGATATTACCAATGCCGGGGGTGAAACAGATGTTGCACAAACCTTTAGTGTAAGTGTACAATAAAAACAGATTTTAAAAAAAACGGATAGGTTTAAAAAACAAAAGGCTTGGATACACCTTTTCCAAAATTATATCCGGTAAAAATATATACGATTTGATTGTTAATGTTAGTAAACCCCTTGAAGTGCTAAAGCTGAGAGGGGTTTTCTTTTGAATATACGTTTTATTAGTTAGCAAGCTAGGAAAGCTCTTTTTTTCCGGTAAACACATATGTATAGAGCCACATGAGTGTAAAAGACGGCACAAAATCCAACACAGGTAATATTTCCTCTGCAAAAGAAACTATAGCGGCTATACGTCCTTCCCTTCCCTTATACATTCGTGTCATTAACCAGGCTGAAACCGGAGCCCATATTATATCAGAGAACTCCCCCACACCCGGAATAAGGAACGAGACATAACCTATAGCATCAAAAAGAAGCCCCAAAAGGAGCAGAGTAAACTTGTTTCGGTGTTTTTTGGTCATTTGAATGAGAATATTGAATAATTCTCAGGTAAAAATACCAAAATTATATTAAGACAATTGTGAGCTTATAAGCTTTAAAAATTCGTTTCGCGTCTCTATTTTTTCAAATGCGCCCCTAAATCCCGAAGTTGTGGTTACCGAGTTTTGTTTTTGAACGCCCCGCATCATCATACACATGTGAGAAGCTTCAATAACCACAGCTACCCCCTTAGGTTTAAGCGTTTCATTTATACATTCCAGAATATCATGTGTAAGCCTTTCCTGTACCTGTAGCCTTCTGGCAAAAATATCTACCACTCTGGGTATTTTGCTCAATCCTACAATATATCCGTCGGGTATGTAGGCTATATGAGCTTTTCCAAAAAAGGGCAGTATGTGGTGTTCACATAATGAGTAGATCTCGATATCTTTAATAATCACCATGTCATTGTAATCCTCTTTGAACATGGCACTTTCAAGTACTTCTGAGGGTTTTGCATAGTAACCTTGTGTGAGAAACTGCATAGCCTTCGCCGCACGCTCGGGAGTTTTCGCTAATCCTTCTCGCTGAGGATCTTCTCCAAGCTCTGAAATAATAGCCCTGTAACTATCTTTAACCTCATCTGTGATCTTGATATTATATTCTTCAAATTGTTTATAAGGAGTCATTAAACCGTTTTTAATTTGTGTTCGTATTTTTTCCGCAAGCCGCTTAATTTAGGGTTTATAATAATTTGGCAATACGGTTGTAATTTGTTTTGCTCATAATAATCCTGATGGTATTCCTCTGCTTCATAAAAAACTCCCAGAGGCGATATTTCGGTGACCACGGTATTTTCAAAAACATTTTCACTTTCAAGTAAGGCAATATACTCAGTTGCTTCTTTTTTCTGCTCATCATTTACATAAAAAATGGCTGAACGGTATTGCGTACCAATATCATTACCCTGACGGTTAAGCGTAGTAGGATCATGCGTAGCAAAAAATATTTCTAACAATTCCCGGTATGTGACTTCACTACTATTAAACGTAACCTGAATACCTTCGGCATGCCCGGTACGCCCGGTACAAATTTCCCGATAGGCAGGATTTTTAATGTGACCCCCTGTGTATCCGGAAACTACATGTTCCACACCTTTAATTCTTTGGAAAATGGCTTCTGTACACCAAAAACAACCCCCGGCAAAAACTGCAACTGAGCGAGTATCTGAAATCTCCATATTGCACAATAAATTGATACGTTTCTTTTAACAATTTTGTTGAACAAATTTATAGTTTAGTTCAACAAAGATATTTTTTTTAACTTTTAATTGTGATTCTTCCTCATCTAAGTCTTTTAGTTTTGTTTCCCTAGTACATTTTTAACCATTGATTTTTAAGCGCTCATCTAATGTTCAGAAAAAACGTTTTGTTTCTTTTTGTTCTTCTTACTTTTTCGTCTTATTCACAAATAGAGCGTAAAACGCTTAAGGCAACCCGAATACAGGATTCTCCTAAAATAGACGGTGTTTTGGACGATCCCATTTGGGATTCCTTACCTGCACACGGCGATTTTTTTATGTTTGAACCCGGCAATACCGAAAAAGAACGTGACACACATCGCACAGAAGTAAAATTGGCATATGATGATAAAGCCATTTATATAGCTGCCTATCTTTTTGATAATGAACCCCAACGCATTTTAAGGCAGTTTAGTCAGAGAGATCAAGTATTTGTTCAGGCCGATTTTTTCTCTGTTAACATTAATACGTTGGACGACGGTATAAATGAAACTGTTTTTTATGTTACCAGCGCAGGCACAATTGGCGACTCCAGAAAGGAAAACAACGGAGAAGATTTTAACTTCAATGTAGTTTTTCAATGTAACACCTCTTTAGACGATAAAGGTTGGTATGCTGAATTCAAAATACCCTATAATGCCCTCAGATTCCCCGAACTGGAAGTTCAGAACTGGAGTATTAATTTCTTCAGAAGAATAAACCACCTTAATGAAACATATACCTGGAACCATATTAATCGTCAAGTAGGCTTTGCCACTCAGTATAGTGGGGAAATCACCAATCTTACCAATATAGACCCTCCACTACGCCTTATTCTCTTCCCTTTTGTACAGGGAGCAGTGTTTGCCGGAGAAGATGCTACCGAAACAGATTTCAGCGCCGGTATGGATATAAAATACGGGCTCAGCGATAATTTTACTCTGGATGCCACTTTAATACCTGATTTTGGCCAGGCCGCATTTGATAATGTAGAACTTAACCTGGGACCCTTTGAACAGGTTTTCTCCGAAAACCGCCAGTTCTTTACAGAGGGGATTGAACTATTTGAACGCGGTGGTCTTTTTTTTAGCAGACGGGTAGGTAGCAGACCCACCCGAAGAGGGCGGGCTGACGATAACCTTACAGACAGTGAAAAAGTAATAGAAAATCCTGAAAATGTAAACCTCATTAATGCCGTAAAAGTATCCGGCCGCACACAGGGCAATCTGGGTATTGGTTTTTTTAATTCGATTACCGAACCTACCAAAGCCATTATTCGAGATACCGTAACCGGAGCTACCCGGGAAGTCACCACAGAGTCTCTGGCTAATTATAACATTGTAGTACTTGATCAGCAATTTAACAGAAACTCATCCGTTTCTTTTATAAATACCAATGTTACCCGCTCGGGAGATTTCAGGGATGCCAATGTAACCGGGCTCATTTACAACATTTCAAACAGAGCCAACAGCTATAATTATGAAGGGGGTGTTCGCCTTAGTAGCGTTAAAGATGGAACTACACAAACCGGTATCAGGACCAATTTTGAGATACGAAAAACGAAAGGCAATTTAAGATGGTTCCTGGGGCACTTTATGGCCGATCAAAACTATGACCCCAACGACCTCGGGTTGTTATTTAGAAATAACTTTAACAATTTTGCCGGACGTATTTCCTATCAGATCTTTCAACCCAGAGGTATTTTCAATGAGTACAGAATAACACTAAGAGCCAATCACCGCAGACTTTTCAGGCCCTCGGTCACTACACGTAATTCACTTTCCGTCGATGCATTTTTTGTTACTCCCGAACGTTTTGCTTTTGGAGGCGATATAGGCTATAACGGGCGGGATAATGATTATTTTGAACCCAGAGTAGAAGGGCGTTTTGTTACTTTTAGTTCCAATCTCGGCGGGCGGGCCTGGGTATCTTCTGATTATAGGAAAAAATTTGCCTATGATGTCGATTTCACCTATAGGAACTGGTTTGAAGACCCGCAAACACGCTATTCATTTTCGCTGTCTCCAAGATATAGGTTCTCTGATAAATTCCTATTGATCTGGAACTCTGAATTCTCCAGGAGCGACCGTGAATTTGGGTATATAGATGATGATGATACAGATGTTTTTCTGGGAGAACGGGATGTTATCAGCCTGGAGAATTCTCTGAGGGCC
Source organism: Ascidiimonas aurantiaca (assembly GCF_037646345.1). Lineage (NCBI taxonomy): Bacteria > Pseudomonadati > Bacteroidota > Flavobacteriia > Flavobacteriales > Flavobacteriaceae > Ascidiimonas > Ascidiimonas aurantiaca. The sequence continues at coordinate 154,131 of NZ_JBBEWR010000001.1, read as the reverse complement.
AGTTTTAATTTTGATTCGTACAAAGCACTTAATCTCAGATTTCGTAATTTCTGGAGTACCGCCAATTACGAAGATGATGCGTATTTTGTTCTTAATGATGATGGTAGCAGGTCTCCTACCAATTTTGATATTAGCGAAAACAATCCCAATACAAATTTCAATATCTGGAATATTGATCTAAGTTTTAACTGGCGTTTTTCACCTGGAAGTGAAGCCATACTGCTCTATCGAAATTCCATTTTCAATGAAGATGATAGCTCAGACCTCAATTATTTGGATAGTCTGGGTAATCTTTTTCAACAGAATATAAACCACACCCTTTCTTTACGAATTGTGTATTTTCTTGATATTAATAATATAGGTGCTTCTTTTAAAGGATGATTTTCTTGGAACATAACTATCGAATTTTTACTTTCACATTCTTATAATGGCGGTATATGATAGAAGCGAAAAACATTCATAAATATTATGGTTCTGTAGAAGTACTCAAAGGAGTTGATCTGCATATTAAAAAGGGAGAGATCGTATCTATTGTAGGAGCTTCCGGAGCAGGGAAAACCACTCTTTTACAAATCCTGGGTACTTTAGATAAAATGAATACAAATGTTAACAGTTCCCTGATTATCAATAACCAGGATGTAACCCGCTTAAAGGACAAAGCCCTGGCTCGCTTTCGTAATGAGCAAATTGGTTTTATTTTCCAGTTTCATCAGCTTTTACCAGAATTTACTGCTTTGGAAAATGTTTGCATAGCTGCTTATATAAAAAAAACACCCCGAGCAGAAGCAGAAAAACGTGGAAAAGAATTATTAGATTTTCTGGGTTTGACCCACCGTTATCACCATAAACCCTCCGAGCTTTCAGGCGGAGAACAACAACGCGTTGCGGTGGCAAGAGCACTTATCAATAAGCCATCGGTAGTATTTGCAGACGAACCCAGCGGTAACCTCGATTCCAAAGCCGCTCAAAATCTTCATAAGCTTTTTTTCAGCCTAAGAGATACTTTCAACCAAACCTTCGTGATCGTAACCCATAACAAAGAACTGGCCAATATGGCCGATAGGAAACTGGTTATGAAAGACGGCCGTATCATAGAAGAAGATAGCATTCTTGCCTAAACCCCTGTATATGTCTGCCAAACTTCGCAGAGAAGAACTCAAAGCATTTCTGGATGAAAAGGCAGCTCAATACAATCACCCCGATTTTATTGCATCCGATCCCATTCAGGTACCTCATTTATTTTCTGCAAAAGAAGACATAGAAATTGCCGGTTTCCTCACTGCCACCATTGCCTGGGGCAATAGAAAAAGCATTATTACCAACGCCACCCAACTCATGAACTTAATGGGAAACACCCCTTATGATTTTGTGATGGAATATCCCGGAACCACTACTTTTAACAGGGAAAGTTTTGTACACCGTACTTTTAACGGTACAGACCTTGATGTTTTTATACGTGGTTTACAACACCTTTATAAAAATTACGGCGGACTCGAAACTACCTTTCAGGAATTTGCAGAACCCCAATCATTACAAACTGCTATACATGCGTTTAAGAAACGCTTTTTTGAGATCCCACATCCCCCGCGTACCCTAAAACACGTTTCTGATCCATTAAAAGGAAGTGCAGCCAAAAGGATACACATGTTTTTAAGATGGATGGTAAGAAAAGACCGCAACGGAGTTGACCTTGGAATATGGACCTCCCTCTCCCCTTCACAGCTCTCCTGTCCGCTGGACGTACATTCCGGGAACGTAGCAAGAAAACTGGGTCTGTTGAAAAGAAAGCAAAACGATGCAAAAGCAGTAGAGGAATTAGATAAAAGTTTACAAAAAATGGATCCGGATGACCCCGTTAAATATGACTTTGCATTATTTGGATTAGGGGTTTTTGAAAAATTTTAAATTTCTCCAACCAAAAAATAACTTTGCCTTTACAAGGTAACCTTCCCTTAATAAACCCTTCATATTAAAACAATCTTCAACTAAAGATCAGGTAACACTTCAAACTTAGCTTTGGGGTTCTAAGTTAAATCTCAAAAAACTAATGAAAGCATTTACAAAACTAGCATTGGCAGGAAGCCTTGCCTTTTTAATTTCGTGTAACGATGATGACAACAGCGTTACAGAGCCCCGGGAAGAAGCAACCAAAATTGTTTTTCAAAACCATTCAAAAACCCCCAATTTATTTGACACCAAACCCGGTTTCGAAAACGTAGAGATCTACACTATGTTGAGTTCTGAAGACCGTTTACCTGAGAGTCCAGATTTTCTTTATGGAAGTATGGCCGATGGTGCAGGACTATTAAAGAACGAAGACGGCACCTATATCCTTATTAATAATATAGAAGCCGATTATTCTGTTTCCCGCATAACTTTTGACGAAACATTTAAGCCCGTAAAAGGTGAATATATTCTCAATGCAAATGCTACTGCTGCCACAGCACAATGTTCCGGCAGCCTTATTACTCCCGAAGAACACGGGTTTGGCCCATTGTATCTTTCCGGTGGAGAATGGGGAGGTAGCTCCAAAGGTGTTTTTGTAACAGATCCTTATAAAAATGCAGACGATGCCGGCTTTGCCAGTACCATTCCTGCTATGGGACAATGGTCTACCGAAAATGCCGTAGCTATAGGCAAAGACGCATATCCTGGTAAAACAGTAGTTATCATAGGAGATGATACTTCCAATAACTCCATACCATCAGGACAATTAGCTATGTATGTAGGGAACCAGGGAGACCTGTCAGGTGGAGATCTATACGGACTTAAAGTGATTACCGAAGGTATTGTTCATGAAATGGATATGCAGGAAGGTATAAGTTATGACATTGTTTTTGAAGAATACAGCGAGAGAACACTCATTGAACTGGAAGAAGAGTCCAGAGCTAAAGGCATTATGGGCTTTTCCAGGGTAGAAGATATCGACTGGAGAAGAGGCAGTGCCGAAAACAATCGTGAGATCTACTTCGCAGTAACCGGACGGAAAAGAGATGCCCTTTTAGGAAAAGGTACTTTCTATGGTCGTGTTTACAAAGTAACCTTAGACCCTAATGACCCTTTAAAAGGAACTATAACCTGCGTATTAGACGGAGATAAACTGGACGGTAAAGCCAAGCAGTTCCACAGCCCTGACAATATTTTAGTTACTGAAAACTATGTGTACATACAGGAAGACCCTAATGGCTACCCTGACACAGCAGACAAAGACCACTTTGCATACCTGTACCAGTACAACATCAACAACGGAGAGTTAAAAGTAGTTATGGAATGTGATCAAGTACGCGGTGAATCTCTTGGGTACGGTACCGCTTCCAGAACCTGGGAGATCTCTGGTATGATAGACGTTTCAGACATTTTAGGTATAGACAATACTTTTGTAATGGTAACTCAAAACCACGGATGGGAAAATAACTTCACCGACCCCAAAGCAAACGCTAACCCTACACATGACGAAGGTAGTGTAATGTATGTGGTTAAAGGTTTAGGCAGATAGTTTATGACAACACACTTTTTAGAGAAAAAAAGTATAAAAACGGGGGCTTATTTTTTAATAAGCCTCCTTTTAGTACTTAGCGCTTGTAACAAAAAGCCCGAAGAGAAAGAAGAAACCGCATTAATTACTCTCGAAAAACAATACAAAACATATCTGGAAACAGCTGCCACCTATCTGGATAGTATTCAAAACGCTGCCAATGCTCAAGAGGCTGCTCCCTTTTTATTGGCTTCAAGGCGCTATTTCAAAAAAAATGAGCCGTTGCTGTCTTTTGTAGATAATGACAATTACAAATATCTCAACCAACCCAATATCTTAAAAGTAGAAGAAGAAGATCTTACTGATATTAAAATTAAAGAACCCACCGGATACCAGGTACTGGAAGAAGAGATATTTGCCGAAGAGCCAGACATCACGGTTATTCAAAAACATGCTAAACTCGTATCCAACCGGCTTCGCCTGTTGCATCAAAACACATCATTTCTATATCTTAAAGACCATCATATTCTATGGGTAATTCGCGATGCTATTATGAGTGTGGCGCTAACCGGCATCACAGGTTTTGACTCTCCGGTTCTCGAAAACTCACTTGAGGAAGCCAAAATTGTATATGAAAGTCTGGGAGATTACCTCGATATATATCAAAAGCGTTTTCAGGACACTACCCTTTATAACCAGTGGAAAAACGAAGTTAACGCATCTATAAATGTATTGAAGGGAGATTTCAATACATTTAATCGCTATGCTTTTATAAAAGAGCACACCCATAAAGCTATGCAGATATGGCAGGAAACTGTAACCGACTGGGGGGTGGAATTTCCATTTCATCGTGCAATAAAAAATGATGCCGTTTCACTCTTCACTGAATCTACTTTTAACCCTGCTTTCTTTTCACATATTAAACCCGACTCTCTCGAAAAACAAAAAGCAGCACTGGGAAAGTTGTTATTTCATGAAAAAGGGTTGTCAACAGACAATGTAATGAGTTGTGCTACCTGCCACCAGCCGGAACTCGCGTTTACCGACGGAAAAAAAATAGCCATTGGAAACACACGAAACACTCCTACCCTTACCTATGCGGCATTACAACGCGGTTTTTTCTATGACATGCGTTCAGGAAGCCTTGAAGGACAGATCATCTCAGTAGTAGAAAATGAGAACGAATTTCATTCAGATCTGGGTTTTATTCAAAAAGCAGTAAATAAAAACCAGGAGTATGTAACCGCCTTTAAAGAACTCTACCCTTCCGGGGCTACCCATGATAATATAAGAAATGCCATTGCCACCTATATTCGCGCCCTTTCACCTTTTAATTCACGTTTTGACAAAGGTATTAACGGTACATTAGAACTCACTGAACGGGAAATAAACGGATTTAATCTGTTTATGGGAAAAGCCAAGTGTGCCACTTGCCACTTCCCTCCTCTGTTTAATGGTACCGTTCCCGTAGCATACCGAGAATCTGAAATGGAGGCAATTGGAGTTCCTTCTAAAAATGACACCCTAAATGCCGTAATTGATGCTGACAAGGGTCGCTATAATTTGTTTAAAACACCTGAACGTGAGTTCTTCTTTAAAACTTCCACCGTTCGCAATGTTGCTTTAACCGCTCCTTATATGCATAATGGTGTATATACCACCCTGGAGGAAGTAATAGATTTTTACAATCGAGGCGGAGGTCAGGGAATAGGTATTCCTCTGGAGGGCCAGACACTACCTCCAGACCCGCTGGGACTGGATACCGAAGAAGTAAATGATCTGATTGCTTTTATGGAAGCACTGAATGATGAGAATACGGCAAAGAACCCCTGAAAAGAGAAAGCAGTTTTAAAGGGATGTTAAAAAGCATCCTTTTTTTTCATTTTGTTGTATTTTAGGCAGGCTAATTTAACTACAAAATGATTCGAAAAAGTCTTTTATCCATTTTCTTTGCCCTTTCTTTAAGTTTAGTATATAGCCAGGATCGAAAAATTCCTGCAGACACTACCGTGGTAACTACCCATGAAGTTACGGTTAAGGGAAAAAAATTTCCATATACCGCTACTTCAGGAACGCAACCGGTATGGGATAAGGACGGAGAAACCATTGCTACCCTTTTTTATACGTATTATCAGCGTTCGGATATAAAAGACCGGGCCTCCAGACCTTTAGTAATTTCCTTTAACGGCGGGCCCGGCTCTGCTTCCGTATGGATGCATCTTGCCTATACGGGGCCCCGTATTCTTAACATTGACCAAGAAGGGTATCCCATACAGCCTTATGGAGTAAAAGAGAACCCGCACTCCATTCTCGATATCGCGGATATTGTGTATGTAAATCCGGTGAATACTGCCTATTCCAGAATTATTCATAAAGGAGATCAAAAACCGGATCGCAAAACCTTTTTTGGAGTTAATGCAGACATTGAATACCTGGCCGAATGGCTCAATACTTTTGTTTCCCGAAATAACCGTTGGCGCTCTCCCAAATATCTTATTGGAGAAAGTTATGGTACCACCCGTGTGTCAGGATTAGCACTGGAACTGCAAAACGCCCAGTGGATGTATCTTAACGGTGTCATTCTGGTATCTCCTACCGGGCTGGGCATAGAACGAGGAGGCCCTGTAGAAGTGGCTAACCGATTACCCTATTTTGCAGCGGCAGCATGGTATCAAAAGGCACTTGCTCCCGAATTACAGACAAAAGACCTGGACGAATTGCTTCCAGAAGTAGAAAACTATGCCATAAACGAATTGTTGCCTTCACTAGTGATGGGCGGATTTCTGGAACCCGAAAAAAAACAGGAAATAGCCATGCAAATGGCAAAGTATTCAGGTATCGATGCAAATGTGATCATGCAGCATAATCTGGAAGTACCTTTCAGATATTTCTGGAAAGAACTCTTAAGAGACCGTGGCTATACCGTGGGCAGGCTGGACAGCCGGTATCTGGGTATCGATGCAAAAGAGGCCGGAGACCGTCCGGACTACAATTCAGAACTTACCTCATGGCTACATTCCTTTACGCCGGCTATTAACTATTACATTAGTGAACACCTTAATTTTAAGACCGATATCAAATACAATATGTTTGGCCCGGTAAGGCCCTGGGATCAAAGCAATGATAATACTGGAGAAAACCTGAGGCAGGCTATGGCTCAAAACCCCTATCTAAAAGTAATGGTACAGGCCGGCTATTTTGACGGAGCCACCACCTATTTCAATGCCAAATATACCCTTTGGCAACTGGATAAAAGCGGTAAAATGAAAGACCGATTAAGTTTTAAAGGGTACCGAAGTGGCCATATGATGTATCTGCGTTACGAAGATCTAATAAAAGCAAACGATGATATCAGAGAGTTTATAAACAATTCTTTACCCGGAGATATTCCCGCAAAATACTGATGTGCCTTTTAAAAAGAAAAAGAATATATTAAAAAACGGGCTAATGGTTTATATTTGAAAAACTTTTAATGCACATGCAATTCAAACATCCGGAAATTCTTTGGGCACTTTTTTTACTCATTATTCCGGTGATTGTACATCTTTTTCAGCTCAGAAGGTTTCAAAAAGTAACTTTTACCAATGTACGTTTACTAAAAACCGTTACCCGTCAAACCCGAAAAAGTGCTACTTTAAAAAAATGGCTGGTATTATTATCACGCCTTTTAGCTCTTGCAGGATTGATCTTTGCATTTGCACAACCCTTTAAAGCTGAGCAAACACAGGCTTCTACTAATGTTCAAAATATAATTTACCTGGATAACTCCTTCAGCATGGAATCGCGTGATGAAAAAGGAGCCCTGCTTTTTTCAGCTGTTCAGGGGTTACTTGAACATATTCCGGAAAACGAAGAATTGCATTTGTTTACCAACAACGAAGATTTTTTTAATACCCGCATAGGCGCTGTTAAAAATGAACTTTTACAACTATCATATACCAACAGGCAATTACTTCCGGAAGAAATTATGCTTAAAGCGCGTAATCACTTTTCCAGTGATACTGCTGTCACAAAAAACCTGATTTGGATTTCCGATTTTCAACAAAAAGCTTCTTCCCTAAACGATCTCACCAATACTACTGTTAGAGTATGGCCCGTAAAAATGACCCCGCAGCAAACCAGTAATATTAGTATTGACAGTGTATATATTTCTGCAGTAACAGCCAACACTCTTGAAATTGACGTTTTACTCCAAAAAAGTGAGACAGATAACAATTCACAACCTGTATCACTTTATCTGGATGATCGATTATTAGCCAAAGCAAGTGCCGAATTTAACAATGAACAGAAGGCCAGGGTTACTTTTACCATCCCCTCCAACAAAGCTTTTACCGCTTCACTTACCGTGGATGACTCCGGACTTTCTTACGACAATCAATTATTTTTTAATCTTAACTTACCTGAAAAGATATATGTTCTTTCGGTAAATGCAACAAATGCCAATTTTCTTGAAAGAATATATACCGATGATGAGTTCTCATACAGCAGTGCCAATTACAATCAGCTAAACTTCAGCCTCATTGAACAACAAAATCTTATTATTCTCAATCAGCTACCAGATATTCGTGAAAGCCTGTTTACGGCCCTTATCAATTTTGTTGAAAAAGGCGGGTATCTTATCATAATACCTCCGGAACAGCAGGAAATAGGCAGCTATAATCGCTTTTTGAACCGTTTTGGCATCCGGGACTTTAAAAAGATGGATAGTGTACCTAAAAAGGTTACCGGTATTAATTTTGATCACCCTGTTTTTAAAAATGTTTTTGAAGAAAGGGTCACTAATTTTCAGTATCCGGAAACCCGGTTCAGTTTTCATACAAACCAAAGCGTTGTACCCATTTTAAGATATCAGGATGGCAGTCCCTTTCTGTTTAATACATCAGGAGTTTACGTATTTACATCGCCTTTGGAAGCCACCGTATCTGATTTTATTAATTCACCCCTGGTCGTGCCGGTATTCTATAATATTGCACGTAACAGCATGCCCCTTCCCCGTTTGTATTATGACATAGGCACATCCTCAAGGATTGCCGTAAAAACCAAATTGGTAAAAGATGACGTTTTGTATCTGGAAAATGATGAAATGCGCCTCATCCCCATGCAACAATCATTCAGTAACCGGGTAGAACTTATTACGGGTGAAGGCCCGGATACCCCAGGCATTTACAATGTAAAGAACGGAGATGAACTTTTGCAAAAGCTCAGCTTTAATTACCCGAGAGATGAAAGCACACTGGTATATGATCCTGAAAGCGTTTTAAAAGGAGAATCAGTTACCACAGAACTCGGAGAACTTTATGAAAAATTTAAAAAAGAGAATGAGGTGAAAGCCTTTTGGAAATGGTTTGTTATTTTTGCATTGGTCTTTTTGGCTATTGAAATGCTCCTTATAAAATATTTTAAATGAATATTCTCCTTACGTCTGTACGCATAATTGACCCGGGATCTAAACATCATCAAACTGAAAAGGATATTTTTATTGAAAACGGTTTCATTACCCGTATCACAGAACCTAATAGTATAGCTTCTAACGATAACTATACCATACTCACCATACCAAACCTGCATGTATCACGCGGCTGGTTTGATAGTGGTGTGAGTTTTGGAGAGCCGGGTTATGAAAGCAGAGAGAATATCGCCAACGGTTTACGTACTGCTGCAGCCAGTGGTTTTACCAATGTAGCTGTAAATCCTAATACCTTACCGGTAATAGATACCAAAGCAGATGTGTTGTTTATTAAAACCAGAAGCTTACAAAATGCAGTTACAGTTCATCCAATAGGAGCGCTCACCCAGGGTGGTAAAGGTACTCATCTTGCAGAGCTTTACGATATGTATAATGCAGGAGCCGTTGCCTTTTACGATTACCAAAAGCCCGTTAAAAATCCAAATTTGCTTAAAATTGCTTTTCAATACGCAAGAGGGTTTGACGGATTGGTGTATTCATTTCCTCAGGATCATAATATTGCAGGTAAAGGATTAGTGAACGAAGAAGTTGCCGCTACCAGTTTAGGGCTTAAAGGTATCCCTTCAATAGCAGAGGAACTACAGATTGTTCGTGATCTTTTTATTTTAGAATATACACATGGCAAATTACATATCCCAACCATATCTACCGCACGATCTGTTGATCTGATCAGGAATGCAAAAAAGAAAGGACTTAATGTGAGTTGCAGCGTAAGTGTTCACCATTTGTGTTTTACAGATGAGGTACTCGCTTCTTTTGATACACATTTCAAGGTGCTACCTCCTTTAAGAACACAAAATGATATTGAAGCGCTCAAGAAAGGGATTAAAGACGGGACCATTGATATGGTGACTACCGACCATAACCCTTTGGATGTAGAACATAAAAAAGTAGAGTTTGATTATGCTCTTTACGGTACTATTGGCCTGGAAAGCGCCTTTGGTATGCTAAATAAGGTATTGGGTACAGAAACCGCCATTCGCCTGCTCACTTCGGGTAAAAAACGTTTCAATATACCTTCACCTCCCATAGCCATAAATACAGAAGCGTGTTTAACTCTTTTCGATCCAAATCCAGAATATACCTTTTCTGAAAGTATGATTCAATCATCTTCTCATAACAGTGCCTTTTTAGGACAACTCTGTAAAGGAAAAGCACTGGGTATTATTGCAGGGAAAGAACTGGTCTTAAACTCTTGAAAACAATGGAAAATGTAACCTATAAAGAAGGAAGGACTACTGCTATTATAAGCTATATAACAATTATAGGCTGTTTAATCGCATTGTTCATGAACCTGGAACCTAAAAACCCCTTTGCCCGTTTTCATATTCGGCAGGCATTGGGCATACATATTTTATTTTATGCCCTGGGTTTTTTAATCAGTCAGTTTGACAGTTGGTTAATATCCTCAGCTTTCTATGTTTTTATAATTGTTTTATGGGGATATGGTTTTATTGGTGCCCTTCAATGCAAAAAAACACAGATCCCCTTTCTTGGGGAAAAATTTCAACAATGGTTTAAATTCGTTAACTAATGCAAGCAAAAGACCTTTCTCTTACTCATACTATTCGCTCTCCAAAAACTGCCAGTGAAAATGCTCCGGCACTCATATTGCTTCACGGATACGGGAGCAATGAGGAAGACCTTTTTTCTTTTGCTTCCTACCTGCCCGATAAACTTTTTATTATTTCTGTGCGTGCTCCTTATGAACTGATGCCTTCTGGGTATGCATGGTATGCCATTCACTTCGATGCTCACGATGGGAAGTGGAGTGATGATAAGCAGGCACTGGTATCTCGTGATGCAATTGTACAGTTTATTGATGAAGCTGTAGAAGCCTATGATCTTGATGCAAACAATATCTCTCTTTTAGGGTTTAGCCAGGGAACGGTTTTAAGCTTTTCAGTCGCTTTGTCATTTCCTGAAAAAGTAAAACAGGTAATTGCTTTGAGCGGATATATAAATGAAAAACTCATTGCGTTTCCTTCACAAAACGATGCTTATGCGCATTTATCGATCTACGTTTCTCACGGCTCTGTTGATCAGGTAATCCCGGTAGAATGGGCCAGAAAAACAGCTCCGTTTCTGGAAAAACACGGTATTGATCATGTATATGAAGAGTTTCCCGTAGGGCACGGTGTAGCTCCAGATAATTTTAATTCGTTCCTGAAATGGCTTTTGAGTAAGTTGTAATCATCGTTTTCATTAGAGCCGGCGGGGTTCTGGTTTTTATTACATCCCTATACCCGTATATAGCAAATGTGCTATTAGGGTAAAAGAAACTGAACCATCGTCTGCCATTTCATAACTTAACAATAGCTCTCCCCAATAGGAACCATCACTAAAATCGGCAATGATCCACTTATGGTTTAGTATTTTTATTTTGTTGATCTTCATATCCCCGTTCATCCCTGCATAAGGAACCAAAGGGTTATCGCCTTTTTTTTCATTGGTTTCCAAAAGTCGGTCTGCAATATACCCGGGCAGGTCTGTTATCTGTAAATGGTCATAATAAGAAAGTGCATCATCATTGTTTTCCAGATCAAAATAATGCAGATCCAGATTTTCCATAAGCAATTGCTCTGTAGAATCCTGAAGCTTTGTTACTTTATTTTCCAGTCTTTCTATTTTTTCATCTGTGGCCTCCACATATTTTTTAGTGTTTACATATTGAAAAAGAGCAATAAGCATTGTAAAAATAAAGAGGTATAAAAAAATGCGGCTTTTCATAGAAATGGTACTTATTTTAAATGAATACTCAGATTATCATACGCAAGAAATACATTGGGCGGCAACGTACGCTGTACTTCTTCGTGAAAACCCAGTAAGTGGCTTATATGGGTAAAGTAAGCTCTTTCCGGGCTTACGGCTGTTACAAAATTCAGAGCCTCTTCCAGATTAAAATGAGAATGATGAGGATCTACGCGTAATGCATTTACTACCAGAACATCCAGCCCCCGCAGTTTACTCATTTCTTTTTCAGGAACTGTTTTAACATCAGTAAGATATGCAAAATCACCAAAGCGATAGCCAAATACCTGTAAGCGATTATGCATAACATCAATAGGTATTACGCTGAGGTTCCCGAGAAGAAAAGGTTCATTACGCACTTCATTCTCTACTACGGCCGGTGCTCCAGGATAACGGTTTTCATTAGCAAATATATAATCAAAACGTCGTTTCAATTCCCCCAACACTCGTTTATGGGCATATACTGGAATATCTCCCTGCCGAAAGAAAAAAGGTCTTATATCATCAAGACCCGCAGTGTGGTCTGCATGTTCATGTGTAAAAACAACACCGTCTATACGGGTAACCTTATTAGTAAGCATCTGATGTCTGAAATCAGGGCCGCAGTCAATTACATATACATACTCGTCCCATTCTATCAATACAGAAACCCTGAGGCGTTTATCGCGGGGGTCATCACTTAAACAAACCGGATGATTGCTGCCAATAACCGGGATTCCCTGTGAAGTTCCTGTACCTAAAAACGTTACTTTCAAAAGTGTATTTTTCTTCAAATTTATAATTAATTTAGGGATTTCATGACCGATTCTTAGTAACTTTGTCATAAACAAATCACAAATATTTATGGCTACTGTTTTAACGGGCGACAAGGAGTTTGAGAACATTCCATCCACACAAGCTAAAGCGCTCAGAATCAACCTAAATGATAACATTTATGGTACCTTTGCAGAAATTGGTGCAGGCCAGGAAGTGGCCAGGCATTTTTTCCGTTCCGGTGGAGCTTCCGGAACAGTAGCCAAAACCATGAGTGCATACGATAAAGACTTTAGCGATGCTATTTATGGTATAGAAGATGATAAAAGATATGTTACTGAGGCACGCCTGAAAAAAATGCTCTCATATGAAATGAACCTTATTGAAGAACGTATCTCCAGAGAAAAGAACCCGAACAAATTATATTTCAGCTATGCCAATACAGTAGCCACTATTGATTTTGCAAAAAAATTCAAAGGCCATGGCTGGATGGGCATACGCTTTCAGGTAGCCCCAGATGAGGGTTATAATGAAATTTTATTACATGTGCGATTTCATCAAAACGAAGCCCGGTTACAACAGGAAACCCTGGGTATTATGGGAGTGAATCTCATTTATGGGGCGTTTTATAAATTTGAGCACCCGCGCAAGTTACTGCGCTATCTGTATGACCATATTGACAAAGACACTATAGAAATTGATACCATTAATTTTTCCGGGCCCCGGTTTAAAAATATAGACAATCGTTTAATGAGCCTCCAGCTTATTAAAAATGGTATGACTGAAGCAGTAATGTTTGGCCCCGATGGAAATAATATACTACCTGCACGTATTCTTTACAAAAAAAATATCCTTGCATTGAGAGGCAGCTTTCGCCCTGTAACCAAAGTAAATATGGATATGTATAAAAAATCATATGACATATTCATTAAAGAAAACAAGGTTAATGTAGATAAAACGGTAGTTATTTTTGAAATTACACTTTCCAACTTAAAAGCAGAAGGTGAAATTGATGAGCAGGATTTTATGGATCGTGCCGAATTGTTATGCTCACTTGGACAAACAGTAATGATCTCTAATTTTAAAGAGTATTATAAAGTAGTAGAATACTTTTCACATTATACCAAAGAACGATTAGGGCTTACCATGGGAGTAAATAATCTCATAGAGATTTTTGACGAGAAATACTATCGCCATTTAAGCGGTGGTATTCTGGAAGCCTTTGGAAAACTATTTTATAAGGACCTGAAGGTATATCTGTACCCCATGATGAATCAGGAAACAGGACAACTTATTACCAGCAATAACCTTAAGGTACACCCACGTATGAAAGAATTGTACAAATTCTTCAAGTATAATGGACGCCTTGTTGATATTTTTGACTACGAACCGGATATTCTGGACATCTTTTCTCGTGAAGTGCTGCGGAAAATAGCAAATGCCGAAGATGGCTGGGAAACCATGCTGCCGGAAGGAATAGCAGAGCTCATAAAAGAAAAAGGATTGTTTGGATATGATGCAGAAAGTAACAAAACAGACAATACCAAAAAAATAAAAGCCTCTTAAAAGAGGCTTTTATTTTAAGAGGCCGTTAGTATCTGCGCCGCATGATCTTTGGTTTTTACTTTTTCAATAACTCGTTCTACAACTCCCTCCTCATCAATAATGAATGTAGTTCTGTGAATACCATCATATTCCTTTCCCATAAACTTTTTAGGGCCCCATACGCCAAAGGTATTGATTACTGTTTTATCCTCATCAGCAAGTAAAGGAAAGGGAAATTCAAACTTATTTTTAAAATTAGCCTGTTTCTTTTGAGAATCGGCGCTTACTCCCAACAGCTCAAATCCCTGAGACTGCAGCTCTGAATAATGATCTCTTAAATTACATGCTTCTGCTGTGCACCCTGGAGTATTTGCTTTAGGGTAGAAAAAAACAATAAGCTTTTTTCCTTTATAATCAGATAATGAAATAGTATTACCGTCTTGATCTAACGCTGTAAAATCTGGTACTTTCTCACCTGCTGTAAGTGTTTTCATAGTCAACTTTTAATTTGATTATTTTTGTTTAAAAATAACTAAAAATGACCAAAGCAGAAAAAGTAACGTTTGTTATTGAAAAGTTAAATGAAACATACCCTACAGTTCCCATTCCGTTAGATCATACCGATCCTTATACCCTTCTTATTGCCGTGCTGCTTTCTGCGCAAAGCACAGATGCACGTGTAAACCAGATTACCCCTCTTCTTTTTGAAAGAGCTGATAATCCTTATGCCATGATAAAGCTTTCACAGGAAGAAATACGGGAAATTATTAAACCCGTAGGTCTTTCTCCAATGAAATCAAAAGGTATTTATGAACTTTCCCATATTCTTATTGATAAATACAAAGGTGAGGTTCCTGCAGACTTTGAAGCGTTAGAATCCTTACCGGCCGTAGGGCACAAAACCGCCAGCGTAGTAATGTCACAGGCATTTGGTATTCCTGCGTTTCCTGTTGACACCCATATTCATCGCCTTATGCATCGCTGGGGTTTTTCAAACGGCAAAAACGTAATACAAACTGAAAAAGACGCAAAAAGACTGTTCCCTAAAGAAAAATGGAACAAACTACATTTGCAGATCATATATTATGCAAGAGAATACAGTCCCGCAAGAGGCTGGGATCTTGAAAAGGATATCATAACCCGCACCATCGGTAGAAAATCTGTAATTAACCAATATTATAAAACGAAAAAACCCGTATGAAACGGGTTTTAACAAAGTTTAGTTCAGAAGTGTGTCAAACTTCAACGTTTTGTAATTAATAACACTTAAAGCCTTTGAATAATTTAACAAGAATTCAATGGTTTCTTTCTTAGGTTTCAAATTTTTCATCTCAGATGAAGAAAGTTCAGAGTAAAGTTTTGCCATATCTATGCTTTTTGTTCATAGATAATAACGTACTCTTATACAATTTATTGTATCAACCTATTTAATTAGTTAAAACGATGTTGTGCTTGTTTATGATCTTCCTGAGATTAATAATAGCATAACGCATTCTTCCCAATGCTGTATTAATGCTAACACCTGTTACTTCTGATATTTCTTTAAAACTCATATCCTTATACATTCTCATCATTAGTACTTCCTTTTGGTCATAAGGGAGTTCATCAATAAGCTTACGCAGGTCATCGATTACCTGATCTTTAATAATTTGCTTTTCGGCATTTAAAGAAGGATCTCCGATTACACTAAAAATATTGAAGTCATCATTGCCTTCAAACTTGGGCATACGGGTGTTCTTTCTGAAATAATCAATCACCAGGTTATGCGCAATACGCATTACCCACGGTAAAAATTTACCTTCTTCGTTATAAGAACCTCTTTTAAGCGTTTTTATAACTTTGATAAAGGTATCTTGAAAAATGTCTTCAGCGACATCTTTATCATACACTTTAGAAAAAATAAAACTATAAATACGCTGGGAATGGCGATTAATAAGTATTTCCAGAGATGTTTCGTTACCGGCAAGATAACTCTCGAGTAGAACTGAGTCGTTGCGAATTTCGTCCATAATACAAAATTACTTTTAGGTTAAATTTGGTGCGCCTGTTTTTATAAAAAACTGACTAAGGGCTGATTAATTTAGTTAAAAGTAATTTTGTGGAATAGGCTATTTATTTACTCAATCGGCTCAAATATACTATTATTCCTTAAAAAAATGCAAATTTTTAAAAGAATTTTTCTAATGATTTCTTTTCATTAGATCATTTTATACACAAACAGGATATTAGTATCTTTGTCACTTTCATAAAACATTATGACAGATATCGAGTTGCTAGACCCCAAAAAAAACATTCTTATCAAAGGGGCGAAACTGCATAATTTAAAAAATATAGACGTTGCCATTTCCCGTAATAAACTGGTAGTTATTACGGGTTTATCAGGTTCGGGCAAATCCAGCCTTGCTTTTGATACCCTCTATGCTGAGGGTCAAAGACGTTATGTGGAAAGCCTTTCATCTTATGCACGTCAGTTTCTGGGCAGACTGGATAAACCCAAAGTAGATTATATAAAAGGAATTGCTCCTGCCATTGCTATTGAACAAAAAGTAAACTCTACCAATCCCAGATCTACTGTAGGTACTACTACCGAGATCTATGATTACCTAAAGTTATTGTACGCCCGTATTGGTAAAACCTATTCTCCCGTATCTGGAGGTCTTGTAAAAAAACATACGGTAACCGATGTAATTAACTACGTAAAAACACTTCCCGAAAGAAATAAACTACTGTTACTCGCACCTGTACATATTCCTAAAGATCGCGATATATTAAAAGCACTTAAAATACTGCTGCAACAAGGATACGCACGTATTAAATACAGGGATAAAGTAATACGGATTGATGAAATTACTGAGAATATAGAACACAATTTCTACCTGGTAGTAGATAGGGTGATCGTACAACATGGTGAAGATTTTGAAAACCGGCTGGCCGATGCGGTGGATACGGCTTTTTTTGAAGGAAAAGGGGTATGCATCTTAGAAGACCTGAGAACGGGGCAACAAACAACTTTTAGCAATAAATTTGAACTTGACGGTATTTCATTTCCAGAACCCAATGTACATCTTTTCAGCTTTAATAACCCTTACGGAGCGTGTCCTAAATGTGAAGGATATGGCGATGTGATAGGTATAGATGAAGATCTGGTAATTCCCAATACCGGTCTGTCTGTTTATGAAAATGCGGTTTTTCCGTGGCGTGGTGACAGCATGAGCTGGTACCGTGACCAATTGGTAAACAATGCCTATAAATTTGATTTTCCCATTCACAAGCCCTGGTTCCAACTCTCAGAAGAGCAAAAACAACTTGTCTGGAACGGAAACGAATATTTTGAAGGCCTCAACGATTTTTTCATATTTCTGGAAGAAAAAAGTTATAAGATACAAAACCGCGTAATGCTGTCCAGGTATCGCGGTAAAACACGTTGTAACCTTTGTAAAGGCAAGCGCCTGAGGCCGGAAGCCAATAACATAAAAATAGGTGGCAAAACCATTACAGATCTGGTAGAGATGCCTCTTAACGAGGTAGCTGCTTTTTTCAAGACATTGACTCTTGAAAAACATGAAATGAAAATAGCCCAAAGGCTACTCAAAGAAATTAACAGCCGCTTACAGTTTCTCTCTAATGTGGGGTTGGAATACCTTACCTTAAACAGGAGGTCTAATACACTTTCTGGAGGTGAATCGCAACGTATTAATCTGGCCACATCACTGGGCAGTAGCCTTGTAGGCTCTATGTACATACTAGATGAGCCAAGTATCGGTTTACACCCTAAAGACACTGAAAAACTCATTTCTGTTTTAAGATCACTCCGGGATCTTGGAAATACCGTGATCGTAGTAGAGCACGATGAAGATATTATGAAAGCCGCTGATGAGATTATAGATATAGGCCCTGAAGCAGGAACCCACGGTGGTAATGTAGTAGCATCTGGCAGCTACGGGCATTTATTACAACAAAATACCCTTACTGCGGGGTACCTCAATGGTTCTATGGAGATCTCTGTTCCCAAAAAAAGACGTACCTCCCGGAACTATATAAAAATTGTGGGAGCCCGGGAAAACAATCTTAAAAATATTACTGCTGTTTTTCCCTTAAACCGGCTCACCGTAGTAACCGGCGTTTCCGGCAGTGGTAAAAGCACCCTGGTTAAGAAAATCTTATATCCTGCTATTCTTAAAAGTATTGGTGGTTACGGTATGAAAGCCGGCCAGTTTACCAAAATTGAGGGCGAGTACTCTGAAATTACAGGGGTAGAGTTTGTTGATCAAAATCCTATAGGCCGCTCTTCACGCTCCAATCCGGTAACCTACATTAAGGCCTATGACGATATAAGAAGCCTTTTTGCTGCCCAAAAGCTGGCTAAAATACGAGGGTACCAGCCCAAACACTTTTCTTTTAATGTAGATGGGGGGCGTTGTGAAACCTGTAAAGGTGAAGGAGAGGTTACCATAGAAATGCAATTTATGGCCGATGTACATCTGGAATGCGAAACATGTGCCGGAAAAAGGTTTAAAAAAGAAGTGCTTGAAGTAACCTTCGAAAACAGGAACATTGATGATGTATTAAATATGACCATTGATGATGCGGTTGAATTTTTTACGCAGCACAAACAAAAAAAGATAGCTTCCAAACTTACCTCCCTCCAAAATGTAGGGCTGGGGTACGTAACACTGGGGCAATCCTCTTCTACCCTTTCGGGAGGAGAAGCACAGAGAATTAAACTGGCTTCATTCTTAATGAAAGGGGTAACCCGCGAAAAAAACCTGTTTATTTTTGATGAGCCTACTACCGGACTTCATTTTCATGATATTAAAAAACTACTCAAATCTTTTGATGCCTTAATTGAGAAAGGACATTCTGTAATAGTCATAGAGCATAATCTGGACCTTATTAAATGTGCCGACTATATTCTGGATCTGGGGCCAAAAGGCGGCATTAACGGTGGAGAGATCGTTGCAGAAGGCACTCCCGAAGAGATGGCAGAAAATAAAAACTCCTACACCGCTCAATACCTTAAACTTAAACTTACATAAGTATCTTATTTATCTGAAAAATAAACTACTGATTATCAGAGATATATAATGCATCCTGGTTTTTTGGCACGCTGTTTGATTCTATTGAAGTATCAACCAAAAGTTATGTTTAATTTAAAACTTAGTGTCATGAAAAATCTGGTCATCTTTTTTATTGCAGCAGTTACCGGTGTTTATGCATTGAATGCCAATAGCACCGAACACGTATTTGACAACAGGTCTTTTGGTTATCAAAATTCCATTATTTTCATGGAAGGGGGAATTACCTTTTCAGTTTTTCCTGATGGCCAGTTTGACTTCTATGCAGATCAGGGTCCGTTTGTAGGAGCCAACGTAAATCTTGGAAATGTAAACTTAAGTTTCAACTCCGGATTCAATTATGATCCTTTTATTCAATACGATGATTTCGGAGCCGTTATACAGATAGAGAACATACCTATATTCTATGATTTTTACGGCCGTGTAAACCGTATTGGTTCTGTAGATCTGTTTTATGACAGAGGAAGGTTGTTTAGAGTGGGTGGTCTGTTCATTAACTATAATCATCTGGGAAGGTTTAACCGGTTTAATGGTTTTATCAATATACACAACCGTGTATATGTTTACAGACCTTTTCACAGGTTTTTCAGATTACCGCCCCAAATGTTTTGCATCGTAGATTACAGGCCTTACCGAAGATTTTACAACCCTGCGAGATTTACATTTCACAGGCCCTATAGAAATAATGTGAGGTTTCGTCATGCAACTGTTGGTAGAACTTACCATTATAAACGAAATAACAGAAGGCATGCCATTTACCAGAATGACAGACGAGTTACCCGTGCCAATTATAGTCAAAGAGACCGGGTAGCTACCAGAAGAGGATATAACCGTTCATCAGGTCAGGTAAGCCGAAATCAAAATTCAGTAAGATCAGACGTTCGTTCAAACAGAAGGTCACAAGTAGTTAATAGAAATACTGATGAAAGGAGATCACGCAATACCCCTGCGGTACAACGTACACAAAGAAACAGAGATGCTAATGCCGTTAACAGGAACCAGCGTGTTGCCAACAGAAATACTGATGAAAGAAGATCACGCAATACCCCTGCGGTACAACACACACAAAGAAACAGAGATGCTAATGCCGTTAACAGGAATCAGCGTATTGCCAATAAAAATACAGTAGATAGAAAACGAAATACCTATCGGAATGAAGTAAATAAAAATAGTAGAGCCAGGGAAAAGAGCCAGAGAGCGGTGTCTGCCCATGACAGAAGAAAAGACAATTCTGTTGGAAGAAACCCATCCTCACGCCGTAATTCCGTAAAAACGGCCTCTACAAACCATTCAGGGAAAAGCTATAGTTCTTCCAAAAAAAACAGAAGCTCCAGGGCAGTAAAAGCTTCAGGAGAACGAAGAGGAAGAAGAAATTAGTAAACTACGTTGTTTTATAGATTTGGTTGGTTAGTTTAGTGAGAATCCGCAGGATCGTTAATCGGGAATGCGGATTCTTCTTATCATAGATATTTACGTAGCAACCTGGAGATATCATCAGAAACATTAAATACTTTTATAAGTATTACGTATCCCCCTCCTATTAAAAGCGATTTTAAGGCTATATTGAGAATAGGATGAAAAGTGAAATTCCAGAAATAGAATACCAGAGACAACAGTATCAATATTCCACCCAATATCACAGTTCCTTTTGAAAAAGGATGTATCCGGAACCGTTTATATACAAAGCTTATTTTAATAGTGTTATATATTAGAAAAGCCAGTAGTGTGGCAAAAGCAGAACCGTGAATACCCCAAACAGGAATGAATATCATATTGAGAATGATGGTAAGAACAGCCAGAAAAACACCAAAATACAGCATTACCCGGTAATAATCGGAGTTAAAAATTATAGAGTTATTGTTTCCCAGTATATTATCAGTAAGCTTAGCCAGAGAAATACACAAAACTACCCATATCCCCTCACTGTATTGCTCAGGCAGCAACCTGTACAACTCATTTATATTCATAGTTATAAGTAAAAACAATAGCCCGCTCACAACAAAAAGAGTAAGTGAGCTTCTTTTATAAAGGCTTTCAAGCTTTTTTGTATCTCCTTTGTTCATAAGACTGGCCGTTATAGGGTATGTGATCTGATGCATGGCTCGCCCAGGCACTATGATCACCATAGATATAAATACGGCTACATTATAAAAAGCTATATTTTCAATAGCAATATACTGCCCCAGCATAAACTTATCAATATCCAGTAAAATAACTGCTACAGAAGCTGCTACTATAATAAGTGAAGAATACTTCAAAACAGCACTACTGTTTTTAGGCAACTTAAACTCCCATACCGGCTTACGAATTCCAAAGGCACTTACCATCATGAGTAAACTGCGTATAAGATAAACTCCCACTACAGCATAAATAAAATGATCTGGGGTAAGCCAGCTAAAAGACACCATTAACAAAAGTACCATAATGGCTACCCTGTGAAAAACCTCCTTTAAAAAATTACCATATACCGTTTTCATATGGATCTTTGACCAAGCATAAAAAACCTCAAAATAGGCCATAGCCGCTGCTACTACAAAAATGGTCCAGACATAAGGTTCTGTGATCGTGTTAACAGAGGTAAGTATGTCGGTAATCTGTTGGTACGCCAATATGCCTATAAGACCTACGGGCAGGATAATGAATAACGGCAAAAAGAACATGGTTGTGGTAAAACGCCTCTGTTCAACATCTGTCTTGTACGATGTATAGAATTTAACAAAAGTATTGGGTACTCCAAAGGCAAGGAGAGGCATCATTATGTTGGCCGTAGATAACAGATATCCTATAAGGCCAAAATAATCATCTTTAAGAAAAAAGGGATATAAAAAAAGGATATTGAGTGCACCAAAAAGAAAGCCCAGATATGTGCTAACCATATTTTTAAAAGACTGACTGGCAATGGTACCCATCATATATTCTTGATCACGTTAGCGAGTTTCGCAGTTAAATACTTTCTATTGTACTTTTCTATATCGGGATAAGAAGTAGTTTTTACCCCTTCTTTAAAATTTTGATAATAAGATACTATGTTTTCTTTTAATTTTTGCTTTTGAGTATATGTATAGCCTGAACCTATTCCTGTTTTCTGAAGGATCTGAAACACATCCCATTCATTAGGGCCTATGGCAATAACCGGAGTTTGGGATGCCATATACTCAAAAAGTTTCCCGGGTATGATGCTTCTGGTTTCTTCCCTGTTTATTTCAATAAGTATGAGCACTGATGACGAAGACTGTAACCTGAGTACTTCTTCATGAGAAATATACCCCATTACCCTGGTATTATTTTGTAAACCTGCACTGTAAACTTCTCCCAATACCTCTTTACTAACAACCCCGGCAAGGGCCAGCTCAAGATCTTCTGCAAACCCTTCAACCTCCTTTTGAAGTTCAGCAAGCACTTCCCATAGTATTTTCGGATTACGACCTGTTAATAAAGACCCTATATGAGCCAAAACAAACTTATCTGATCTTTTCTGTGGCGTATCTGGCCTTTTGTCAAAACCGTTGGTAATAACCGATATGGGGCGTGAGGTATGTGCTTTAAAAAGGGTCGCTGTAGAAGGACTGGTCACTACAATATGATCTGCCGTGGTAAGCACTTTTTTTTCCAGCTTTTCATGTATCCTTTTCGCGTAATTGGTCAGTTTTAGATCTTTGTGGTACCCTATAGTGGTCCAGGGGTCTCGAAAATCGGCTATCCATCGTACGTTGGGAAAATGTTTTTTTAAGCCTTCTCCTATGAGATGTAAACTATGCGGAGGCCCCGTTGTTATAATGGTTTCAATATTTTCGTGTGCTAACTTTTTTTTAAGGAACTTTACAGAAGGACGCACCCAAAATCTGCGAGCATCCGGAATAAACAAATTTCCTCTTAGCCACAAAAGACATCGTTGTATTAAGGTTTGTTTTTTCTCGGGGATGATGCCTTTACTTATAGTATGCACTTCTTTACCGGCAAAGGCAGAGGCCAGCCCATAAGGTTCAAAAATAGGCTTTTTCCATACCGTTATCCCTTCCGGAATCTCTTCCGACAATGTCGGGTCTTTAAATGGGTAGTGAGGGTCTTGCGGTACATATACTACCGGTTCTATGGTAAACTCTCTCAGGTATTTTACAAACTTAAGCCATCGTTGCACCCCCGGCCCTCCCGCTGGTGGCCAGTAGTACGTAATAATAAGTACTTTTTCCGCCATATTGGAAATCGTTATTCCGAAGATATCGTATTTCTACGAACTTTAAACTCATAGTATAATGCTCCCAGTGTGAGGAGGACAAAAAGTACGGAGCCTGCCAGACTTATTCTGCTGCCGGTTATCACCACCTGAGGTTCAAAACGAAACTCAATAGTGTGCTGCCCCTTCGGTACTTCCATAGCCCTTAAAACGTAATTTGCCCTTACGTGAGGTACCTTTTCTCCGTTAAGGTAAGCATTCCAGCCTTTAGGATAATATATTTCCGAAAATACCGCAAAGGCATTTTGAGCAGTATGGGCTTTATATACCAGATGATTGGGTTTATATGAAGTTAATTTTATAGAAGCAGTGCTGTCTTTGACCAACGGGGTTGAAAAAAGTGTCTCAGGTACGGTTCCCGCACGTAAAACCGCCTGGTTCTTTTCGTCAAAATCAGTGAGTGCATTTATTTCTTCATCTGCGTTCTCTGCTCTGATAAGGGACGATACAAACCATGCATTACCATTGGTATAGGGATTTACTGCTGGATATGTATTTCCTTTTTCATCTTGTTGAAACACATACTTTACATTAAGCATGTTTAAGACCGAAACGTTATTTCGGGCAATCTGGTAATCGTAAAGTTCCTGAAAACGCCCCGGTTTGGCAGCATGGTACCCTCCTATGGAATTGTGAAAGAATGCTGCCCGGGCTCCGGACATACCATCTGAGGGATCATATACTCTGAATACGGTAGTATCACGAAGTATTTCTTTGTCGGCTGTATTCATGGAAAAGGGACGCTCCAAGATACGGGCCTGTACAAAATCATCATCATTTACATAACGCCTTGCCACGCCTACAAGATCAAACAATACTACTACGGTTAATACCAATAATAAAGTATTCTTACGCAGTTTTTCTCTGAGAAATGCAAAAAGCAAACCTGCCGTTACTAACACTAGAATAAAAGAACGTAGTAAATCCCTGGTATAAAGGGCTTTTCTGTCCTCTACAATAGCATCCATGATAGCATCTCCAAAAATATTTTTCCGGTAATACAGGTCATTAACTCCTTCAAAACTGAAGCTACCCTTAAAAACGAATAATAAGGCACATACTGCGGTTATTATACCAACTGTGGTTTTAAGTGCTTTTTCTTTTTGTTCCCGTCCGGTATCCGTCATAAGTCGATACAGACCTGCCATGGCCAGTGCGGGCACGCAGAGCTCCAGGATCACCTGTATGGAAGATACGGCTCTGAACTTGTTATACATAGGAAAATATGCTATCAGGAAATCGGTTACGATACTGAAGTTCTTACCCCATGATAACACCAGAGAGAGAATAGCTCCACCTAAGAGCCACCACTTTAAACGCCCTTTTACTAAAAACACCCCTAAGAGGAACATGAAAATGACGGTCGCTCCCACATAGGCAGGCGCTGCTACAATGGGTTGATCTCCCCAATAGGCCGGTAATCCTTCGGAAAGTTGTTTAGCCTGTGCCCTGGAAAAACCTTCCCGAACCATAAACCGGTAGGTTTCTGAGTTCTCTCCCAGATTTTCACTATTACTGCCTCCAAATAACCCCGGAATGAATAAATTAAGAGATTCTGCTAGTCCGTAACTATACTCGGTGATGTATTCTTTTGAGAGTCCGTTATCATCTCCTCGTGGTGACCCATCTGGTAACAAGGTAAGTTCTGTTTCACCGCGGGTACTCCAGGCTGCATATTCCTTAGTTGCCATGAGACCGGTTGCATTTAAAACAAGCGATAGAACTATTGCTATTGCCAATATGCCCGTAGTTTTTGCAAAATGTAGCACTTCTCCTTTTCTAATGGAGTCTATAAGATATGCCACACCTAAAACCAATACCAATAAGAGAAGATAATAGGTCATCTGGAAGTGATTGGCACTAATTTGCAATGCCATAGCGAGAGTGGTGAGTAAAAACCCCCATATATATTTTTGTCGAAAAGCCAGTACAATACCCGCAAGTACCAAAGGAAAATAGCCAATAGCATGGGCTTTGGCATTATGCCCTACCCCAAGTATAATGATAAGATACGTAGAAAAGCCAAAGGCCAAAGCACCTAACGCGGCCAGACGGTAATCATTTTTTAAAACCAGGAAAAAAATATAGAAGCCCAAAAAATACAAAAAAAGATAATCTGCCGGACGTGGTAAAAAACGTATGAGTTTATCCAGCTTTTTTATATAATTGTGCGGATAATTGGCTCCTAACTGAAAGGTTGGCATACCTCCAAAGGCATTATTGACCCAATAAGGTTCTTCTCCGGTTTCATTTTTAAAATCAGTTTGTTCCCGGGCCATTCCCAAATATTGTACAATGTCACTTTGGTAAATACGTTTTCCCTGCAATACGGGGGAGAAATAAACCAGTGAAGTCACAACAAAAACAAGTACCATACCTACATGCGGAAGTACTTTTTTTAACGAAAAGCTCATTTACTCTTTTTTGGTTCGTTTATTTCTTCAAAATCTATATACTCGCCTACTTTACGATTACCCGAAGTTTTTGGTGCAGACTGCGTATCTATAGTTACTTCTCCTTCTTTTTGTTTTTGATAAGGCTCTTTTCTCTGCTGCCTAAAACCTCGATTATACCGCTGTGCGGCCTTTTTGGAAGCATACCTGAAAAGTGAAGGGCCAAAAATTCTTGCCAGTATTTTGAGGCCGTAATATACTAAAACAATAATTAAAAGAGTTCTTAATAATTGCATGAAAACGTAGATTTTACAAAAATCAAAAATACAACACTACCCGCTTAAAATTGGGGTATTTCTCTTAAAAAAATAATAAAATCAAGTATATTTGACCAAAACCTGATCTTATGAAAAAACTTCCCATTGTGCTGTTACTAGCGCTGTTTACTATATATCACACCTCCAATGCCCAATATACAGATGTAATTAATTCTAACCGTCCCGGTGCTTCGATGAGTGCTTATGCAGTAGGTGAAAATGTAATTCAGGGTGAATTCGGGTTATTTACAGAACGACAAAAACACACAGGGCTAAGAACCGAGTCAGGATTTTTCGGGATCGATTTTGCATTCAGATACGGCCTTCTATTTGAACAGCTTGAACTTATCTGGGATGGCTCGTATGCCTTCGAGAATATTACATTTAATGCTTTTAATCCCGCTTTAGAAGAAAACCGCAGTGATTTTCTGAGAAACACAGTAGGTTTAAAATATCTTATTTTTGATCCGTTTAAAAACCAGGAAGCTTCGAAACCCAATCTGTATAGCTGGAAAGCCAATAATTCTTTTAAATGGAAAGACCTTATTCCCGCGGTATCCATCTATGCAGGTGCCAATATTATTTTTTCAGACAATCCTTTTTTACCGAATGATCCCTCTATAAGCCCGATAGTGGGAGTTATGACCCAAAGCCATTTTGCCGGCAGGTGGGTGCTCGTCTCAAATATATACTACAATAAGTTTACTACCGATGATCCGTCGCTTAGTTACATAATTACACTCACCCATACACTTAAAAATCCAAAATGGTCAATTTTTGCAGAGAATCAGGGAATTAATAGTGATATATACTCAGATCTGCTTTTTAGAGGAGGTGCTGCCAGGTTGCTCAACAAAAGTTTTCAGGTAGATGCTTCTTTCGGTTTTAGTGTGAAAGATACGCCCTCGAGGCTCTTTGGTAATATTGGTATTTCTTACCGTCTGGATTATCACAAAGATGAAATAAAGCGAATTGATACGGGGATAAAAAAGGTAAAGACCGGAAAACGAAAAAAAGCTAAAAAAAACAAAAAGAAAAGAAAAAATACAGAAGAGAATACCCTTGAAGATTCTTCGGAAGACAATAATTAAATTGCTATGATCCAGGTAAAAAAAGTAACTAACCAGGCACTTTTAAAAAAATTTGTAACCTTTCCTTTTCAACTTTACAAAGGCTCTAAATATTGGGTGCCTCCGCTTATCGCGGAAGAGATGCGAATTTTTGACGAAAAAACTAACCCGGTATTTAAAAATGCCGAAGCACAGCTCTTCCTGGCATTCAAAAATGATGAAATTGTGG
Organism: Ascidiimonas aurantiaca; assembly: GCF_037646345.1. Taxonomy (NCBI): domain Bacteria; kingdom Pseudomonadati; phylum Bacteroidota; class Flavobacteriia; order Flavobacteriales; family Flavobacteriaceae; genus Ascidiimonas; species Ascidiimonas aurantiaca. The sequence continues at coordinate 126,822 of NZ_JBBEWR010000001.1, read as the reverse complement.
GTCGAATTGCGGCTATCATCAACTGGATTGAGGTAAAAGAACAGGAAAAGCCAAAAGTGCGCTTCGGGTGGTTTGATACTATAGATGATCTGGAGGTAAGCACTGCTCTTTTTCAAAAAGTAGCAGAAGTGGGTAAAAATGCTGAACTTACTTTCATAGAGGGCCCGGTAGGCTTTTCAAATATGGATAAGGCAGGGATGCTTGTTGACGGATTTGAACGCGTAAACAACATGACTACCATCTATAACTACGCCTATTATCCCGAGCACATGAAAGCCCTCGGTTTTACTACAGGACTATCATGGGTAGAGTATGAAATATCGGTCCCCACGGGAGTTCCCGAAAAAATTAAGAAGTTCTCAAACCTCGTCTTAAAACGGTACCACTTAAAACTGTTGGGTTTCAGATCTTCTAAAGAACTTATTCATTATGCAGATGGTATGTTTGATCTTATGAACCGTTCTTTTAAAGATTTAGACTCTTTTGTCCCTATACAACCCTACCAGGTAGAGCTTTACAAAAAAAAATATCTTAAATTCATTCATCCTGATTTTATAACTTTAATAGCCGATAAGAATGATAACCTGGTAGCATTTTCTATTACCATGCCTTCATTTGCCAATGCTATGCAGAAAGCAAAAGGTAAATTGTTTCCCTTTGGTTTTTTACACTTGCTTAGGGCCAAAAACAGAAATGACAAAGCCAATCTTTTTTTAATAGGAGTAGATCCTAACTATCAAAGTAAAGGACTCACAGCCGTTATTTTTCAAAAAACTATTGAAAATTTCATAAAACGAAATATAAAAACGGTAGAAACAAATCCTGAATTAGAAGACAATACTGCGGTACAGGCTTTATGGAAAAATTACAATCCGCAACTTATAAAAAAATGGCAGACTTTTAAGAGAGAGCTATAAAAAAACCGCAGCTCAAAAGTTGCGGCTTTTTATTTATTTAGTGTCTTTAATAAAGCTTTTTCTACTCTCCCATGGCAGCAGCAACAGCAGCAGCCATTCGCTTGTAGGTGCCGTTTTCAAGTCGCTCTCTTATTGCAGAGAATGCCTCAAGTGTTTCATTTATATCATCTATTGTATGAGTTGCCGTCGGAATCATACGTAACAGAATGAGGCCTTTGGGAATAACAGGGTAAACTACTATGGAACAGAATATACCGTAATTTTCTCTAAGGTCTTTTACCAAAGCCATAGCTTCGGGTATACTACCGTTAAGATATACAGGTGTTACACAACTTGTGGTGGTACCAATATCAAAGCCTCGTTTTTTGAGTCCGTTTTGCAGTTCGTTTACGTTTTCCCAAAGCTTGGCTTTCAATTCTGGCATGGTGCGAAGCATATCCAGACGTTTCAGAGCCCCCTTTACAAACACCATGGGGAGTGATTTGGCAAACATCTGGGAACGAAGATTGTATTTAAGATAGTCCATGACTTCTTTATCGCCGGCTAAAAATGCGCCTATACTTGCCATAGATTTGGCAAAGGTGGCAAAATAAACATCTATACCATGCATAATGCCCTGCTCTTCACCGGCACCGGCTCCGGTTTTACCAAGTGTACCAAAACCATGGGCATCATCTACTAAGAAACGGAACTTGTACTTGTCTTTAAGAGCAACCATTTCTTTAAGTTTGCCCTGTTCGCCACGCATCCCAAAAACTCCTTCGGAAATAACCAAAATACCACCTCCTGTTTGTTCGGCCATTTTGGTAGCTCTTTCAAGATTTTTTTCCAGGCTGTCTATATCATTATGCTTGAAAGTAAAACGTTTTCCCATGTGAAGCCTTACCCCATCTATTATACAGGCGTGACAATCTACATCATAAACAATAATATCGTCTTTGGTTACCAGTGCATCAATAGCAGACATAATTCCCTGATATCCAAAATTTAAAAGATAGGCTGCCTCCTTTCCTACAAATGCGGCAAGTTCTTCCTGGAGCTGTTCATGAATATCAGTATGTCCGCTCATCATGCGCGCTCCCATTGGATAGGCACATCCGTGTTCTGAGGCTGCTTCTGCATCGACTTTTCGAACTTCAGGATGATTCGCCAGGCCCAGATAATCGTTAATGCTCCAAGTTATTACCTCTTTTCCGTTAAATCGCATTCTGTTTGAGATAGGCCCTTCAAGCTTTGGAAATACAAAATACCCTTCGGCATGTGATGCCCATTTTCCCAATGGTCCTTTATTCTCAATAATTCTTGCAAATAAATCTTTCATTATCGGTTTGAGGAGTTAAATGTTAAAATTTCCCAAGTGGCAAAAATAACTATTTTTATACTTTCGTCATAATAAATCACTTATTTCATAAAAACACCTTTTTGCCTTCTTTGTTTTACTATACTTTCTAAGGTGTAAAAAAGGGAGCAACGCTGTCACGAAACTCCCTTTTCCAAAAACGGATTACCCGTTTATTTATTTAATATATTCAATGCTTTGTGTTTCTTTAATATTCTTACTATCAAAAAAGCCTTGTTCTCCCATCCATTTATCACAATAGATCTTACTCATATATCTGGAACCATGATCAGGGAAAACTACTACCACATTACTTTGCTCGTCAAACTCACCTTGTATGGCCAGTTGTTTTACGCCCTGCATGGCAGCACCACTGGTGTATCCCACAAACAGACCTTCGGTTTTGGATATTTCCCGGGCAGTATGGGCACTTTCTTCATCAGTAACTTTTACAAACTCATCGATCACTTCAAAATCTGTAGCCGTAGGAATAAGGTTTTTACCTAAACCTTCTATACGATACGGGTAGATCTCTCCTGAATCAAACTCGCGGGTTTCATGGTATTTTTTTAGTACCGAGCCATAGGCATCTACTCCCAGAATACGTATATCTGGATTTTGCTCTTTTAAAAATCGAGCCGTACCGGATATAGTTCCTCCCGTGCCACTACAGGCTACAAGATGAGTGATTTTACCGTTGGTTTGTTCCCAGATTTCGGGGCCTGTTGTTTTGTAATGAGCATCTATATTGAGCTCATTAAAATATTGATTAATATATACAGAGCCTTTGATCTCTTCATGCATGCGTTTTGCTACCTGATAATAGGAACGGGAATCGTCTGCACTTACATGGGCAGGGCAAACATATACTTTAGCGCCCATAGATCGCAACATGTCAATCTTATCTTTAGAAGATTTGGATGTTACTGCCAACACACAGTCATATCCTTTAATAATACTCACCATAGCAATACTAAAACCTGTATTTCCTGAGGTGGTTTCAATAATGGTATCCCCCGGTTTTAAGATCCCTCTGCGCTCGGCTTCCTCAAGTATATATAATGCAATTCTGTCTTTTGTAGAGTGACCCGGATTAAAAGCTTCTACTTTTGCGTAAAAATGACCTTTTAATTGCGCTGTAATGTTATTGAGTTTAATAAGGGGAGTGTTACCTATGAGTTCTAAGACATTATTGTAAGCTTTGATATTTTCTTCCATAAAGTGTTAGCTTAGGTGTAGGTTTGGTTTTGAAAAACTTCCAAAACCCTGCAAATTTAATTATTTTTTTTTATTACTGTTTAATACCTTCCAAATCTAACAAAAATGTATATTCCCTGGAAACTTCTTTGAGGGTTTCAAAACGGCCTGAAGCCCCGCCATGACCGGCATCCATATTGGTATGCAATACTAAGAGACTATTGTTTGTTTGGGCAATTCTTAACTTGGCCATCCATTTGGCAGGTTCCCAGTATTGTACCTGAGAATCATGGTATCCGGTGGTTATCAAAAGGTTGGGATACGGTTGTGGTTTTACATTATCATATGGAGAATATGATTTCATATAATCGTAAAACTCTTTTTCATTTGGGTTTCCCCATTCATCATATTCTCCTGTAGTTAACGGGATGGATTCATCCAACATGGTGGTAAGCACATCTACAAAGGGTACGGAAGCTACTACTCCATTGTACAATTCGGGTGCCATGTTAATAATAGCCCCCATTAACAATCCGCCTGCCGAGCCTCCCATGGCATACAAATGTTCGGGAGAGGTATATCCTTCTTCTACAAGGAACCGCGAGCAATCAATAAAATCAGTAAATGTGTTTTGCTTGTGTAGCAATTTGCCATTTTCATACCATTTTCGCCCCAGGTACTCTCCTCCTCTTACGTGTGCTATGGCATATATAAATCCGCGGTCCAGTAAACTTAAACGCGATGACGAAAAATAGGGGTCTATAGTAGCCCCGTATGAACCATATCCATATATTAGAACAGGGTTGCTACTATCTTTTCTAATTCCTTTTTTATATACTAAAGAGACGGGTATTTTAGTACCATCGGCTGCCGTGGCCCAAACCCTTTCAGACATATAATTTTCTTTTTTAAAGTTCCCTCCCAGTATCTCTTGTTCTTTTTTTACTGTTTTTTCCCGGGTTACCATATCAAAATCGATGGTAGAGGTAGGTGTTACCATAGAATTATAGGTGTACCTGAGTACTGTGGTATCAAAATCGGGATTAGTAGATGTATATGCGGTATATGTCTCATTGTCGAAAGGTAAATAATAGTCCTCTTTTCCATCCCATCTTCGTATCCTGATCTGGTTAAGACCATTGGAACGCTCACTGATCACTAAAAAATCTTTAAAAATCTCTATATCTTCCAGTAATACATCTTCTCTGTGAGGGATGAGGTCTTCCCAGTGTTCTCTCTCTGTGGTTTCACAGGGCGTAGCCATTAGTTTAAAATTAGTAGCCCCATTTATATTTGTGAGTATATAGAAATGCTCTCCGTAATGATAAATACTGTACTCATGCCCTCGTTTTCTTGGCTCAAATATGCTGAACTCGTTTTTAGGAGTATCGGCTTCCAGAATACGATACTCAGAAGTAAGTGTGCTTGTCGAACCTATAACGATAAACTTTTTGGATTTGGTTTTATAAACAAAAGCGTGAAAAGTATCATCTTTCTCGTGATAAACCAGTTCATTATGGGCTGAGGGTGTATGAAGTGTATGGCGGTATATTTTATCTGACCGTAAGGTCTGCTCATCACGGGAAGAATAAAAAAGAGTCTGGTTATCATTCGCCCAGGCACTGTTTCCTGCAGTATTTTGGGCCACTTCAGTAATTATTCCGGTTTCCAGATTTTTCACATAAATGGTATATAGGCGCCGGCTTACTGTATCAACACCGTATGCAGCCAATTTATTATCAGGGCTTATGTTAATACCAGTAATATCAAAAAATGACTGCCCTTTTGCCATCTCATTTCCGTCAAAAAGGATCTCTTCAGGTGCATCCAGTACTTCTTTTTTCCTCGTATATATCGGGTAATCCTGCCCTTCTTCAAATCGTATTATATACCAGTATCCATTAAATTTGTAGGGAACTGAAGAATCATCTTCTTTGATACGGGATTTCATTTCCTGAAAAATTGATCTCTGAAAGTTTTCAGTATGCCCCGTCATCTCTTCATAATATGCATTCTCTTCTCGTAAATAGCCCAATACTTCTTCAGAGTCTCTCTGATTGAGCCAGAAATATGGATCTATTCGTACATCGCCGTGTTTTTCAAGTTTTTGCGGAATCTTTTTTGCCAAAGGAGGCGTAACACTTTTAGTCGTAGTCATGTGATACAATAAATTATGTAGCAAAAATAGCACAAATAATAAAGATGTTCTATGCTTATACAAGGAAAGCATAAATATACAGCCGGCAATAGGTTATTTTAATATTTTTGTATGATAACCTTAAAAAGAAATACATGTTTGGAGATCTTATGGGCATGATGGGAAAACTTAAAGAAACCCAGGCCAAAATTGAGGAGACTAAAAAGCGGTTGAATTCTGTTTACATTGAAGAAACCTCACCCGGTGAAAAAGTTAAAGTAGTAATGACAGCCAACAGAGAGGTCAAATCCATTACATTATCAGAGCCTTTACCGGAAGATAAAGAGGAACTGGAAGACTATCTGGTGGTAACTTTAAATAAAGCTATACAAAAAGCTTCGTCAATACATGAAACGGAGCTGGGTGCCATTGCTAAAGAAGGTATGCCCGATATCCCGGGATTAAATCTTTTCAAATAACTTTTTTAAACAGGAAACCACCTGAAAAAAATATAAGTTAAAAATATATTTTTTAACTTAGAACCATATCAACCTTCAAATTTTAAAAATATGTTTGAAATCTTTCAGAGCGAAAACAATGAAAAGTTTTATTTCAATTTAAAAGCCAAAAACGGACAGATCATTTTATCAAGTCAGGGATATACTGATAAAAATGGTGCAAAGAATGGGATTGACTCCATTAAGAATAACTGTCATGACGACAGTAAATATGAGCGTAAAACTGCTTCAAACGGTAAGTTTCACTTTAACCTAAAGGCCGGGAACGGGCAAGTTATTGGAAGTAGCCAGATGTATGCTTCGGAAGCAGGAATGGAAAACGGAATTGAGTCTGTAAAAAACAATGCTCCGGATGCCAATGTTAAGGATCTTGCATAGTAAAACCACAACTTATTAAGTAACAAAAAACACCGGTGCTACACCGGTGTTTTTTTTATAGATAAACTTTGTAAAGTCTCTAAAAGAACTTCATGCATGTAATCAGTATAATCAAGATGGGTAACCATTCTTAGTTTTCCCTGGCCCATGGAAATTATTTTTATATTTTTCTCCCGTAATGTTGCCTGAAAACCGGTTTCATTTACTTCTGGTTGAAGATTAAAAATAATGATATTAGTTTCTACAGGCTCTACATTTTTTATAAAAGGAAGGGTTTGTAATACACTTGCTATCTCAAGAGCTTTGTTATGATCTTCACGCAGGCGTGTTATATGATTATCGAGAGCATATATACCGGCTGCTGCCAAATATCCGGCCTGTCGCATTCCTCCTCCAAACACTTTTCGTATGCGTAGTGCTTCATTTATGGCATCTTTACTTCCTAATAAAACAGAGCCTACGGGACACCCCAGACCCTTTGACAAACAAACGGAAATAGTATCAAACAAAGCGCCATATAGTAACGGATTTTCTTCTTTTGCTACTAGTGCGTTCCACAATCTGGCACCATCTAAATGATAGGCTAAATGATGTTCTTCACAAACTTTCTTAATACGCTTCAGTTCTGAAAAATCCCAACAGGCCCCTCCTCCTTTATTGGTGGTGTTTTCAATGCACACTAAAGTGGTTCTGGGGCTGTGATAAAAGTCTGGCGGGTTAATACTTTCTGCAACCTGCTCTGCAGTCATCATACCCCTGCTTCCATCTACCAGTTTACAGGATACACCACTGTTAAAACTTACCCCTCCACCTTCATAATTATAGACATGCGCATATTTATCGCAAATAAGCTGCTCACCGGGTTGGGTATGCAGTTTTATCGCTGTTTGGTTGGCCATCGTACCGCTCGGGAAAAAAAGTGCTGCTTCCATACCAAACATAGCGGCTAATTTTGCCTCGAGTTCATTTACGGTTTCGTCTTCCTTGAACACATCATCTCCTACCCTGGCATGTAACATGGCCTGCAACATTTCAGCGGTTGGTTTCGTTACCGTATCACTTATTAAATTGATCTCCATATTTTTATTCATAACAATACATTCCTATAGGAGAGCCATCCGGAATTTTAGGGGCAGGTTCTGCTTTAAAATCTTTGGGCTTATCAAGAAAACTTTTTATTTGTTTTGACATATAAATTGCGTTAGGGTCTATTGAACTGGCATCGAGCCAGGTTTTTAATTTCATCATTTCAAAAATAATAATCGCTTCGACCTGAGGATACATGTTTTTTTGTGCTCCTAATTTCATAATATGTTGTAATACACTGTAGTTTATTATTTTTTGTACTTCACCGACATACCCTTTTTCAGGTTTTGCTTTAATGGTTTTTTCAATAAGCTGATTTAATACTTCCTGCAATGTTAGCTGGTTCTTGTCAAGTGAAACCTGTTGCACGAGTCTGGAAGCCCTATGCGGATGTAACAACAGCCTCAGTGTCATTTCACTAGCTGTTTCTGCCGCACTTAATGCGTCAAAAGCAACACCGGTTTTCCCTTTAAATGATTCTCTTGTGCGCCCATATCCCATAGCTCTGGGAGGAAAAAGGCTTAATTTATCTTCTGGAATAGCCAATACTTTCGGGTCCAGTGTTTTCAAAAGTGACTGCAATGCCTGTTCCTGTATTTTTCTGTCAACTGCTTTTACCCGTAACTGGTTATCTCCCTTCACTGTGTAATTGTAATCCTGTCCTGCTACGAGTTTAGCTACAGCCTCTGTTTGATAACGATGAAAAAAATAAAGAGGTACAAACACATCTTCCAGTACGGAATATGGTTCATTGGACCTGATATTATGTTCAGAAAAATTATTGATAGCTACTTCACGTATGCGTAATACATTAAACAGTTCTTCGGTTACATCTTTCCCATTGTCCCATAAGTGAGCGTATGCATGCGAGCTCCCCTGAGGACGCGCATCCTGATCTGAAATATAGCGAAGCCCTTTTTCATATGCATCAGATAATATTTTGTTAAGCTCTTTACGCTCGTCTTTGTTTTTGGGAAAAGACTGATATGCATACGCCACGGTTACTTTATCCCACTCACCAATACCGGTATCATACGCCTCACTAAAATTGATCGTATTTCCGGTTACCGAAAATTTTGGATGCGGATAATCCATAACCGAAGCCCTATTATTGGTACTGGCTGCAAAATTATGTGCAAACCCCAGTGTATGTCCTATTTCATGGGCCGATAATTGCCTGATACGGGCAATTGCCAGTTCAAGCATGGCCTCATGACGGTCATCACCCTCTTTAAACGGCGCATTCATAAGTGCCTGAGCAATTAAAAAATCCTGTCGTATTCTCAAACTACCCAGACTTACATGTCCTTTAATGATCTCTCCCGTTCTGGGGTCAGTAACAGAGGCTCCATAGCTCCACCCTCTTGTTGAACGGTGTACCCATTGTATCACATTGTAACGCACATCCAGCGGGTCGGCATCATCTGGTAATATTTTAACCTGAAAAGCATTTTTATACCCTATAGCCTCAAAAGCCTGGTCCCACCAGCGTCCTCCTTCAAGCAATGCCGAACGCACAGGTTCGGGGGTTCCATTATCCAGATAATAAATTATAGGTTCTACTGCCTCACTTACTTCGGCATTCGGATCTTTTTTCTCCAATCGGTGTCGGGGAATAAACTTTTTCACAATAGGTTCATGAACGGGAGACGCATAATCATAATAACTAAACGGATATGAACCACACCGGGGATCATATTCTCTGGGAGTGAACCCTGCATCAGGCAATTCTATAAAAGAATGGTGCATTACTACAGATATGAAGTCAGCATTAGGCACTACAGACCTTATCTGGCTTCCTTTTGCTTGCCCCTTGAAAGTAACCAGTGCTTCAAACTCTACATTTTTTGGAAATGCGCGGGTTCGCTCCAGAGCAAGTGCACTGCGATTCTTATCTATCGCATACGTTCCCTGATCACTCGAAGCCAGTTTTTTAGAAACACCATGATAATCCTCCATTAAAAAATCGGTAATATCAATGAAAAGCTTTTCTCCCTTTTCTTCCTTTATTGTAAAACCGTATAAAACCGACCTTGCAAATGCCTGCTCTACTGATTTCTTTTCCAGTTCATTATCAGTTATGGCCCGATATTGAAGATTGGGCTGAATTAGCAATAGTTTATTACCTGACCTTTTGAATTTAACAACCTGCTCGTTTCCCAACTGACCACGGTCAAGGCCTATATCGTTACTCCCTATGCCATTGCTAAGAGAATATACGTACAGGAATTCTTTATCGGTATCGGTAACCTCAAGATATATCCTGTCCTGATCGGGATCATAATGAAAATTAAAAAACCCCGTATATGTTTTCAGGTTCTTTTTACCGGTTATCTGGGCGTTTGTAACAAAAAAAGTGAGTACTAGTAAAAAGGTAAGTACTTTTTTCATAGATGATAGTATTTTTTGAAATGCGTATAAATTTATGCAAAATTGTTTTTCTCCCCTTCCCGTTATATTATTTTTGTACAAAAATCAGGAATATGGTAACAACAGATCAGGTAAAAGATCTTTTGGAACGCCTTGGCGCGTTGAGGAGGTATCTTTGACATAGATGCCAAGCTCATTGAAATAAGTAATGAAGAAGAGAAAACACTTGCTCCCGACTTCTGGAACCAACCCAAAGAGGCTGAAAAGATCATGCAGTCTTTACGTGGCAAAAAACGCTGGATAGAGGACTTTGAAAAAGCCAAAACCCTGGTAGAAGATCTGGAAGTACTCTTTCAATTTTTTAAAGAAGGAGATGCTAGTGAGCAGGAAGTGAAGACTCAATTTATTGCTGCACAACAACATATAGAAAACATTGAGTTCAGGAACATGCTTTCTGATGAAGGTGATAGCATGAGTGCCGTATTACAAATTACTGCCGGTGCCGGAGGTACCGAAAGTTGTGACTGGGCCTCTATGCTTATGCGTATGTATATAATGTGGTGTGAAAACCAAAAGTTCAAAATTAAAGAACTGAATTATCAGGAGGGAGATGTGGCAGGTATAAAAACAGTAACGCTTGAGATCGAAGGCGATTATGCATTTGGATACCTCAAAGGTGAAAACGGGGTACACAGGCTCGTAAGAATATCACCTTTTGACAGTAATGCCAAGAGGCATACTTCATTTGCTTCTGTATATGTATATCCTTTGGCCGATGACAGCATTGAAGTCGATATCAATCCGGCCGATATTACTTTTGAGACCATGAGGGCAAGCGGTGCAGGCGGTCAAAACGTAAATAAAGTAGAAACCGCAGTACGTTTGCGCCACCATCCCACAGGAATTATCATTGAGAATTCAGAAACCCGCTCACAACTGGATAATAAAACCAAAGCCATGCAACTCTTAAAATCGCAATTATATGAGATAGAGCTTAAGAAAAGACAGGCGAAAAGAGAGGAGATCGAAGCCGGTAAAATGAAAATTGAATGGGGATCGCAAATACGTAATTACGTGATGCACCCCTATAAATTGGTGAAAGATGTACGTACCGGCTTTGAAAGTACGAATGTGGAAGGAGTAATGAATGGAGATCTCGATGAGTTTCTAAAAGCATATCTCATGATGATGGGACAAAAAGTAGAAGAAGATTAACGATACATCGTATTTTAAACACACACTAAAAATGATCAAAATATATCACAACCCGAGATGCCGGAAATCAAGAGAAGGACTTGATATTCTGGAAAAATCAGGAAAAAAGTTTGAAGTAATCAAATACCTTGAAGATACCCCCTCAGAAAAAGAATTGAGAGAAGTATTGCGGTGTTTGGACCTAAAGCCAGAACACCTTATCAGAAAAAATGAAGTTATTTGGAAAGAGCAGTTTAAAGGGAAACTTCTCAACGATGAAGAGCTTATTTCTATCATGCTTGAACACCCAAAACTTATTGAGCGGCCTATTGTAGTAAATGGCCAAAATGCCGTTATAGGACGACCTCCTGAAAAGATAAATTCTATACTTTAACACAAAAAGCCGGCCTTATCAAGCCGGCTTTTTTGTTTTTTAACATAGGTTTAACTGAAACCGTTTAAACCTTAGTTTACTTTCGTGGTCATAACCTCAATAAATCTTTAGTAATTATAGTTAGATGAAATGGAAACTACAAGCCTTTTGGGCCTTGTTCTGTGTTTTATTAGCCATACAGGCCAACGCACAAACCCCTTCTCCTCCACCGGGGTTCTCAGAAGAACAATTGCTGGAAAGAAAAGTTGAAAAGTACGTTAATACACTACAACTGGATGATCTTCAAAAAGCACTTTTAAGAAGCAGTTTTGAAAAGTATGGTAAAAAAATAAAAGAAATTCAAACCAGTGAAGGCGACCGAAAAGAAAAAAGAGAAGCCTTTGCTTTGGTAATGAAAGAACAACATGAAGAACTGGCTGCTTACCTTAATGAAGAACAACTTTTAAAATTCAAAGAGCTACAAAGTAAAGAACGCTCCAACAGAGCTCTTGGAAAGAATAAAAGAAGAAGAAATAACTAATAAATCCGGTTTAAGCCCTCCCTATGAAATATCTTTTTTTGACAATCTTGTCAACTCTATTCACAGTAATTACTACAACTGCTCAAAATAACACAATAACTATTACCGGAAAAGTAACTGAAGAAATTACAGGCGCCCCTTTAGAGTTTGCTACCATAAGTCTTCAACACGTTACACGACAAAACCTCCTTACCGGTGCCATCACTAATGAAAATGGGGAGTTTACCATTGACGTGGTTCCCGGTGTATATGATATTAAGATTGAATACATTTCTTTCCAAACAGAAATTATTAAAGCTCGTACCTTAAACCGTTCTGGTTCTCTGGGAACAATCACATTAGCACAAGACACCCAACAATTGGAAGAAGTAGTTGTGAAAGGAGAAAAAACGCAAATGGAAGTAAAACTCGATAAAAGAATATACAATGTGGGGAAAGACCTCACAGCTTTGGGAGGTTCAGTAACCGATGTTCTGGATAACGTTCCTGGGGTATCAGTTGATGCCGAAGGGAACGTGGCACTCAGGGGTAATGACAATGTGCGTATTCTTATAAACGGAAGGCCTTCTGCTCTTGTAGGTTTGAACGGGACCGAAGCTCTGCAACAGCTACCGGCAGATGCTATTGAGAAAGTTGAAGTAATTACCGCACCTTCTGCCCGATACGATGCAGAAGGTACCGCAGGAATACTTAACATCATCCTGAAAACAAGCAAACTCCAGGGAGTTAATGGCTCTGTTACCCTTAATGCAGGGGTCCCTACACAAGCCGGTGCCTCAGTAAACCTTAATTACCGCGTTAACAAGTTTAATTTTTTTACCAGTACTGCTTATATCTACAGAGAGATTCCCGGTAACTCGTTTACTGATACCGAATACCTTAATGAAGACGAGCCCAGTACTTTTACCCTCGAAAACCGTGATTTTGACCGTACCAGAAAAGGGTTCAATTCTAATATAGGCGTAGAGTATCTCATTAATAAATCTTCATCGCTGGTGGCCAGTTTCTTTTACCGTAAAAGTGACAATCTTAGCGAAACCGTAAACAGCATCCGTAATTTTGACGAGAACCGGGCACTTACCAGCCGTACCCGAAGGTTTGATCCTGAAAATGAAGATGATGTTACCAAGCAATTCTCATTAAATTACAGTAAGAATTTTAAAAAGGACGGGCATCGTCTCACTTTTGATTTTCAACATGAAAACAGTTCTGAAGATGAAAGGTCTCTCATTGTTGATTCGGAAGTTTTTCCCGTAGGCGATGTGCAAAGAGAAAGCGTTATTACACTCGAAGACCAGAAAAACACTCTGCTACAGTTTGACTACGTGCTACCACTGGGAGAAAACAGTCAGTTTGAATTTGGGTATCGGGGTACATTTTTGGACCTGACCACCGACTATGAAGTTGCGTTTGAGAATGACGAAAACACACTGGTTCCCGATCCCGATCTAACCAATGCGCTAAATTACAGAGAATACGTAAATGCCCTGTATGCACAATTTGGCAGTAAAATAGGTGAAAAATTTTCATACTTACTGGGGCTCCGCATGGAAGACTCAGATATTGGTATCAATCAGATTACAACTGCAGATCTGAATTCAAAAGATTACACCGATTTTTTCCCAACTATAAACCTTTCTTATGAGTTTAGTCAAACCGAAAATGTAACCTTAGGGTATAACAGGCGTTTACGAAGGCCAAGATCACGATTCATAAACCCTTTCCCTTCACGTTCCAGTGCTACCAACCTTTTCCAGGGAAATCCCGATCTTGACCCCAGTTATTCCAATATCATAGACCTGGGGTATCTAAAACGCTGGACGAAGTTTACCTTAAATGGCTCCATTTACTATCAACGGGAAACCCAGGCTTTTAACTTTATCACAGAAGAGACCGGAGAAACAGTTGTTATAAGCGGTGACCCGGACAATCCTGATAGTCAGGTAGTAGAAGTACCTGTACTAAGACGAACCCCCGTAAACCTTTCAACTAACGATCGTTATGGTTTTGAGTTCACTCTCACTTATAATCGCAGTAAAAATTGGAGAATGAACGGTAACTTTAACTTTTTTCAACAGCAGGTACGAGGAGATTTTAACGGACAGAATTTTGATGCTGATAATCTGAGTTGGTTTATACGCTTTAATCACAATTATACACTACCGGGAAAAGTGAACTGGCAAACCCGTATATTCTACATAGGGCCTACCGAAACTGCACAGGCAGAAAATCAGGGAATATTTTCTACAGACCTCGCATTTAGCAAAGACCTGTTTAAAGATAAAGCAACGTTGGCCCTCAGTGTTAATGATATTTTTAATTCCAGAAAACGACGTTCTGATGTTTTCACACCAAATACTTTGATTTACAGTGAATTTCAATGGAGAGTACGAACACTTAATGTTACTTTCACCTATCGCTTTAACCAGAAGAAAAATGAACGGAACCGTCGTTCACAAAGAAATTCGAACGATGATTTTGAATTTGAAGGATAAAAAAAGAAGCCCTCGGGCTTCTTTTTTATTCATTCATTGCAGCTCTTTTGGCTTCTCTGCGCTCCTTGAGCATTTCCATCAAAGCACCACCTAACCAATAAGGGATCATAAAGGTTAATAAAAAGATCATTAACCAAAAACCAATGGTCAAAATGGTGAGGAAAGACAAGAAACCTAAATACTGATCAAATTCAAACATAATTTCCGGAAGTTTTCGAATTCAATTTCAAAGATACCGCATAAAATCCATTTTTCATAGATACTTTCAAATTTTATATACGTAGAGCTTTCCTGATTTTTTAGAAAAGTACCCTGTTTAAAAAAGCACATTCAAAATGATCGCGTTAATGTGTAAAACAGTAAATTTGTACGCGCTTATTAATTGTTGAGATCATTATGGAATACAGAATAGAAAAAGACACTATGGGTGAAGTAAAAGTCCCTGCCCATAAACTGTGGGGTGCCCAGACAGAACGTTCAAGAAATAATTTTAAAATAGGAGCTCCCGGTTCTATGCCTCTGGAGATAATTTACGCATTTGCATATTTAAAAAAAGCTGCGGCTTATACCAACTGTGAATTGGGTGCATTGCCTATTGAAAAAAGAGATCTAATTGCTAAGGCCTGTGATGAGATACTCGAAGGAAAGCACGATGACCAGTTTCCTCTGGTTGTCTGGCAAACTGGTTCGGGAACACAAAGTAACATGAATGTTAATGAAGTAATTGCCAACAGAGGTCACGAACTAGCAGGGCATACTATAGGAGAGGGTGACAAAGCCTTACAGCCTAATGATGATGTGAATAAATCACAATCGTCTAACGATACATTTCCAACTGCCATGCACATTGCAGCTTATAAAATGATCGTTGAAAATACCATTCCCGGAATAACCCGGCTACGAGATACTTTACGACAGAAATCTGAAAGTTTTCGGAATATTGTTAAAATTGGAAGAACACACCTTATGGATGCTACCCCGCTCACTCTGGGACAGGAGTTTTCAGGGTACGTATCACAACTTGACCATGGCCTCACCGCGCTTAATAATACCCTGGAGCATTTATCTGAGCTTGCCCTGGGCGGTACAGCCGTAGGAACAGGTATAAATACACCCAAAGGATATGCCAAGCGGGTGGCAGAATTTATTGCACGCTTTACAGAATTGCCTTTTAAAACAGCAGACAATAAGTTTGAAGCCCTTGCTGCTCATGATGCCCTGGTAGAAACGCACGGGGCCTTAAAACAACTGGCCGTTTCGCTCAATAAGATTGCTAATGATATCAGGATGATGGCCTCCGGCCCCAGAAGCGGGATAGGAGAACTTTTAATTCCTGCTAACGAACCGGGAAGTTCTATTATGCCCGGGAAAGTAAACCCCACTCAATGCGAGGCCCTTACTATGGTTTGTGCCCAGGTAATGGGTAATGATGTGGCAATTACGGTGGGAGGCACTCAGGGACATTACGAACTTAATGTCTTTAAACCAATGATGGCTGTGAACCTCCTGGAATCTGCAAGGCTACTAGGCGATGCCTGTGTAAGTTTTGAAGAACACTGCGCAAAAGGTATCGAACCTAATCTAAAAAGAATAGAGCAGTTGGTATCAAGCAGTCTTATGCTGGTTACTGCACTTAATACTAAAATAGGGTATTACAAAGCTGCCGAAATAGCAAACGCAGCCCATGCCAATGGTACCACACTAAAAGAAGAAGCCGTACGATTAGGCCACCTTACCGAAGAACAATTTGATGAATGGGTACGACCCGCAGATATGGTAGGCACACTTAAATAAAGTAACAACCATAGAAAACGCCGGAAATTTTCCGGCGTTTTTTATATCTGGTTTTCATTACTTTTACAGTTACAAAATGAAATTGCTCTTAACCAATATACGCGAATTAGCGCAGGTGCGTGAAGAAACTATCCTTTTTTTAAAAGGAAAGGAAATGGGGACACTCCCTGTTTTAGAAAATGCTTTTCTCTCTGTAGAGAACGATGTTATTAAAGAATACGGTCCGATGGCTCACTGTCCGGTTCCCGACAAAAACACAGAAGTTATAGATTGTAAAGGGAGTATTGTATTACCAGCCTGGTGTGACAGCCATTCACACCTGGTATATGCCGGTAACCGGGAAACTGAATTTGTAAACCGTATAAAAGGGCTCTCTTACGAGGAAATAGCAGCCAAAGGAGGTGGTATTCTTAATTCTGCCAAAAAACTGAGAGAAACCCCAGAAGAAGTGTTGTACCAGGAATCTCTGCCCAGGCTTCATGAAATATGTACTTTAGGTACAGGGGCTATTGAGATAAAAAGCGGTTACGGACTAACCACGGAAAGTGAACTAAAAATGCTTCGGGTAATACAACGACTCAAAAAACACCATCCTGTTACCGTGAAGTGTACTTTTCTGGGAGCGCATGCTATTCCCGAAAAGTATAACGGGTCTTCTTCCCGATATCTCGATGTTGTTATTAACGAAATGCTTCCTTTGGTTGCAGAAGAAAATCTGGCTGATTATGTAGATATTTTTTGTGAAAAAGGGTATTTTTCAGTAAAAGATACAGAACGCCTGCTAGAGGCTTCAGCACACTATGGTTTACTACCAAAAATACATGTAAACCAGTTTACAATTTTGGGCGGGGTCGCTTCTGCGGTAAAGCATTCTGCTCTAACGGTAGATCATTTGGAGCTTATTAACGATGATGATCTTGCCGCCTTAGAAAACTCCTCTACCATGCCGGTAGCCCTGCCCGGATGCTCTTTTTTTTTAGGAATACCCTATACCCCCGCCAGAAGGCTTTTGGAAAGAGATATTCCTTTGGCACTGGCTTCTGACCTCAATCCCGGATCTTCCCCTTCGGGTAACATGAACCTGGTAGTAGCCCTGGCTTGTATAAAAATGAAAATGACCCCTGAAGAAGCTATTAACGCAGCTACCATTAATGGAGCGTATGCCATGGGGCTGCATGCTACACACGGTAGTATTACCAAAGGAAAAAAAGCTAATATTATAATCACTAAAAAAATACCAGGGCTTGCACACATTCCATATGCATTTGGGAGCAATCCGGTTGAAAAAATGATACTTAACGGAAAGCCCGTATAAAAAAAACGCCCTGAAAAGGGCGTTTCAAAATTAATATGGTGAGCTTTATTTCAATATAAAAGTAGAATTACTTAACTCATTGAGTTTTGCATCATAAACCCTAACTTCATAGGTACCTTTGGCAAAGCTGTCACCTGATTTATTCACGTAGTCACATACGTCTAAAGAAGAGTTTTCATAGAAAAAATTGGAAACCTTACTATAAGTAACTGAAGTACCGTCTTCTTCTTTGGTAGCAACGCCATTTTCACCTAGTATGTTTCCTGCCGGGTCTTTCACCTGAATGAAGAACTGACGATCTCCGCTAAGCGCAATTTTGTTGCCGGCCACAGTATAGCATATTTTTATTTTATCAGCACGACCCGCTCTGGAGGTAGAGACCAGTTTTCCGCTAGATCTTTCACGTACCGCATCAATAGAGAACTTTGATAAGCTCAATGCTGCTCCCAGTTCTACCACTTTTGCCAATTGTGTGTTTTGTTCTACCAGTGAATCAGATACAATAGTCTGATTTTGAAGTGCTACCATGGTACTGTCACGCTCCATGGCAATTAATGTATTTGATTTTCTAAGAGAATCGTTTTGAGCCATTAGAAACTCGCGCTCTTTTTCCAAAAGTCTTACCTGCTTTCTGTATCGGTAAAGGGCAGAAATATCAGCTTTCATAGTTTTAACCGAGTCAATATATTGTCCAATTCGGTTTCTGGCTTCTAAAAGCTCTTGATTAGTGGTTTCGCTTTCCTCAATGGCACGGTCATAGTCTGCTTTAAGGTTATTAAGGTCTTCAATAACAAAGTTTTTTTCATCTGTTAAACGTGCAGTGGTCTCTTTTTTGTCTTTATAGAGACTTGCTGTATAGAACAGAGTTCCGGCCAGTACTACACCGAGTAATACCGCAACTACTTTTAATCCATTGTTGTTTTTAGTTTCAGTCATAATAAATTTATTTAGTTCAGCGCTATAAAATTTATGCGTTCAGAGTATATACGGTTAAAATTAGTTTTTTAGATTTACAAAGGTATTTTTTTTTAAATGCATAATTGTTAAGTATCTATGCAAAATCGCCTTAAAACGTACACCAGAAAAGACATTGCCGCGTATATAAGGGTAAGAAAAGGAGAGTTAAAACTCGGTGAAAAAATATCCCTTTTTAACACTCAATCTTCAATTGAAGACCAGTTATTGGCTTCTAAAACGAAATATGTTATCCTTGGAATTCCGGAAGATGCAGGAGTAATTGGTAACTTTGGAAAAAAAGGTGCCCGCTTTGCCTGGGAAGCCACTATGCGAACCCTTCTTAATGTTCAGCATAACGATCTTAACAAGGGTAATAAACTATTTTTATTAGGCTATCTCGATTTTCAGAAGGAACTGGAGCAGTTGGAACAAATGGAGAAAGCACAACAGGATTACATACAATATGCCCGGGAAATTACCCAGGAAATAGATAAACAGGTTACCTACCTGGTTCATATTATTGTACAAGCCGGAAAGATACCTGTAATTATTGGGGGAGGACACAATAACAGTTATGGTATTATAAAAGGATGTGCACTGGCTCTTAACCAACCCCTGAATGTACTCAATCTCGATGCGCATACAGATTTCAGGCCGCGTGAAGGGCGACATAGCGGTAATGGTTTCTCTTATGCATATTATGAAGGTTTCTTGAAAAAATATTTTATCTTCGGATTGCACGAAAGCTATACCTCTAAAGCTGTTTTTGATGTTATTGAAAAGGAAAAAGATAATATTCGCTACACCAGTTATGAGGAATTGGAAGTTAAGCGCACAAAAGGGATCCCTTATCAGATAAATATCATACAGGATTTTATAGCTAAAAATTATTTTGGTATCGAAGTAGATTGTGATGTTATTCAAAATGTACCCAGCAGCGCCATGAGCCCTTCCGGACTTACTCTGGAACAAACCAGACATATGGTGTACACTTTGGGTAAGAATAAAAATGTAAAATATCTTCATGTCTGTGAAGCAGCACCAGACCCCAACAGTGAGCTTCAGTTATCCATGATCGGCAAACTAATAAGTTACATTGTATGTGATTTTACCCGAAAATAGTTTACATTTTAATCAGTACATGGGTAAAAAGCAATATGTTTACAATACTACTAAACGTATTATGCACTATAAATATGCTTGAAGGTAAAAGCCTCCTGGCGCGTTCTGCCTTACTTTGAAACCGTTTCTTTATTTTTATTGTTACTGATGTTACGAAGAATTATTTTGTAGAACTCACTCTTGTCAAATGGCTTATTAATAATATCATTAATGCCTGCTTTTGCAATATCTTCTTTTACATCTTCAATCTCAACGGCCGTAAGTGCTACAATAGGAGTTGTTTTATCAAATTCCCGTATCTTGGTAGAGGCCTCAATACCACTCATAAGCGGCATATTAAGATCCATGAGAATTAGATCGTACTTCTCATTTTTAGCGTACTCAATAGCAGTGAGGCCATTATCTACTACCTCGCATTCAAAATTCTCCCGTAAAAGTATATTTTTTGTGACAATCTGGTTAATTTTATTATCTTCAACAATAAGGACTTTATAACCTTTTCCAAATATATTTTCTCTGAGAATATCTTTGTCAAACTTACCTGTTTCTATACTTTCATTGGTTTCTTCAAGCACCTCAAATTTGAGTGTAAAACTAAAGGCAGCACCTTCGCCTTCGGCACTGGTAAGTTTGATATCGCCTTCCATAAGATCTATAAGCTTCTTGACAATGGCAAGCCCTAAACCGGTACCCTGATAATGGTTGTTTTCCCGATCTAACTGAGAGAAGTTTTCAAAAATTTCAGTGTGTTTTTCTTTAGGTATGCCAGGGCCATCATCTTTGACTATGAAGTTTATAGATGCCACATCATCTTCAAGAGAGATCAGTTTCAGAAAGACCCATATATTGCCGTACGAAGTAAATTTCACGGCATTTCCAATAAGATTGATAAGTACCTGAGAAAGTGGCACCCCATCCCCTTTTAGGTGGGAAGGCACCTTCTTATCAATATATAAATGTATTTTGTTGTTCTTTTGATCCAACTGGAACCTGAATGAACTAATAACATCTTCTACCAGCTCCCGTATGTTAAAAGGTGTTTTCTCAAAGGAGACCTTGTTGGATTCTATTTTGCTTAGGTTGAGTATATCATTAATCAGATTTAGTAAATAATCTCCTGAAAACTTAAGTGATTTGAGATATTGGTTCTCCTGAGAAGACAAATTGTTCTCTTCCAGTAATAAAGAGGTAAGTCCTACCACACCGTATAAAGGAGTACGTAATTCATGGCTTACGGTAGAAATAAACTGAGACTTGAGTCGAGATAACTTTTCTGCTTCTTCTTTAGCAGCTTCCAGGTGCTCGTTTCGGGTATTTAATAATTCGGTAAGTTTCATTTCAGATTTACGATTACGGTAAATAATAAATAAAAGGATACCTGTAAATAACAATATGAGAAACGGATATAGAAACCAATGTAGGTTTCGGGAAAAGAAACTTTTCTCTTCACTCCCTGATGGTATCGATTCAAGAGATGCCAGTTCTTCACTTATGGTATCTATGGCTTCTGTTTGAGATAAGGCCATTTCTATATCTGCCATATCATCTATAGTACCTATAGAAAATCCCGGGTGTACTTTACTTTTATAAACTTTGTGTGAATTACGCGCATTAGCAGCTTCTGAGTCGTAACCCAAAGACTCCAATGCTTTTGATTTTGCCAGGTACACATCTGCTATTTCATTAAATGCAGTGCTGTTTACCGACTGCCGCAATGACTCATCATACTTTTTAACGGCCTCATTATAATTACCCTGTTGTGTATAGTAATTGCCGTATAGAAGTCCCATAAAAAGACAAGAAGCCGGGTTGTTATAAGAAGTAAAGTAGGTGTCGGCCTCTCTTAAGTAATTTAAAGCATTGTCAGGATCATTTACTTCCAGATAATTCCATGCCAGATTAAGAGTAGGGATTAATATTTCTGCGGTATCTTTTTGTCGTATAGCAACCGATCGGGATTTAAAATAAAAACTATTACTCTTTTCCAGATTACGATCACGAACAAAATAAATATTACCAAGATTATTATATGCTCGGCCAATTAATGTATCATTATTTATAAGCCGGGCATAATCCAGGGCTCTATTGTAATTTTTCTCCGCTTCATTGAAAGCTCCTAACGATTCGTAGTTTATTCCTATTAAATTATGCCCCAGACTCAAATAGTAAAAATCATTTATTTGTCTGGCAAGACGAATAACTTCTATGGCACTTTCGGAAGATGCCGTATATTGATATTTTTCTCTAAGCTTTTCAGATTTAGCAAAAAAGAGGTATAGGCTGTCTTTAATAGAGGGATCTTTTTCCTGTCCTCTAACCATAAAACAGCTAGCAAAAAAAACTATTGAAATGAAGAAATTTTTCAATTCTCTGAACTATAACCGTGATAATTTTAAGCATTAATAAGCACTTAAAAAATTTTTTGGGCAATTAGACGATAAAGTGATTAATTTCTTGGAAGTAATGTTACTATACGTTAATTACAGAGGCCAAAAAAAATGATTTTTTCTTTACAACTATGTAACCCAAAAACGCAAAACTCATTTTTAGCTTTTGTTTATATTTCTCAATATAACCTGGTAGAATTCTTGCGTATCATATGGTTTATTTATGATATCATCCATGCCGGATTTTTGGAGTTTAGCTTTTACTTCTTCAATAGAAGCAGCCGTTAAAGCTATAATAGGTGTTTTTTTATCAAATTCCCTGATTTTTTTAGTGGCTTCAAAACCATTCATTTTAGGCATATTGAGATCCATAAGTACCAAATCAAACTTTTGGCTCCTTATCGCTTCTATCGCCGAAAAACCATTATCCACTACAAAAGTCTCGAAACTTTCTTTTTTCAATATGTTTTGAGTAACAATTTGATTGATCTTATTGTCTTCTACAATAAGAATACGATTGTTGACATGAATATTCTCAACCTCAACATCATCTTTCTCTACTCCCTTACCAATTTTGGCCTGCTTGAAATTGATATCAAAGCTAAACTTAGCTCCCTTTCCTGTTTCACTTTCAAGATGGATCTCTCCACCAAAAAGGTTTATTAGTTTTTTAACAATGGAAAGCCCGAGACCCGTACCCTGAAAATCACCATTGTCACGATCTAACTGAGAAAAATTTTCAAAGATCTCCTGCTGTTGGGTTTTAGGTATTCCTATTCCGGTGTCCTCTATTTCAAAGTGAAGGTTTACATTCTTATCTGTAGTATGGTTGTGACGTATTCGCAGCCAGATATCACCATTTCTCGTAAATTTGATAGAGTTCCCTATTAAATTGATAAGTACCTGTGAGAGCCTTACCGTGTCACCTTTAAGTATATAAGGAATGGTTTCGTCTATTTCCAGATGAATGGTAGTATTTGCCTGTTCTAACTGAAATTCAAATGATTTTATAATACTATTGGCAAGCGTTTCGATGTTGAACCTGGTTTCTTCAAGTTTCAATTTGTTAGATTCTATCTTACTAAGTTGAAGAACATCATTTATTAGATTTAACAAATAATCTCCCGAAAACTTAAGCGACCTCAGATATTCATTTTCTTTATCAGACAAGGTGCTTTCTTCCATAAGTAAAGTGGTTAAGCCCACTACCCCGTACAGAGGGGTTCGTAATTCATGACTTACCGTAGATATAAATTGAGATTTGATCTGCGATAGCTTTTCTGCTTCTTCTTTAGATTTTTCAAGCGCTTCGTTTTGTGCCCTTAATATAGAACTAAGCGTATTTTTCTCTTTGTAGTTTTTGAAAAGGGCTGTTAATAAAACCATTAAAACCACTGCTACGATCACGGCGACCAGTGTAATTATATTGGAGCGTTTTGCAATTGCTGCCTGCACTTTTTTTTCAGCTTCTGCACTGGCGAGGTCGCGCCTGTATTCATCTACATCAAACATGGCCTTTGCAATTTCCAATTGTTTAACCAGCTCCTTATCAATTACTTTGCCTTTATTAAAATTATATGCCTTAAGAGCCTCAAAAGCCTTGTATGTTTTGCCTGTTTTCTCGTAAAGTTCTGACTGGTGTTTGTAGATATCTGCCAGTTCGAGATAGGCAGATTCATTTTCACCCAGAACAGCAGCTTTTTCAAAGTAACTTTCAGCCTGTTGCACATCACCTATTCCTTTATAGTAACGCCCTAGTAAATAGTTAACTTGTATTTTAGAGAGTTCATCTGTATTTTGCTCACTAAATGCATATTTTTTTACCTCAGACAGATAGGGCAAAGCTTTCTCATATTCATTATTATCAATATAAGTCCAGCCAATGTTTAAATTAGGAATAGATACCTCAAAATCATCTTTAAACTTGACAGCATACTCAAGTGCTTTGTTATAAAACTCTATACCCAGCTTTTTATCTTTGTACCCGTCTGAATATACATTGCCCAGGTTATTATAGGACCAGCCCAGTAGAGTGTCATTTTTTAATTCCAATGCCAGATCCAGTGCTTTCTGATAATTCTTTTCAGCACGTTTGTAGTCTGAGATCATCTCAAAATTAATGCCTATAGCATTGTATGCATGATATTGAAAATACGTATTATCAATTTTCTTGGAAAGCTCTATAGCCTGATTGGCATATTCAATAGATTCCTTTACATTATAAGCCTCCTGTGCCTCATAAGATTTATTTAATATGTTTTTTATACTATCCTGAAGAGGAGATACCTCCTGTGAGTAGGAGACAAAGGAGATAAGGATAGCGAACCATGTATGTATCCTGGCTAATTTCAAAATTTACAGATTTGGTTTTGCAAATTAAAAAAATTAGATCATTTCCGTGCGATTTTTACACTAATAATAAACACAATATAGGGTAAAAAGACTATATTTAAAGCATTTACAACACTTATTATCTCCAAACGAAATGAAAAGGTTATTTGTAGTACTGGTAGCTTTTATAAATACTGTATCATCACAAACTACATCAAGGGAAACCGGCTCTCCGGAAGTTATCCCTGTTCTTCATGCTACTTTTGTATTAAAAAGCCCTGACCATACTATTTATTTTGATCCTCACGGTGAGGGTAAAAACCTTGAAAAACACGGAAAGGCAGATATTATTTTTATAACCGATATTCATGGAGACCATCTCAATACAAAAACACTTTCAAAACTGAATACCGAAGGAGTTCATTTTGTAGTTCCAGAAGCTGTGGCCGAAAGGTTACCCGAACAGTATAAAACAAATTTAACTATACTTCAAAATGGGGAACAGACACTTTTAAAAGGAATTACGGTAAAGGCCGTTCCTATGTATAATCTCCCGGAGGATACTACTTCCAGACATCCCAAAGGTCGTGGGAACGGGTACGTACTTACTATAAACGGGAAACGCATTTATGTAAGTGGCGACACGGAAGATATTCCTGAAATGAGGGCCCTAAAAAATATAGATATTGCTTTGGTATGTATGAACCTTCCTTATACCATGAATATTCACCAAGCTGCCGATGCCGTTGCAGAATTTGGCCCCAAAGTCGTGTACCCTTATCACTACAGGGGTAAACCCGGAATGAGCGATATCGCTCTTTTTAAGCAACTGGTAAATGATAAAAATCCCGGTGTAGAAGTACGTCTTCTTAATTGGTACCCTGAATAAAATAAAAACCCCTGTTTTAAATCAGGGGTACTTCAAACTTTTACAAAAAGTATTCACTATTATTAATCTCTAATAAGTTTTTTGTACTTGATCCGTTTAGGTGTAAGGTCTGCACCTAGCCTTTTACGTTTGTTTTCTTCATAATCTGAAAAGCTCCCTTCAAAGAAATACACCTGTGAATCTCCTTCAAAAGCCAGGATATGAGTACATATTCTATCCAGGAACCAGCGATCGTGCGAGATCACCACAGCACAACCGGCAAAGTTATCCAGCCCTTCTTCCAGGGCTCTTAAGGTATTTACATCAAGGTCGTTGGTAGGCTCATCCAGTAAAAGTACATTTCCTTCTTCCTTTAAGGTCATTGCCAGGTGCAAACGGTTCCTTTCTCCTCCTGAGAGTGCAGATACTTTTTTGTTTTGCTCGCTTCCTGAAAAGTTAAATCGGCTTAAATAGGCTCTTGAATTAACCTGTCTGCCTCCCATCATAATGAGTTCCTGACCATCACAGAAATTTTCCCATATCGATTTATCGGTATCAATATTTTTATGACTTTGATCTACGTAGGCAATTTTTACTGTTTCACCTACTGAAAAGCTTCCTTTGTCTGGGGTTTCTTCACCCATGATCATTTTAAAAATAGTGGTTTTACCAGCACCATTGGGGCCTATAATACCTACAATTCCGTTTTGTGGTAAGCTAAAATTAAGATCTTCATAAAGTAACTTGTCTCCAAAAGCCTTGGCTACTCCTTTTGCCTCTATTACATTGGTACCTAACCTGGGGCCGTTAGGAATGTATATCTCCAGTTTTTCATCCAACTGTTTCTGGTCTTCGTTAAGCAATTTGTCATAATTATTGAGACGCGCTTTTTGTTTAGCCTGTCTGCCTTTAGGAGCCATTCTCACCCATTCCAGTTCCCTTTGCAGCGTTTTTCTTCTTTTACTTGCCTGCTTCTCTTCCTGCTCCAGTCGTTTTGATTTTTGATCCAGCCATGATGAATAGTTTCCTTTCCATGGAATTCCCTCTCCCCTGTCCAGTTCTAATATCCAGCCAGCCACATTATCAAGAAAGTAACGGTCGTGCGTTACGGCAATTACGGTACCGCTGTATTGTTGCAAATGCTGTTCAAGCCATAAAACAGACTCTGCATCTAAATGGTTGGTAGGCTCATCCAGTAATAAGACATCGGGTTGTTTTAAAAGAAGCCTGCAAAGAGCTACCCGTCTGCGCTCTCCTCCTGAAAGGGTATTTATGGGAGTATCTGGCTCCGGAGTTCGCAGTGCATCCATTGCTATTTCCAGTTTGGTGTCCAGTTCCCACGCATTGGTAGCATCTATTTTATCCTGTAACTCTGCCTGCCGATCCATAAGCTTTTGCATCTTATCGGGGTCTTCATATACTTCCGGCAGACCAAACATATCATTTATTTTATGGTATTCGTCTAAAACAGCCGTTACCTCGGCAACTCCTTCTTTTACTACTTCTAATACTGTTTTGTTTTCATCTAACTTAGGTTCCTGCTCCAGATATCCTACTGAATAACCGGGGGCAAATACTACATCTCCCTGAAAGTTCTTTTCTACTCCGGCAATGATACGCAGCAATGTAGATTTACCCGAGCCGTTAAGCCCTAATATCCCTATTTTGGCACCGTAAAAAAAACTGAGATAGATATCTTTAAGAACCTGCTTGTTTGTACTTTGATAGGTTTTTGAAACCTTATTCATTGAGAAGATAACCTTCTTATCGTCTGACATTTTTTCTATATTAATTATTACAAAGTTAAACTCTTCCTTTTAGGGCATTAAACACCCAGGCTATAGCTAAAAAACCAACCCCTACCGCTCCAAATCCAATTCCGGATATCTCACTGTATCTAAAGATTCCAAGAGCTATGAGAATAAACCCCATAACCACCATTATTAAGGTTGCATATGCTAATACCGTATTTTTATTCATGCCCATAAGCGTCTGTTTTATGTACGGCAAATATCGCACAATTTATAAAAATATTAGGCAAACCTAATGATTTCGATTTCGTATTTTAGCGCAAATTTTGAAAACCTTATGGATATCAACTTCAACAAAAACGAAGATCACAATAAGCTCCTGCTATCAGAACTGAAACGCAAACTGGTTAATGTCAAAAAAGGGGGTGGTGAAAAACGTATTGCCAAATTACACAAAGAAGGTAAAATGACCGCCCGCGAACGTATTGACTTTTTGCTAGATAAAGGTGGCCAACGTATTGAAATAGGTGCTTTTGCAGGTGAAGGTATGTATGAAGAGCATGGAGGTTGTCCTTCGGGAGGAGTGGTGGTAGTTATAGGGTACGTAAGTGGAAAACAGTGTGTGGTAGTTGCCAATGATGCTACGGTAAAGGCCGGCGCCTGGTTTCCCATTACAGGTAAAAAAAATCTGAGAGCACAGGAAATTGCCATGGAAAACAGGCTGCCCATTATTTACCTGGTTGACAGTGCAGGAGTATATTTACCCATGCAGGATGAAATATTCCCGGATAAAGAACATTTTGGACGCATTTTTCGCAATAATGCTGTGATGAGCAGTCTCGGAATTATTCAAATAGCCGCAGTTATGGGAAGTTGTGTGGCCGGTGGGGCCTACCTCCCTATTATGAGTGATGAAGCACTTATAGTAGATAAAACCGGAAGCATTTTTCTCGCAGGCAGCTATCTGGTAAAAGCAGCTATAGGAGAAACTATAGATAACGAAACTCTGGGAGGTGCCACTACGCATTGTGAAATAAGCGGGGTTACCGATTATAAGGCCAAAAGTGATAAAGATGCCCTTAACACCATAAAAGGTATTATGGACAAAACGGGCGACTTTACAAAAGCGGGTTTTAATCGTGTATCTTCTCAAAAACCGGCCAAAGAACAAAATGAGCTTTTTGGTATTCTGCCAAAATCAAGATCCGATCAATACGATATGAATGCGATCATTGAAAGGCTGGTAGATAATTCAGAGTTCCAGGAATACAAGAAAGGTTACGGACAAACCCTAATTACGGGTTATGCACGTATTGATGGATGGGCTGTGGGTATTGTGGCCAATCAGCGTAAAGTAGTGAAAACCAAAAAAGGGGAAATGCAATTTGGAGGTGTTATTTATTCAGACTCTGCCGATAAAGCTACCCGCTTTATTGCCAATTGTAATCAGAAAAAGATACCCCTTGTTTTTCTTCAGGATGTTACCGGATTTATGGTAGGCAGTAAATCTGAACACGGAGGCATTATAAAAGATGGTGCAAAAATGGTGAATGCCGTAAGCAATTCAGTAGTACCAAAATTTACCGTAATTATAGGCAACAGCTATGGTGCCGGAAATTATGCCATGTGCGGGAAAGCATACGACCCCCGACTTATTTTTGCGTGGCCCAGTGCCGAGCTCGCGGTTATGGGAGGTGCCCAGGCAGCTAAAGTCTTACTTCAAATAGAAAAGGCCTCCTTAAAGAAAAAAGGAGAAGAAATAAGTAAGACCCAGGAAGATGAGTTGTTTTCACGTATAAAATCTCGATATGACACTCAGGTATCCCCTTATTATGCGGCTTCACGTTTATGGACAGATGCTATTATAGATCCGCTGGATACAAGAAAATGGATCTCTATGGGAATAGAAGCAGCCAATCATGCACCTATTGAAAAACCCTTTAATCCAGGGGTTTTACAGGTTTAAAATACTCATGTATTTTTAAAAGTTGTTCCCTTACTTCAGGGTGCCGGTATATCATTGCCTTTTGATACTCAGTTGCTTCGGCACCCAATAAGCGCGATAAAGGAGGGGTTACTACACCCCATTGGTCAAACTCATAATCGTCATACTTACTCAAAACTTCATCTATGCGATTATTATGTACCTCAATGCTATCCATAAGCTTGAAGGGGTTTATGGGGGTTCCTCCCAATAACGTTTTTACTTTTTCATATTTTATTTTATGAGGCATCATTATTTTAATAACGCGCCCTTTATCTTTTGCCTTACTCGTAACGTATCTTGGTAATTTTTCAGTAGAGACCAGTGTTTTTAAAATAGACTTTAACTCTCCGGCATCTAAGCCGTCTTGTGCATCGAGCTCTACTCCCCAGGCTTTTATTTTTTCAAGTATGTAATACTCTTCCGAATTAATAACATTGATAAAAACCGGGATTTTCTCAGCATGGTCGGTACTTGCTTCCTTAAACAAATAATCGTAGAATTCCATAGCACTTAATAATCCCGAATTCTCAAAATACCCTCCGTCAAGATAATACCCTTTTCCAAATATCTTGGCTGCCGGGCTAAGAATAGGGAACCGGTTGGATGCCGAGATAGCATTGTAGTAAGAGATTGACCGGGTAGAATTGGCCAGGCTAAGAATATCATCTGCAGCCGGAACTACTTCTTCTATTTCTTCATTAAATAAAGAGAGGGCAATTCCCTGTTTACCTTTCGTAGATGTAGTATTTATGATAAGAGCCGGAACGTATGCATTTTCCCGAAACCGTTGTGACCACCATTCCCGATAGGTATATCTCTGATAATTCTCTTCAAAACCGGTGAACCCGGCATGCTGTTGCATTGAAAAATACGATCGGTCCTTTCCATAAAAAAGAGAATCTCCCGGTATGAGTTCTCTCATAAAATCGCCCCCGAGTAAATACGCAATTTCTGTAGATAACAGGTTTGATTCTCCTATTTTAGTAATAGCTTCCAAACGTGTTTCAGTATATTTTTTATTATAATGTATCTGAAAATAGTTGCCAATGCCAACAGCACCTCCCGATACTCCTGAAAAGCAAAGGGTATTAAACAAAAAGTGAGGGTTTTGCGTGAGTTCCTGAAAAACAAGAAGATTCCATAAGTTCGCCTTTAACCCTCCTCCATAGGAGGCCACTAAAAACGAATACGGAAGTTCTTTAGAAGAATGGGAACGATACGCTTTCAAAAACTCTTCTGTTTTTACCAGCTTTTTCGCTTCGGGAATAGGCTGTAAAAGATGCAGATCGTTTCCTTTAGAGGTACTATACCCTACCCAAAAAACAGCAACAACCATTAAAATAGGGAAAAAATACTTGAAAAGGTTTCTATAACTTTTGAAAAAACGGAAAGGCTCTTCATTAATTATTAAAGTTTTACTGTAATAAAGAATATGTTTGAGTAAAATAATAACCATTGAATAATAAAAAATAATATACAGTAGTATGACATTCAGAGGGTTAAACATATACCCCTGTAACGGAAAAAGATTTATAAACAACAACAGTGTCAATGAAAAAAGCCCGCCAACTCTCATAAAATTAAGGTACTTTCTGTTATCACTTAAAAAAGCTATTTTCTGACCTATACTAACTACCCATTTGTCAAAAAATCGGTATGAAGGCGAGAAGGGAGAAAACAAGGTTTGTATTTCAGGGTCAATCAAGTTTGGATTACTCTGTTTAAGTGCTTCGGAATAAAACACATATCTTAAAAATGCTCTCGATAGTCTGAAATTAGTATAGTTAAGGATATTTACAAGTAAAACAAAAAGAGTTGCCAGTACATGCGTCTCACTCCATCCCGGTCTTAGGTACACCCATAGGATAAGTAATAGCAAACTGAAAACAGTTAACAAAAAAATCAAAGGTGACCACTTCACCAATTTTGCAATATGTTTTGCGGCCCATTGCCTGGTTGAATGACTCCTACCTTTGTCGAAAAGGATATCTACAAACCTGTTTCTAAGGTGTTCCAGCTTATAATAAAGAACAAGCCAGATAATCGTAATTAAAAGTGTTATACCTAGAGTTTTAGAGATATTCCATTCAAAATATCGGTTCGCGATGAACAGAAATACATGAAACATAGCCATATACAACAAAATACCCAGGCTCCTTCTCAAAAATCTGGTTACCTCCGGATCATAATTATTGTTTTTCCCGGGGATAAAATAAATGATCCCGAAACCTAAGATCACTTTTGCTTTTTTGTACATTTTCAAACGAATGCCATCAGGTTGAAAAGTACCTTTTACCTTTCCCCATATCTGCATATAAATAGGATAATGAGAAACAATAACAACTAAAAATTTTAATAATACCAGCGTTAGCAATAACTGGAGAGGCTGTGAGAACATAGCAACTATTATAGTCCCTCCCTGGTCAATAAAAGTTATTAAAACCACAATCACAAGGATAATAAGCAAACTAAAAACAGATGTTTTTAGAAAGAAGAATACACTGGAAATAATGGTGCTTAAAAAGCTTTTATAAAGGTGATATAAGAACACGATACCAGTTAAAATATAAAAAATCATTTTCCAGGAAGCAAGCGTTTCCAGCGGAAATAAAATGTGGTTACTAAGCAAGAGATAAGAAATGTTCTCCAGCGTATCAAAGAGATACGCCGGTATGGCTACACATAGATACCACATGGGAATATATCGCTTCTTTTCACGGTTCATAAAACAAATGAGTTTATACCCTGAAGTGAGTAACAAAAAAGCCCAAATAAAATCAACCATAAAAAAAGTATAAAACATACCTGCTTTACCTTCCTCCTCTATTTTATCAAAACAGCCTTGTAAATGTGTGTAATGGGTAAACTGCGGATGTGCCAAATACTCATTGATATAAAATTTACCTGCTACCAAAAGCATACTAAGAGTAGCAATACCAAAAATAATGTATAAGCCGTTGTTTTTTAAAAATCTCCTGGTTTTCAAAACGTATAAATTAAGTCGTACAAATCTGATAAAAAAATTACTGGAAAAACATCCCCTTTTACTGGTATTTTATATAATTTATTCGCTAAATTAGAAAATATTATGATGACTGCCGGATGTACATTGCGTAAAAACCTACTCATTCCCTATAGTATTACTAAAATGTAATAATCTGATTTTTAATTTTTTAACACCAAAGAAATCCCGTAAAAATCAAGAGGGAATACCATTTTGTTATAGTTTTATTTTGTGGTAATTTTACTACATATAAAACAAAAAATATATTATGAAAGCTAACAAACTTGTAAAGTACTTTATTTTGTTTTTTGCTGTGGCAATGGCATTTGTCATTTCCTGTAGTGAAGAAACAACCAATGAAACTGTAGTAAGTACAAATGTCACGGCAGAACCAGAACAACCTATGCAGCAAGTTACTGATGGACTTGTATTTTCTACTACCAACGAACCTATACCGGGAGTTACGATCTCGGTTGGTGGTCAAACCATAGGTGAAACCCGAGAGGATGGGACTTTTGACCCACGTGTTCTTCTTGAACTGAATGAAGGTGACGTAGTTACTTTTTCGCACCCTGAATTCGTTCCTGTTATAAGAGTTGTACGTGCCAATCCGCAAATAACCATTGTTATGAGACGCCGGGCTCAACCGGTTATTGTAAATGCACGTGAAGGAGGCGTTGTCAGATTGGGCAGGCAGGGTCAAATTGAGGTCCCTCCCAATGCTTTTGCTCTTCAAGGAAAGCCTTTTGGAGGCGATGTTGAGATTAGAGCCACATTTATTAATGTAGCCGACAGGACAGAGATAAGAAGTGCCCCCGGAGCTTTTATTTCAGAGGAACAGGGAGCGGACAGATTAGTCCCTCTCCAATCATTTGGACTCGCTGAGGTAACAGTAACCACACGTGGCGAAAACCAACCTCTTGATCTAATACGCGGACAGTCTCTAAGAGTAACTTTGCCTATTGTTACTGAAACGCCCCGAAATGTTGGTCTTTATGTTCTAAATCCGGAAACCGGTTTATGGTCACTGGTAGGGGAATTGACGAATACCGGTTCTGTATTACAGGGAGATATTACCGATACAAACAGGACCTGGAATGCGGATAGACCCTGCGGTCAATCACTGGTATGTGTACGTGTACGAATTGACTATGGAGGGGCTAACTTAGGATGTGGCATTGCTGCTACCGGACTCTCTTATCGCGGTTTTGACGGTGTTTTTCAACCAGATGCCAATGGTTTTGTAGAATTACAGGTATGTCCTGACAGTGTTTTTGAACTGGGTGCTTGTTTCAGACAATGTTGTGGTCCCGGTGTACCTCCAACAGATCCCTGCTGCCGGAATCCTGAATTACGAAGAGTCATAGATATGTCAACCATCACATTGAATCCCAATGGTTGTACCGATATTGGAGTATGGCTTATCAATAATTAACAATTTACAATACCTTTTATCAAAGCAAATAAGGCAAACTAAACTAACTTTAAAAGGTATTATAAGCAACATACTCCCATTAAAAAAAGCCAGTGGTCTTACACTGGCTTTTTCTGTAAATAACATTTTGGTACTATTTTAATATTCCTGAGAGGTATCTACTCTGGGTATAGTGAAGATCCCTGTTTGTCTGCCGTTTACGTACCTAAAGCCTTCTTCTCCATAAAAACCGGCTTCTTCCAGCATAATCCTAATATCTCTTTTCCATTCCGGCAGGTACACAGTGGTATTGAGCTCTATTGCATAAACTGTGTTGGGATATAAAGGGTAATCTCCATTTATGGGTACGCCGCCCTGAGCATCCCACATCCCTATAGTAGGGCCGGCTGAATGGCCATAGCTACCTAGTGGATGTGTATATACGGAAGGCCGTAATCCCTGATTTTTGGCTTCTGTGAGTGTTTTTTCCAATATTTCATTTCCCGTTTGGCCGGTCTTAAAATTATTGGTTAGCAAATCCTGAAGCTGGTTACCCTTTTTCATAGCTTTTACTAAAAAATCGGGAACTTGGTTTTCCCCAGGTTTGAGCACATATGCGAGTTCCTGGCAGTCTGTATTTAATCGTAAATAAGTTATCCCAAAATCACAATGCAACAGGTCCCCCGGTTGAATAACCAAATCATCGGGCCTTCCTGAAAAAGAATATAGGTGACTTACGAGTTCTTCACTGGTACGCTGTACATCTACAGTGGGGTGAAACCAGGTTTCCAGTCCCATGTTGGTTACTTTTTGTCGCATCCACCACTCCACATCAGTAGTCGTGGTAACACCTGGGGTGATCACCTTTTCTGAGAAGGCTTCGGCTATTATGGCATGGGTAATTTGTACCAGTTGTCGGTATATTACCATTTCTTTTTCTGTTCGGGTCTCTATCCAGGCAATGGCCAGTTTTTCAGCAGATGTGACATTTTTGTGGTACTTTTTGGGCAGGTGCCCCATAAAAGCTTCATAATCTGTTTTTACAAGTCCGTCAGCTATATTAAAATGGTCTGAATAATTAAGTCCTATTTTTTCAGGATTATACTGTTCTATGATCTCTACCAGTCTTTTCCATTGGTCGGGTTGCTTTTCTTTGTCCCAGGCAGAAACTATATTTTTCCCTACATCGTATCTGGCTATTGCCATTTTTTCAATAGTATTCTGTTTTGTGTCTCTATAGAACACGAGTATGGTACGTCTTCTTGCATTTAACCAGGTAGCGGGTAACATGGTTCGCAAAACAGGATCTTCATTATACTCTCTGGATATTATGATCCACATATCAATACCGGTACGATCCATTAATACCGGTAAAAGATGATTAAATCGTTCATTGAGAATTTCGTCAATTACTTCTGCTCTCTTTTTCTCCGGTAGAACCCATTGTGTATAGACATTTACAGAAAGACTGATAAAAAAGACAAATAGTATGTATTTCTTTTTCATAAATTATAGAATTAGCAGCTCTAAAATACTAATTAATTGTAAAGCCTTTTGAAAAAAAACCTGTCAATAGCAAAAGAGCGCCCTAAAGCGCTCTTTACCCTCTCTTTCCCAAACAAAGAGAGACTCCACCAACCTAAAACTTCTTGTATTCCAAAGCAAACCGTATTATTTGCTAAAAGTCTTTAGCATCACGATCATTCAGTAACTTTTGGTTTTAAATTATATAAATAAGAAAACCTCATTCACAGCTTTATGTATAATGGTACACCTAAAACTACTGTAGTTATTTTACTATTAAAAGTAAGAATGAGTGTATGGGCACAATCAAACCGTAAAAAATACTTAGTGCTTAGTTTTGATCTTATCAAGTGTAGCAGTTCGCACTACTTTTCCATTTTCTGTTTCTGTAAAGTGAGGAATAAAATGTATTTCTTTGGGCACCTCATACTTTGAAAGCACGTTACTTTCTTTAATTACTTCCAGGAGTTCTGTTTCATTTTTTGTGGTACCTTCCACGATCATGATCATTTTACTGCCCAGAGCGGTATCTGGTATCCCGGTCACAAAAAAGCGGGATTCTATAAAAGGGTCTAATTTGCTTTCTATCTGTTCAGGTATGAGCTTAATGCCTCCGGAATTGATTATATAGTCATAGCGTCCCAACCATTCAAATTCATTTTCAGAAAGTATTTTCACTATATCATTGGTAACGACAGTATTCTCGGAAATATCGGGTGCATCTACTACCAGGCATTCTCTCTCATCTGTGCTAATTTGTACGTGAGGCATGGTAACAAACCCTTTGGCCTTTCCTTTTGTTTTAAGAGCAGCTTCATTCAAGGGCCTGGCGGCTATGTGGGTCACTGTTTCCGTCATTCCATAGGTCTCAAATATCTTTGTTGTTTTTGTATTGAGTTCTGTTTTTAACTCATGACCAACAGGAGCACCGCCAACGATCAATGTTTTTATCTGCTCCAGTTTATCCAGTGAATTCTCTACCTGTAAAGGGATCATAGCTGAAAAATCATATTCTTTGATAATCTCGGAAAGCGGAGAAGCAGAAGGCGGTATCAGGTCTATTTCAAGCCCGAGTATGAGTGCTCTTACCAACATCATTTTTCCGGCAATAAATTCGGCAGGAAGGCAATGTAATGCACTATCTCCCACCGAAATATCAAAGAAATCTCCGGTAGCCAGTGCCGAATGTACCATATGTTGTTTCCAAATACGTACAGTCTTGGGTATTCCGGTAGATCCTGAAGTTTTTACGTCCAGATACTCCTTGTTATCGAGCCAGTCCATCATAAAATCTCCTATAGACTGCTCGTAAGGCGCTCCTTCTTTAACAAGGCTGTATGCTACTTCTTTAAGGCCATCACGGTCAAAATAATACCCGTTCCAACGAAATCTTAAATGTATATTCTTGAATGTAGGTTTCATAATATCTGGTAAATTACCCTAAAAATAGGCAATACTTCCATTTTAAAAAAGTATCTGTTTTTTATATTTTTTTTAAAAAGGGCTTTGTTGGTAAAACAGATTGTAAACCATATATTTGAAGTTAACCTTTTAAGTATGCGTTTATTTCTTTTAGGGATCATTCTTTTACCCTTTCTTGCTAAGAGTCAGGCCTTTGAAAAAGAAGACTTTATCTTTTTAGTGCGAAAAGAACATATTAAGATCGAGTTAAAAAACAACAATCTCCTCATTACCAAAGATGTACATGAAAACGGTAAGTACCAAAGTGCCAACAAACTGTATTTTGCCAATGAGTTCATACACTTTGACAGCTTTTCAGCAATTGATAAAGTAGAAGCCTATACTATTCTCCCCGATTCCGGGAAAAAAGTAAATGTGGACCATTTTGAAACCAAACATCAATTTGATAATGGGATTTTCTTTAGTGACCAGCAAAGTATGAACTTTGTTTTTCCCGCCGTTACTGAAGGAGCGGTGACTTCCCTGTCCTATCAGGAGGTCATTAAAGAACCTCAGTTTATGGGGGCTTTTCGGTTTGGCTCATACGTACCTACACTGGAAGCAGTTCTTACAGTTGAATTTCCAAAAAACGTTGCTTTAGGGTACAAAACTTTTAACCTAGAAGGACACGATATCGAGTTTAATAAAAAAGAAACAGAAGATAGTTATATATACACCTGGAAAGGCAAAAATATACAGGATTTCAGAGCGCAGGAAGAAAGCCTTTCACCAATTTATTATATCCCCCACATTATTTTGCATATTGAAGAGTATGAGACAAAAACAGGAAGGAATACAGTATTAAAAAATGTAAATGATCTTTACAGGTGGTACACTTCACTTATTGATCGTATTACTACGGAAGAACTTACTACGGTGCATTCCCTGGCAGAATCCATTACAGAGGGTATTGCTGACCCCAGAAATAAGGCGAGAGCCATTTTTAACTGGGTACAGGAAAATATTACCTATATCGCTTTTGAAGACGGCCTGGGTGGATTTATTCCCCGAAATGCCGAAACGGTTTGTACCAAAAGATACGGCGATTGCAAAGATATGGCCAACCTTCTGTATGAAATGCTCAACCATGTAGGAATAGAAGCTTATCACGCGTGGATAGGGACCCGCGACCGGCCCTATTCCTATTTTGAAGTTCCCACTCCTATTGTGGACAATCACATGATTACGGCTGCTGTTTTTGAGAAAGATACCATTTATCTGGATGCTACAGACAGCTATGTGCCTTTTGGAATGCCCAGTAGTTTTACCCAGGGTAAAGAAGCTTTAATAGGTATTGATGCTTCCTCTTTTAAAGTGCAGAAAGTACCTGTTCAAAAACCCGAACAAAGTATTACCCTTGTCAAAACACACCTTTCGGTAGATGAAAACGTATTAAAAGCCACCGAAAAAAGATTGTTTACCGGTTATGAAAAAGTTTCTTTTATATACGATTACACTTTTAAGAAAGAAGGAAAAACAGATGAAGAGTACCTTAATACTTCTTTACAACTCGGGAATAATAAAACCGCCTATCGCAATATTGAAATGAGCGATCCCGAAAAGCGCGAAGACACCTTGCAATTGTCCTATGAACTCGAAGTTAACAACTACATTAAAAAAGCAGCGGGCAAAGTATTTATAAATATGCATCTGGACCGAACACTCTCAAACGCCGATATT
The DNA here is from genome assembly GCF_037646345.1 of Ascidiimonas aurantiaca. Classification (NCBI taxonomy): domain Bacteria; kingdom Pseudomonadati; phylum Bacteroidota; class Flavobacteriia; order Flavobacteriales; family Flavobacteriaceae; genus Ascidiimonas; species Ascidiimonas aurantiaca. The sequence goes on along the minus strand of NZ_JBBEWR010000001.1, from coordinate 88,682 downwards.
GAAACTGAAACACAACGGTATGCTAAAAAGATAGAACATGCCTTTCTGAAAGAATATCAGACCATTTTAGAAATACCGGAAGGATATAAAGTAACCTCCCTGCCCGCTCCCTTAAAATATGAAGACCCCAGATTTGGTTTTGATATTGATTTCTCTCAAGAAGGAAATACAGTGCTTATGCAAAAACGTATATATATCAACACACTTACCATACCTAAAACCGAATTTGATGACTGGAACCTGTTTATAAAAAGTCTCATCAAAGCCTATAAAAAAAGTATTACCCTGGAAAACCTTTAACGATTATGAAAAGATTTTTTTTGTCTATATTATGTACTGTTCCCTTTCTGGGCATCTCTCAATATTACAAAACATATGAGTGGGCAGAAGTTCCCAAGATTAGCACTGTAAATGACGATCTTGTTTCAGAATCGTCTGTGGGTATTTTTGAAAAGTATATTATTGAATATACCGAAGATAAGACTTGGCAGCAGTTTGAAACACACCATACCATTACCCGTGTTAATGATGAAAAGGGTATTCAACAGCACAACAAAGTGTATATCCCCATGTACGGAACCAAATCTATATTGGATATCAGAGCACGCACCATAAATGCAAACGGTGCCGTAAAAGAACTAGACAAAAGCAACATAAAAGAAGTACAAAATGTTGAAGAATACGGAGATTTCAAAATATTTGCTATAGAAGGTATCGAAAGAGGTTCTGATGTAGAAGTGCTGTACACAGTAGAAAAAATGCCTTATCCTTTTGGGAGTATGACTTTGCAAAAAGAATATCCTATTCAGGATATTGAATTTCTTTTTATAACCGGTGATATGACGAAAGGGGTAAAAAGTTATTTTACCGATACTAAATTTGAAGATACGGTCATTAATGAAAAGGCTGCAAAACGTTTGGTTATTGAAGATGTACCTTCCCTAACAGAAGAAGAATATGCCACACCAGAAGCTAATAAAGTGCGGGTAGCCTATCAGTGTTTTTCACAGGGAGTATTGGTAGATCAGGACGGACTTTGGGGTAATATAGTTGGAAACATTGCAAAAGACCTGTTCCCGGAAAAAGTGATGAATGAGATTAATGAAGAGGTTGAGGACCGAATTATTCAGGGAAAAAAGCTTTCAGATTATCAGGCGGTTTCTTTACTGGAAGAATATCTAAAAACCAATTTTACAATTATAAAAAATAATAATGAGCAGCTTTCAGACGTAAAGTATATACTTTCAAATCGCTCTGCCAGTGACTATGGTATTTTAAAAATTTATGCCCAGTTTTTAACGGCCATGCAAATACCTTATGAAGTGGTTATAAGCGCAAATCGTTTTGAGCATCGTTTTGATCCTGATTTTTTTAATCCCAGGGCCTTAAAAGAATTTTTAATTTACCTGCCGGACATGCAGCAATATGTTGCTCCCGACAGAATAGATTATAGAATTGGAGAAGCCCCTTTTTACATTTTAGGAAATGATGCTATTTATATCAATAAAAATAATGAATTCTACTTTGCAGAAGTAACACAGGCCGACCCAGACTTTAGCCGTATTGTACGAAACATAGATGTGACTTTTTCAGAAGATATGGAAGAGGCGGTTATAGCACAGCAACAGGAGTATTATGGGCATTGGGCCATTTCAAACCGTGCGTTTGTTACACTGGCTCCCCCCGAAAGCCGAAAAGAATTTGATGATTACCTCACTTCATCCGGTATAGAAAATAAAACAGTAAAAAGCTATGAGCTTATTAACCAAGGGATGTTTCAGGAAGACTATAATACCCCTTTTATTGTAAAAAGTAAAATAACTTCATCTGCTATGCTTGAAGAAGCGGGAGACAGTTACATTTTTGAGGTAGGAAAAGTTATTGGCACACAAAGTGAACTTTACCAGGAAAAAGAAAGAGTACACCCTATTGAAATGCAATACCCGAACAGATATAATTACAGCATTGTTATTTATATTCCTGAAGGATACCGAGCAGAAGGACTTTCATCTCTTGAACTAAATGAAAAGCTTGAAAAAGACGGAAAAACGTTGTGTCATTTCACCTCCAACTACGAGATAAAAGACAATAAAATAGTAGTCACTATAGTAGAAACTTACACAGTGAACAAGTTTGATAAGAACGATTATGAATCTTTCAGAAAGGTCATTAATGCGGCCTCTGATTTTAACAAGGCTACCATTCTTTTCACGCCTATATAAAACGAAAAAAGAGGAGGGATGCCCTCCTTCTTTCTTATTCTGTTATTTCTAACCGGGCCGGAGGTTCTATTTTTCCGGTAAGCTTTTCTTTCCAGTTTTTCCAGCCATATTTTTTTGACAGGATGAGCAATAACAGCGGATATACTATTACAAAAGGTAACAACATATCAAAACCCAATTCGGGCTCTCCCATGTCTTTAAATATAGAGTGTGTTTGAAAAGCAGTCCAGTCTGCCGTTACCAGAAAAGCGGTTACCAGGTTGTTTGCTGCATGGTATCCTAACGCCAGTTCAAGACCTTCATCCAAAAGTGTTATCATACCCAGAAAAAAACCGGTTCCTATATAATACAATATGGCAATTTTTCCCAATTTATCAATTTCGGGGTTTTGTAAATGCAATAGTCCGAACGATACAGAGGTTATAATAAGCGGTAACCAGCGATTTTTAAAGAGTACGGCTAAAAACTGCATCAGATATCCCCTGAAAAGGTATTCTTCAAAACTGGTTTGAACAGGTATAAGAAGTATTCCTATTACTACCAAAATCAAGAACGGGACCAATTTAAAGTTTAACTGGTAGTTTTCAGGATTCATAAAATAATCAGTGAAAATAAGAGAAGTGTTCACCAATGCAATTAATACAAAAGCAAAAGCTACCCGTTTCCAGTCTATCGAGGCTCTGGAAGTGGTTAAATTTTTGAGAGGTTGTGCATGCAGAAACTTCAATGCCAGTATTAGGAAAATAAAACCTCCCAAAAAAGGCAATAATAAAAAAATAAGATTTAGGTTGGGTTCAAACAGTGTAAGTAAATAACTGATGTCATTCAGGCGGGAGGCATCAGCCTCTTCATTATACACCTTAATCATGAGAGCTGCGGTATGGGGCAGTGAAAAAATGAAGGCCCCTGCAATGACCATAATAATTCCAATTATATAGCGCCACCAATCATGATAAAACTTAAAGGCTTGTGATAAATACATATTTATGCGATTAAATTAACGTTCCATTTGTTCTGCGGGATATATTCCAAAAATCCGCTATGAGCCCTCAGAGGGGCGTCAAAATTGTTAGTAAATAAACCTCCGGTTCCCAGGCCCTGTGGGAGTGTTACATTTTTGGTATATGTCCATTGGGCTATGGCATTAAGACCAATATTACTCTCCAGTGCACTGGTAACCCACCATCCTGCCCCGTACTTTTCTGCGAGGCATATCCATTCTTCACTTCCGGCAAAACCGCCTACAAAACTGGGTTTTAATATAATATATTGCGGCCTGATTTCCTGAAGTAATTGCTCTTTTTTTGTTGTGTCAAATACTCCTATTAATTCTTCGTCCAGAGCTATGGGCACCGGCATTTTTTGACAAAGTTTTGCCATTTCACTCCATTGTCCCGGCTTTATGGGTTGCTCAATGGAATGAATGCTAAATGATGCCAGATCATTCAATCTATCCAGGGCATGAACAGAAGTAAAGGCACCATTGGCATCTACTCGTATCTCAATTTGATCTATCGAAAAATGCGTACGTATGGCTTCAATTAACGCCAGTTCCTTCTTAAAATCTATTGCCCCTATTTTTAGCTTGATACACTTGTAGCCTTCTTCCAGTTTCTGCTCAATTTGTTGTTTCATGAAACCGGGATCTCCCATCCAAATGAGTCCGTTAATAGGTATGGAAGCACGGCCTGAAGTAAAGGCCGAAGGAAACAAAAGAAACGGATCTGATGCGTGTAGTGAAAGAAAGGCCTGTTCAAGACCGAATTGAATGCTGGGAAAATCTTTGAGCGATGCTAACAGGTGCTCTTTTCCCATATGTAAATGAGCAATTACCCACTGTAGCTTTTCTTCATAGTCCGGACGGTCGTCTGCACTGAGGCCCCGAAGTATTCCGCATTCTCCAATACCTGTTTTACCTGCTTCTTCCAGAAGAATAAACCAGGTTTCTTTCTCAGTAAGTACACCACGGGAAGTACCTCCGGGAATTTTAAATTTAAGTATATGCTTACGGTAACTGCCTTTCATTTTGTACGAACTCAAATTTAACCATAAATTTGAAGACTACGTGTTAATTTCCCATTTATGAAAGGAAAAATTGTTTGGATAACGGGTGCATCAAGCGGTATAGGCGAAACATTGGCCTATGAATTATCAAAAGCAGGTACCAGCCTTATTCTTTCTGCCCGACGAAAAGAAGTATTGGAAAAAGTAAGGAGCCGCTGCGAAAACAAGGAACAGGTATTTGTCTTACCTATGGATCTTTCAGATTGGGAGGGTATGGAACTACTTTGTAAACAAGCTATGGGCTTTTTTGGAAGTATTGATATTCTGGTAAATAATGCGGGTATTAGCCAGCGTTCTCTTATCACAGAAACTGTATTTTCAGTAGATAAAAAATTAATGGATGTTAATTATTTAGGAACAGTTACACTGTCAAAAGCATTACTTCCTTATTTCCTTTCGCAAAGAAAAGGCCATTACGTTACCGTAACCAGTTTAATGGGAAAGTTTGGCTCTCCTTACCGGTCTGCATATTGTGCCTCTAAACATGCTTTACATGGCTTTTTTGATGTTTTAAGGATGGAACATGAAAAAGATGGAATTATTGTTACCATGATATGCCCCGGGTTTGTAGATACTAATGTGGCCCGAAATGCACTTACGGGTAACGGAAAACCTCAAAATACGAATGACGAGGCTACCAAAAACGGATTGTCTCCTTCTTACCTGGCAAGAAAAATAATAAAAGCGGTAGATCGTAAAAAGTTTGAAGTCTATATTGGCAAAAGAGAAGTAATAGGTATTTACCTGAAACGGTTTTTTCCAAAACTACTTCATAAAATGGTACTAAAAAGTAAGGTTCGCTAATGCCTACAGAGAAATATGTTCTCCTATTTCGAGGAGCATAAGATCTTTACCCGCCTCATAAAACTTCTTTTTGGCGGCTTCGTGATCTATTTCAATATACCCAAACGTATCATAATGGTATCCCATGATCTTATCGCATTCAAGAAAATCACTGGCTAGTATGGCATCTTTTATACCCATAGTGAAGTTATCACCTATAGGTAAAATAGCGAGATCCAGTTTTGTTTGTAAAGGGATCAGTTTCATATCAAAGGTAAGTGCTGTATCTCCTGCTATGTAAACCGTTTTATGCTCACCTTCTATCACAAATCCACCAGGTTGTCCGCCATAGGTACCATCTTCAAAAGAAGAGGTATGTATGGCATTTACATATTTAAGTTTACCAAACTCAAAGTCCCAAATACCTCCGTGATTCATTGGATGAAAATCAAATCCCTTTTTCCCGTAATAAGAGGCTATTTCAAAGTTTGAAACAATGACTGCATTGTTATTATTGGCTACTACCGTTTCCACATCGGCAGTATGGTCGCTATGCGCATGAGTAAGTAAAATAAAATCGGCTTTTAACGTACTTACGTCTATTTTGTCTTTTGCTAACGGATTCCCTGAAATAAAAGGGTCAACGATAATGGAAACTCCTTTGACTTCTATTCCCAGGCAGGCGTGCCCGTAAAATGTGATTTTCATAACTACAATTTGTGCCTTTTAAAGATACGAATTTCAGCTAAAATTGAACCAAAAGCGAACACCATCTACATCTTTATCATAATTAAGGGTAGATCTTAACTGGTTTACAAGACGTTCAATAAGCTTGATACCTAAAGAGCTACCGGCCCTTTTCTCTACATCATCCGGTAATCCGTTACCATTGTCAAGGTATTCAAAGACACCTAATTTACCATTTAGGCGAACACTTATGTAGATCTGCCCGTCTTCTCTTCCCACAAATGCATATTTGAGAGAATTGGAAACCAGCTCATTAATAATAAGACCAATTGGTATGGCCCTGTCGATATCCAGCTCCGTTCCTTCTGCATCTATGATGATATTTATTTTATGACCGCCTTTTTTATACACTGACTGAACACTGTTAACCAGAGACTCTATATACTCCTGCATTTGTATTACAGAGAGATCCTCATTTTGATAGAGTTTCTGGTGAATGAGTGCCATGGCTTTTACGCGGCTTCTACCTTCTTCAAGTGCGGCAATGGCTTCTTTGCTTCTTGTGTTTTTAGTTTGCATACTCAAGAGGCTGGATACCATTTGCAGATTGTTTTTTACTCTGTGATGAATTTCTTTAAGCAAAGAGTCTTTTTCTGCCAGTGAAGATTCAATAATACTTTTCTGCTCTTCAATTACACGCTTATTCTTTACACTTTTAAAATATGCAAAAATGGCGATAATAGATACCAGTAAAGCTACAGCCAAACCAATAAAACTATAGTTTATTTTCTTATCTCTTTGCTGAATGGCTACTCTGGTTTTCTCTATATCTTTCTTCTGTTGCTCTATTGTAGCTTTTTGGTTGTCAAGGTCAAAATTTACAAGAGTGCCTAACAACTCCCGTTCTCTTAAGTTTGCTAACGCTGAATCTTTTATCTGAATGTATTTCTTGAAGTAAAATGATGCAGAATCCGAGTCGTCTATCTTAAGGTAATATTCGGCCAGCAAACGGTCAAAATCGGTAATCATTGAACGGTTTTTATACAAAGCTATACTATCGAGATAACGCTTGGCAATTCGCGGACTTTCCAACTTTAAGTAGCAATCGGCAAGATTGGCCCAAAGCTCAAGCAACGTAACTGAGAATTTCCCTTTGTGATAATCTTTCACTGAAGATACCCCCGATTCCAGTAATGGTATGGCCTCATCTACACGGCCTAACGCGAGATAACACTTTCCGAGGTTTCCCTGTATCTCACCTTTTAAGAAAACGGCCTCGGCAAACTGTTTTTCTGATTTTGCGTATCGGTTTTCACCTAAATACAGGTTGATATAACTTAGCGCCAGGTTAATTTTTTTGATGGCCGAAAAATAAGAGCCATCTAATCGCAGATAATTACCCTGCTCGTTATTATATACGGCGTTTGCAAAAAAATCACTCTCCTCCAGTTCCGGCTCTGTGATGAGCATATAATCCATGAGAGCTTGGCGATAAAGACCCAGACTGGCATAAATGTCATATAATAAAACACGTTCTCCAGTCTTACTAATTTCTTTTCGAATGGTAAGTTGCTTATCATATTGTTTTAGTGCAGCATAGGTATTATCCATCAGGTGCAGTAAATGTATCCTGAGTTCGGGTTCGAGCTTTTTGTTTTTTTCAAATAGTTCTTCTGAAATACCAATACTTTTGTCATAATCTCCCAGATCGTAATAGATTTGGGATAAAATGGTATTATATCCGTACACAGCGGAGGAATCTTTTTGTTTTCCATATACTTCCAGATCCTCAGTTAACTGCTTGATCCAATTGCTGGCTGAAGTTTTCAGGTACCGGTTTTCTGAGTCAAAAAACAGATCCACTTTACGGGAAACATCTTCTTCCTGTAGAAACGAAGTAAAAAGGTCTTTCTTTTCTGAGGCAACTTCTTGCGAATAGGCCGCTACCAACAGAAAGAGGCTCATCAAAAAAGCCTTAATAATGTGTCTTAGTGTGTAAAACATTGATAACTTTTTTGTCAGATACTTTAATTAACAGTATTTGGTAACAAGTTATTTCAATGGTTAAAAAAAGATCTTCTTTTACCTTCTGTATTTGCTATTAAACAAACAGAAAGTGAATTTACAAAGTAAAGCAATTAAGTCAACATTCTGATATGGAAAATCTTTTTTCGTCCTTAACATAAGTATTTGGTATTTTTTGGGGCAATACTAAATAATTAGCTGAAACAATAGAGTAAAACTACTGGTTTTTAATGTTTGAATTAAATTTTTGTTGCATACACAGGCAAATTTGTTGTCAAACAGCCATACTCTATATATATAACGCTTTTATACAGGAATTCTTGAAAAGAGAATCCCGGAGAACGATTCTCCGGGATTCTTTGTTGTTAAATAAACCCTATAAAAATGAAACAAGACTTGAAAATTGACAAAACCAATTATAGCATCCTATTTTCTGTTTCAAACATACTACCTTCTGTTATTATATATAAATTTTTGTTGTATAATGTCCTCAAGTTGTTGTGAAATGGGCTTCTTTTAAAAAAGTATATATCCTGTTTGGATAGTGTAATAAAAAAAGCCTTGTTAAGTAGGTAACAAGGCTTTTTAGGGAAGGCTTTTGATAGTAATTTAAGATTTGGGTTTCTGAATACTATCACTAACTATTTTCATTCGACAGGGTAAAATTCAGTAAACTATACCGGTTATCAAAATATATGTTGTGTAACACTTCTTTTTTGTTGTGAAAAAATAAAAATCTGATTTTTGGCTTGTTTTCATACTGGAATAATATGCAGATACAGAACAAAACCAGGGTATTATAATAAAAGCCCGGATTCTCTAGTTATGACCGGTACCTAAGTATGGGAGGAGGTAAGTTATTATAAAAAGAAAAGCCCCGGAAGACCGGGGCTTTGGGGCTGGGTATATGTTAACATGATTAAGATGTGAGGCTAATTCAAATAATAATTTATTAATACTTTATAAAAGTATCAAAGCTTCGGGTTTCTTAAAAATTTATGTTGTGTAAATGAAAAAAACTGTTGTGAAATACCCCGGTTTGTGTGTTTAGCCATTTAATGTTATAAAAAAAGCTCTGAGAGTTTCTCAGAGCTTTTGGGGCTGGGTATATGTTAGCATGATAAAATTTGGGACCTTGTCTGGAGATTTGTTCTTCAACAAATACAATTCAAATATATGTCAAGGTCACACACTAACAAAAATATTGTTGTCAAGTGCCTTTATCATGTGGTGAAATCACATTTTTGAGGAGTTTAAAAAAATGCTAGGAGTTCATTGAAGACAGAATGAAGTCTTTAAATTCTCTTGAGATAGGAATTAACTGCTCTTTTATCATAATATCCTTGCTGTTTACTGCCTGTATATGGTTAATATTTACAATGTATGATTTATGAGCCCTGTAAAAATTTTGTGATGGCAGTTTTTCAATATAATCCTTTAAAGCCGATCGTACAAGGAACTTCTTATCTGCAGTGTTAATTTCCAAATATACGTTATCTGCTTTAATGAATTGGATATCATCGAAATAAATACGATAAAACAAGTCGTTCTTTTTTACAAAGATCGAATCTTTCAGCACTGAATTACTAACTACCTCCCCACTCTCTTCTTCTTTGTTAACAGACGACCTTTCACTGGTATTTTCGTCATAATTATAAGAAGAAAGTGCGATCTCTATTGAAGTATAAAGATCCTGTTGCTCAAAAGGTTTTACTAAGTACCCGTTGGGTTTTACCTGTTTTGCATTCTCAACAGTAGCCCTATCGGAATTGGAGGTAACAAATATGAAAGGTATATTGTGATGGTCTCTTATGTATTTACCAAGATCAATACCTGTTTCGGGAGAAGCCAGTATAATATCTAGCAAGGCGAGATCTACCTTTGTACTTTTTAAAACAGATACAGCCTGATGGTAATCTATCACATTCCCAACAATTTCATAGCCCATATCTTCTAACATATACTGTATATCGTCTGCTATTATTACATTATCTTCAACAATTAAGATTTTGATGGCGGCATCCATGCTCATTTTTCGGGTATAGGTTAGTTAGTGCTAATAAAACTACAAAAATATATTGATACTTATGGCAAATAGCAATGCAAAGAAAAAGATACTTAGTGCTAATTTTTTAAGTTCCGGGTCCAGTTTCTTAGGATCTTTGTTTTTATATACTCTTAGAATATGAAGGGTAATGGGAATAAAGGCTATGAAAAAAATGAAATTTACAGGTTCACGGTAGGCAATAATAAGATACACCACTGAAAAAAACATGGCACTCACCAATAAATAGTAGTGATAGTATTTTGAAAATTCTGCTCCTATTTTTACCACCAGGGTATTTTTTCCTGATGCCTCGTCACTTTCCCGATCCCGCATATTATTAAGGTTTAATACGCCCGTACTTAAAAGCCCCATGCTAAACGCAGGAAAAATTAAGCTCCAGTCTAATTCTCTTGTATATAGAAAATACGATCCCATAACACTTACTAGCCCAAAAAAGATAAAGACGAAAACATCGCCATACCCGTGATAGCCGTAAGCAGAATTTCCTACGGTATATTTAATAGCGGCCGCAATAGCCAAAATGCCCAAAACCAGAAAAAAAAGAGAAATTGCCGGATATTGCCTTCCAAAAGCCACGTATATTAGTAAGGCAGAGAGTAAAAAGCTTAGCACAACCATACTATAAATGGCTTTTTTCATTTGCTGAGAAGTAATAGCTCCCGTTTGAACTGCCCGAGCAGGCCCTATACGATCTTCATTATCTGTACCCTTTACCCCATCTCCATAATCATTGGCAAAATTGGAAAGTACTTGAAATGAAACGGTGGTAAGGAGTGCCAAAATACATATAGTAATATCGAAATAACCTTTAGAAGCGGCTATTGCGGTTCCTACAATGATTCCTGAGACAGATAACGGAAGTGTTCGAAATCTTGCAGCAGCTATCCAGACAGTGAGTTTTGGCATGATCAATAAGGTTCTTCTACCTGAATTCTTTTACCATTAACATAAGAGACCACAAAAGCATCTTCAAATCCTAATTTAGCGAGTTCAAAACGAAAAGACTGCGCTTCTTTAAGTGTTTCAAAAATACCTAATGAATAGGAGTAATAGGGATTGTTCCTTACTAATTGAGTGTTGTTAAGTGAGACGGGTAACAAAGAGACTCTATTATTCTCAAAAGCACCTACCTGTACGGCAAAGACTTTCTGTTTTTTAAGAAGGTTCTTGGCCAGATAAAAATCATGAACACTGTTAAGCTGGCTGTTTTTTTCCTGTAAACTTCGTATTCTTTCACGAAGTTGCTCAATACTGTCTAATGAGATAGTGACTTTATTCTCACTATTGGTTTTAAGCTTTTCTACTGTTTTGCTAACCCCTAACGAATAGGCAATCACAATCGCTGCGATTACTACACTCCCAACAGCTATTGCAGCAAATATTTTTTTTTGTTTTTTACTATGCTTTACTTCTTTGCTTTTATAGCTTATTTGTTGTAACAATCCCTGATTAACGGCCTGCTCTTTTTCAATTTTTTTATGTAACCCTAATAAATCTTCTTCTTCTATATAAGGCATACGTATTTTTTTTTAAGGTATCCATTTGATATCGCTGAAATCAGGCTTTCGCTTTTCCAAAAAAGCATTTCTCCCCTCTTTGGCCTCATCTGTCATATAAGCCAATCGGGTTGCTTCTCCTGCAAACACCTGTTGTCCTACCATTCCATCATCTGTAAGGTTAAAAGCAAACTTAAGCATTTTAATGGATGTAGGCGATTTTTCCAATATTTCCTGTGCCCATTCGTAAGCGGTAGTTTCCAGTTTATCATGGGGTATTACGGCATTTACCATTCCCATCTCATAAGCATCCTGAGCGGAATAATTCCTTCCCAGGAAAAAGATCTCACGTGCTTTTTTCTGACCAACCATTTTAGCCAGATATGCAGACCCATACCCTCCGTCAAAACTGGTTACATCGGCATCAGTTTGTTTAAAAATAGCGTGTTCCTTACTGGCCAGGGTAAGATCACAAACCACGTGAAGGCTGTGGCCGCCACCTACCGCCCACCCGGGTACAACCGCTATTACTACTTTAGGCATAAACCTAATAAGCCTCTGTACCTCCAGGATATTAAGCCTGGGCATTCCTTCTTCATCTACATATCCCTGGTGGCCTCTCGCATTCTGGTCTCCACCACTGCAAAAAGAATATACCCCATCTTTTGGAGAAGGTCCTTCTGCGGAAAACAATACAACTCCAATAGAAGTGTCTTCTCTGGCATCGAGAAAAGCTTCGAATAACTCAGCAACAGTTCTGGGTCTGAAGGCATTTCTAACTTCGGGCCTGTTAAATGCAATACGGGCCACTCCGCCACTTTTTTTATAAGTAATGTCCTGATATTCTTTTACTGTTTGCCAATTAGCCACTTTCATACTTTTTGCAAAATTATAAGTTATTTATCATTTTATCGCTACAAGCTACTTTATTTATCATATTGTCCGCCTGTACATTTCTTTACTTTGAGGCAGATACACAGGGTTTTTCTGCTATACCATTCTAATACCCTTTTCCTCCAATATGATATGCTTCTCTCTATAAAGTTTCCCTATGGCTTTTTTAAAGTCTTTTTTACTCATTTTAAAATACTCGCGTATTTCAGAAGGGTTACTTTTGTCATGAAAAGGTAAAAAACCATTTCGGGCTTCAAGCATTTCGTATATCTTATTTGCATTTTTCTCTGTATGCGAAAGGCCTGTTTTACGTATGGTAACATCAATTTTTTTATCTTCTCTTATGAGTTTTATTTGCCCTTCCAGAATTTGTCCGGCCTGGTACTCTTCAAAAAGTTCATTTGTATATACCAATCCCAGGTATTTACCATTAATAAGAACTTCCATACCCAGATCAGTGTTCCGTACAACCATGAGTTCTACCTCTTCAAGCGGCTGTAAATCAATTTCATCATGCTGTAAAAAACGATGGATTCTGGTGGAAGCTACCAAACGACCGGAGTGATTATCAAGATAACAATACACAACGTACTTTTTACCGGCCTGAACCGGTTGTGTTTGTTCCTTGAAGGGCAACAATAATTGTTTTTCAAGACCCCAATCTAAAAAAGCTCCTACTTTATTGACTTCCATTACTTTTAAAGCAGCAAAGCCTCCTCTTGTAATATAGGGTGTACGTGTGGTTGCCACAAGCCTTTCGAGTGAATCCAGGTAACAAAAAACAGTTAACTCCTGTCCCGGGTTGATATTTTCAGAAACATCTATATGGGGTAGTAGCACCTCTTCATCTTCATCCCGCAAATACCAGCCATGCGTACTCTCCTTAGCCGCTATGAGGGTATTGTATTCTCCAATTTTTATCATACTTATTCTTGAAGTGCAAAGATAACAATAAAAAAGTGCCGGATTCCCGGCACTTTCCCTTTAAAAATTTTGGATTTGTACTATTGGTACACTGTTTCTTTATTAAAATGTTTTACCAAAAGATAATAAATAACGGCTCTGTATTTATTTCTGTTGGAGCGGCCATATTGGTCAATAACAGCATCTATGGCTTTATCGAGTTTGGCATTGTCTTCAAGTCCCAGTTTTTTTATTAAAAACATTTTCTTTACAGTTGTAATTTCCTTTTCACTGGTTCCCGAAACGGTAGAAGAATCGGCATTGTAAATAGAAGGTCCTAGGCCAATGGTTACTTTCGTCAGCAAATCCATATCAGGGGTAATACCACATTTTTCTTTCAAATCTGATGCATAACGGACAATCAGTTCGTCTCTTTTACTCATAATTTAATTGAAGTTTTAAGTTAGCTATTATATTTAGGATAGCTAAATATACCATTTTTTAAAGTTGAGTTCTGTGAAAGCTTTATATTATCTGATAAAATCAAAATACCTTATCAAAACTTCATCATTTATTTTATTTGGTGTAAAGACCTCCAGCAGAACCGGTTTTCCAGAGGAATTGTAGAAATGAGAAAGTGCAAAATCTAATGAACTCTCATCGTGGGCACTCATATATTTTAAACCGAACATATTGCATAAATGACTTGCATTAAGTGTATGTCTGGTCTCAAAATAAGTGCTAAATTTTTTTGAATGTTTAGGCCCCGGTAAAATTCTGAAGATCCCGCCTCCCCCGTTATTGATTACTATAATTCTGAAAGAATTCGGGATGTAACTGTTCCAAAGAGCATTACTATCGTAAAAAAAGCTGAGATCGCCTGTAACAAGCAGCACCGGTGTTTTAGAAACCACCGCTGCTCCAAGAGCCGTAGAAGTACTCCCGTCAATACCACTGGTACCACGGTTACAAAAAACAGTTAGTGATGGATCAAGATCAAAAAGTTGTGCGTATCGTACCGTTGAACTATTGCTTAACTGAACCTGGTACTTTGCAGGAACAGACCGGAAAATATGATGATATGTTAAAAAATCTGAAAAAGGAACAACCGAAGTGTATGTTGCATGCTTTGCGCGCCTTTTTTGCAAAACTTCAAACCACTTTTCACGGTAGATAACAGAACCGGAAGGAGAGAGGTTCTTTAAAACGATACGAAAAAAAGTACCGGGATCTGTTTTGAAATGATGCGTAAGGCAGAAAAACGTATCAAACCCCCATGTTGGATGTATATGAAAATGATATTTTGGAGGATACTTCCTTAAAAATGCCTTGATCTTTTTAGAAATGATCATACCTCCAAAAGTCACTAGCATATCCGGACGCAGGCCTTTCAGAGCCTCTTCATCTTTCTCAACAGGTGCGATTACCTTGTCTATGGAAGGAAAAAACCGGTCATGATATAAATTTGATGTGGTTTCAGTAAATACAATTACATCTTCCCGGTTCCCTAAAAACCGGATAGCACTATCTTCAAGAGCATTGGGGCTATTAACCCCTGTTAAAACCATTTTTTTAGCACTGTTTTGCCAGGCTGCTGTGAACTCCTGTATTTTACTATCCGCGATGTTAAAAGAAGAGTTTTGAATACGCTCTGAGGGCTGCACAGATAAGTTGGCAGGAGTATTTACCATTTCGTACAAAGGTTCTTCAAAAGGGACATTGATATGCACAGGGCCCTGTTGATTGATAGCTGTGCTTAGCGCTTCTGACACTAGGGTTTCATTCTCTGCCAAACGGTCGTCTTCATCAGAAAGATTAACCGAAAGTAAAATGTGATTTTGAAAAACATCCGGTTGCCTGATGGTTTGTCCGTCACCTATATCTATTTTTGAAGCCGGACGATCTGCAGATAACACCACTAAAGGAATCGTGCTGTAAAAAGCTTCCGAAATCGCAGGGTAGTAATTGAGTAAGGCAGATCCTGAGGTACAGACCAATACTACAGGCTCACGGGTTTGTTGTGCTATGCCCATACCAAAAAAGGCAGCACACCTTTCATCAACAATACTGTAACAGGTAAATGCACTATCCTCATAAAAACCCATAGTTAAAGGAGCATTGCGAGAACCGGGAGAGATAATTATATGCCTGACTTCATATGCTTTGCAAAGGCCAACGACACTGCGCGCCAGTTTTATACCAGGATATTTCATATACCAACAGACTTTTGTTTAAAAAAGTGTTTACGCTTCTTTTCCAATGGTACTAAAAACAAAAAAAGAAAACAGGAATGTAGCTTGTTCATTGTTTGCAAAGATACGGACTTCACAGGTTTTGAAAAAGTCAGATATGGTGCAGGAGCACCTTTTTTAAAGTTCCTGTTTTGTTCACGGTTTCTTCCCATTCCTGTTCGGGCACGCTATCTCTGGTAATACCCCCCCCCACGTAAACAGTGGCCTCTTTGTCTTCCAGGGACATGCACCGCAGGTTAACAAATAAACGGGTTTCTTTGGCAGTAACCATACCTGTAAACCCTGAATAAAATGAACGGTTGTACGGTTCATTTGCCAAAATGAAGGTTTTTGCTTTTTCTCTAGGCATACCGCATACAGCCGGTGTAGGGTGAAGTGCGTTTACTATTCCAGATATTTTATCAACCGTACAATTGCCCTCAATACGTGTACACAGGTGTAACAAATTACCTGCCCTTATCGTAAAAGGGCCTTCTTTTTTTAAATAGGTGACCCTCCCTTCAAGGTTTTTACAAATAAAGCTGGTAACAATGTGCTGTTCTTCTTTTTCTTTATCTCCCCATACTGCTTCTAAGGAGTCCCTGTATAACTTAGTGCCTGCGAGGGACATTGTCGTTAACCGCCCGTCTTTGTGGTGAAGAAGCGTTTCAGGGGTAGCTCCCATCCATATCCCCACTTCGGGATGAAACCATACATATACATATGCCGAGGGGTATGTATCGCAGAGCCTCACAAAAACAGATAGGGGTTCTTCATTAACCGGTACTGATTCTTTTCTGGAAAGTACTACCTTTTGAAAAGAACCGGCTTGCATAGCGGTTACTGCTTTACGTACTAATTCAATATGACGGGGTCTGGCTGTGTCCTCATCGCCAGAGGTAATATGAAACTCAGAAAACTGGTATGCAGGAACGTTTGTTTCGTAAGTTTGTGTTAGGAACTCGCTGCTTTCTAAAGGGAAAAGTATTGTTTTTTGTCTGGAATCAAAAGGAGCAAAAACATAACCCGGCCGTAACAAGGTATTATCTGTATGAAGTGTTGTATCCTTCTGGAAAATACCGCAGAGCTCATTGTTTTCCGGAGTTTTGAAAACAACAAAAGGTTTCTTGTCGCGCAACCAGGTATATGCCTTTTGTATTATAGAAGAGTCAAGAATCATTTTTTTCTGGGTAACGTAATCGTAGTTAGTTTACATACCGATATAAGGTTGCCTTCTTCATCTCTGATCTCAATATTCCAAAGTTGAGTAGTTCTGCCTTTATGCGTAAAATTTGCTTTGGCATATACAAAACCTTTTTCAATACTCTTTACATGATTGGCCGCTATTTCAATACCTCGTACATAATGGTCTTTAGTATCGAGAAAAATGTACGAAGCGGCACTTCCTATACTCTCAGCCAGGGCTACCATAGCGCCTCCATGCAAAACACCATCCGGTTGATGCACTCTGGGCGTAACAGGCATACGACCGGTAAGATAATCATCTCCCACGTCTGTATATTCTATATCAAGAGTTTCCATAAGCGTATTAGGGATCATTGCGTTACATGCCCTTAAAATTGTTTTCTTGTATTCTTCTGTCATGGTATTAATTATAGTATGTAGGGCCCGGTTCCAGAAAATTTTTGTGAGCGCCCGTTTTTTCCATTTATTTTTGTAAAAGTACAAAACCGCATCTCAAAAAAATGAAAACAGAAGAAAAGGAAGTAACATATAAACACACTAACAGCTACTCCACATTAAATACCCTCACTTCACAAACTCGCAACGTATGGTTTGTATGTCATGGTCTCGGATATTTAAGTCGTTATTTCCTGGATTATTTTAAAATATTCCCACCAGAACATAATTATATTATAGCACCTCAGGCACCTTCCAAATATTATCAGGGAAGCGATTTTAAACATGTAGGGGCCTGCTGGCTTACCAAAGAAAACACACGTACCGAAAATGAAAATATAATGACGTATCTGGATGCTGTTTACACCTCAGAAAAAATTCCTCAACAATGTAATTTTATTGCTTTTGGATATTCACAGGGTGTTTCAGTGCTTTTGCGATGGCTTGCCCGAAAAGAGATCTACCCTTCAAAAATCATTATCTATGCCGGAAGCATTCCTGAGGAACTCACTGCAGATAATTTTAGCTTTTTAGATGCTTCCAAAACAAAAATCTATCACGTTTTTGGCAATAACGATCCTTATATAAATAAACAACGTCTTGAACATGAATTTGATAAACTGAGAACACTTTTTGGAAATACAGTGGTTCACCG
This sequence comes from Ascidiimonas aurantiaca, assembly GCF_037646345.1. Classification (NCBI taxonomy): domain Bacteria; kingdom Pseudomonadati; phylum Bacteroidota; class Flavobacteriia; order Flavobacteriales; family Flavobacteriaceae; genus Ascidiimonas; species Ascidiimonas aurantiaca. The sequence goes on along the minus strand of NZ_JBBEWR010000001.1, from coordinate 71,013 downwards.
ATCTTTTGAAGGGGGACACGAATTTAAAACATCAATTTTATCTGAGTTTATATGAATACAGAGCCATTTATACTTGAGAATGAAAGAGCAAAACTCGAGGTACTTACACTTGAAAATCACAAAGTTCTTCAGCCCGTTGCTTCCGAAAAAGATATTATACCCTATTCCCCTTCTCGCCTGGGTTCATCTGCAGATCTGGAAAAATATGTGAAAACCGCCCTGGAAGATCAGGTGAAAGGAATTTCCATTCCATTTATCATATTTGACAAAATGGTTCAGGCCTATGCAGGTTGCACCCGCTTTGGACATATAGATGCGCGTAACCGCGTACTTCATATAGGGTGGACCTGGTTAGGGAAAGATTTTAGGGGTACCGGCTTAAATAGCAGTGTAAAACTATTGATGTTAGCCTATGCTTTTGAGATAATGAATTTTGAAAAGGTTGAATTCCGTATCGATGAGCGCAATATAAGATCTCGCAAAGCTGTTGAAAAATTGGGTGCTTCTCTGGAAGGCATACTTAGATCTGATGTTATTATGCGAGATGGGTATCGGCGTAATACCTGTTGCTATGGTATTTTAAAAAGTGAATGGCCTCAAATCAAAAAAACACTTCTGGCTCTTTAGACTTCCGTTCCCTTTTTATACTAAAGCGCTGTTTTAGAACCTGCACCAAAGGGCATTAATAGTTAAACCTTACCTCTGATACGGTTTTTCTGGTTTTATATTTAACGTTTTCAGCATAAAAAGCATCATTTTCTCATTTTATTATCAAAAATCCTAACAATTCTCTTAAAAAAGAGAGAATTAACCTATTTTTAAAACATCTTACACTAACTTTGATATAATAATTTTCTGTCTTTATTAATATTTTAAGACTATAAAAAAAGAGTTTATATTCTTAATAGAATATAGTTTTTTCTGTTAAATAGTTTGTATAAAAAAACTACTTCTATTGCCATTATTTTTTGGTGACTATAAAACTTTTGAACATTAACTAAAATCTATTAATACAATGAAAAAAGCTAACATCAACCTTTCAAAATTATCTTTAAAGAAATCAGTAGTTGCCAAGTTTAACTCTAATACGGTCACTGGGGGAACCGGTACCAGTTGGAACACCTGCCCTACCATACCAGGAGAACCTTGTGACGATTCTCTTTTTAACTGTGGTCAAACCGTTGGTTGCCCTCCTGCTACGCAAAACTGCCCGTCTAATGGGTGTCCTCCGGCTACGCAAAATTGCCCGACAGCGTTCACATGCGACAGACCTTCTGATTCAGTATGCCCTCCGGGAGTACAATGTTATTAAAAACCTTAACTAAAAAATTTAAGATGAAAAAAGTAAACGCAAAACTTAAGGGGCTAACTTTTAAGAAGTTAACCATTGCCGGTTTTCAAACCGATAAGATAAAAGGAGGTACTGCAACTAGTAATATTTTTACTATTTGTTGTCCTTCACATTCTGTATGTCCTCGGGATGTACAATGCTATTAATTTTTATTACTCAAAATTCTTATAAAAATGAAAAAAGTAGATTTAAAACTTAAAGAACTGGCACTGAGAAAATCAACTGTTGCCAGTTTTAATGTAGAAGAAATTAAAGGTGGTAATTTCGTATCAAGATGGCGCACCTGTACTTGTTCAGATTCTATTTGCCCTCCGGGAGTACAATGCTATTAATTTTTATTAACTCAAAACTCTTATAAAAATGAAAAAAGTAGATTTAAAACTTAAAGAACTGGCACTGAGAAAATCAACTGTTGCCAGTTTTAATGTAGAAGAAATTAAAGGTGGTAATTTCGTATCAAGATGGCGCACCTGTACTTGTTCAGATTCTATTTGCCCTCCGGGAGTACAATGCTATTAATTTTTTTATTAACTCAAAATTCTTATAAAAATGAAAAAAGTAGATTTAAAACTTAAAGAACTGGCACTAAGAAAATCAACTGTTGCCAGTTTTAATGTAGAAGAAATTAAAGGTGGTTTCCAAATATCAAATTGGCGTACCTGCACCTGTTCAGATTCTATTTGCCCTCCGGGAGTACAGTGCTGGTAATTGTTTAGATCATGAAGAAAGTAAATATTACACTTAAGGAACTTAGCCTTAAGAAATTAACTGTTGCCAGCTTTTACGTTAAATCGCAACATGGAGGTGGCAGGAATACCCTTGGTGGCCAGGAGTGTACAAACACTAATCTTTGCCCATCACATTCAAGATGTCCACCTGGAATCAATTGTTTTTAAAAATCAAAAAGCGCGGGATGAGCATCCCGCGCTTTTTCTTTATACTTTATAAGTATGGTATCTTTCTTTTACTTCACTTCTTCGAAGTCCACATCCTGTACATCATCACTTTGCTTGGCATCAGCATTTCCTCCGGAAGCTTCCGGTCCTCCAGGTTGTCCACCCGGTTGTTGCTGTGAAGCTTCGGCCTGTGCTTTGTACATTTCTTCTGAAGCTACCTTCCAGGCTTCATTGATCTTGTCAAGCGCCGGTTGAATAGTTGCCACGTCTTTAGATTCATAGGCTTTTTTCAACTCTTCTAAAGCAGATTCTATTGGCTTCTTCTTATCATCAGATAATTTATCTCCAAACTCTTTTAATTGTTTTTCGGTCTGGAAAATCATCGCATCGGCTTCATTAAGCTTATCTACCTGTTCTTTTGCTTTTTTGTCTGCATCGGCATTTGCTTCTGCTTCTCTCTTCATTTTTTCAATTTCTTCCTGGGTAAGGCCTGAAGAAGCTTCAATACGGATGTCCTGAGATTTTCCGGTTGCTTTATCTGAAGCGGTAACCTGAATGATACCATTGGCATCAATATCAAAAGTTACTTCAATTTGAGGCATACCTCTGGGTGCAGGTGGAATACCATCCAGATGAAAACGACCTATGGTCTTATTATCTGTAGCCATTGGCCTTTCTCCCTGTAATACATGGATCTCTACGGACGGCTGATTATCTGCCGCTGTTGAGAATACCTGAGATTTTTTAGTAGGTATGGTTGTATTGGCCTCAATGAGTTTGGTCATAACGCCACCCATAGTTTCAATACCTAAAGAAAGTGGTGTTACGTCTAATAACAATACATCTTTCACATCTCCTGTTAATACTCCTCCCTGAATAGCTGCACCTACGGCTACTACTTCATCAGGGTTTACTCCCTTGGAAGGTTTTTTCCCAAAAAACTTCTCTACAGCTTCCTGTACGGCAGGAATACGGGTAGAACCTCCTACCAGAATAATCTCGTCAATATCATTTGCCGAAAGACCTGCACTTTTTAGAGCGGTTTCACAAGGAGCAATGGTTCTTTTTACCAGGTCATCAATTAACTGCTCAAACTTAGCTTTTGATAGGCTTCTTACCAGGTGCTTGGGTCCTGAAGCAGTTGCCGTTATGTAAGGAAGGTTAATTTCGGTTTGTGAAGAAGAAGATAATTCTATCTTAGCTTTTTCAGCGGCTTCTTTAAGGCGTTGTAACGCCATAGCATCTTTTCTAAGGTCTATATCTTCATCGTTTTTAAACTCTTCTGCCAACCAGTTAATGATCTTTTCATCTACATCATCTCCTCCAAGGTGGGTATCTCCATCTGTTGCCAATACTTCAAAAACACCATCACCTAATTCAAGGATAGAGACATCATGGGTTCCTCCACCAAAGTCAAAAACTACTATTTTCTGGTCTTTTGTCTTTTTATCAAGGCCATATGCCAAAGCTGCAGCAGTAGGCTCATTAATAATACGCTGTACTTTAAGTCCTGCTATTTCTCCTGCTTCTTTGGTTGCCTGGCGCTGTGAATCGTTAAAATAAGCCGGTACGGTAATAACTGCCTCACTAACATCATGCCCCAGATAATCTTCTGCGGTTTTTTTCATTTTCTGAAGGATCATAGCCGATAGTTCCTGAGGCGTATATAAACGTCCGTCTATATCTACCCGGGGAGTATCGTTATCTCCTTTTATTACTTTGTAGGGAACACGGCCCGCTTCTTTTTCCGATTCGGAGAACTTGTTCCCCATAAAACGTTTAATCGAATAAATGGTTTTATGTGGGTTGGTAACCGCCTGACGTTTGGCAGGGTCTCCAACCTTTATTTCACCGCCTTCTACAAAAGCGATCATGGAAGGGGTAGTTCGTTTCCCTTCTGCGTTAGGAATCACCACAGGTTCGTTACCTTCCATAACAGAAACACATGAATTGGTAGTTCCTAAGTCAATTCCGATAATTTTACTCATTTCTATTTTTTTATGGATGTTGAAAATTCTTTTTAAATACGCTTTACAATAGTCAAGTATTATGCCAGTATAAAAAATATGACAAGCTGTCATAAACATACTATAGCAGCACATTAAAAAAACAACTCAATTCACTGAAAACAAACGCTAAAAAAAAGATAAAATCAGACAGCTCTTCTGATCTTTAGAATATGTATAAGAAGGGGGATAATGCCCTTATTGATTTTCACACCCTTCTCTGTAACGGGTATCTACCAGATAAATAATTTTCCATTCATTTTGTTCTTTCAACAATTGAAAAGAATTTACGCCACAATGACTAAACTTCCCGTCAAACCAAAATTCATAAGGCGTCCATGCATGAGCCATCATTCCATCGGTTTGAACCTCAACGGATAGAATTTTTTCGGTAACTGTTTTATCCGCAGGTATTGATCTCAATCCTTTTATTAAGTCTTTATAGGTGCTGTTTTTTAAAAAAGTATTGCCTTCTTTGTCTTTTCCTATAGTTTGTATAATAACCGCATCAGACACTGTAGTGCCCATAAGGATCGAATCTTTTTTATGAAAACCTTCAAAAAAACGTTGAATTGTTTCTTCTACTTCTTTTTGCTCTGCTTCCTGGGCAAAAGCCGAAAGACCTACTAAACCAATAAAAACAAGACACCAGATTAATTTCATTTTTGCTAAAATTGAATTACCCCCACAATTTAGTACATTTACCGGAAATATTTCATTATGTCGGTCGTAAAAAAGGAATACAAAAGAATTACGGTAAAATCATTGATTGAGATGAAAAGTATGGGAGAAAAAATCTCTATGCTTACCGCTTACGATTACTCTATGGCACGAATTGTAGATAGTGCGGGTGTAGATGTAATTTTAGTAGGTGACTCGGCAAGTAATGTAATGGCAGGACATGAAACTACATTGCCAATTACGCTGGATCAAATGATATATCACGCTTCTTCAGTAGTAAGAGCAGCCAAAAGAGCCCTTATAGTGGTAGATCTTCCCTTTGGAAGCTATCAGTCTGATCCAAAAGAAGCCTTACGATCGGCTATTCGTATCATGAAAGAAAGTGGTGCGCATGCAGTTAAATTAGAAGGAGGCAGAGAAATAAAAGAATCTATTAAACGGATCCTTAATGCCGGTATTCCCGTAATGGGACATCTCGGCCTAACACCGCAATCCATTTATAAATTTGGGACTTATACGGTAAGAGCGCGGGAAGAAGAAGAGGCTCAAAAACTTGTTCAGGATGCCCTTATGCTGGAAAAAGCAGGTTGTTTTGGGATAGTTCTGGAAAAAATACCGTCAACACTTACTAAAGAAGTATCCGCTCAGTTAAAAATTCCTACTATTGGTATTGGTGCGGGAAGGCATGCTGATGGGCAGGTACTGGTCATACATGATCTCCTGGGAATTACTCATGAATTTAACCCCAGGTTCTTGCGAAGATATATGAACCTCTATGACGAAATGTCAAATGCTATTTCCAAATACATAAATGATGTGAAAATACTTGATTTTCCCAACGAAGAAGAACAATACTAAGATCAATTTTTTTTAACTTTTCCCGGTGTGTCCTAAAATTCATTCAAACACAGAGAACCTTCAGGTATTATATGAAGACAATCATCTAATTGTTATTAATAAAAGAGCGGGTGATATTGTACAGGGTGATAAAACCGGCGATACTCCGCTAAGTGATATTGTTAAGAACTATATCAAAGACAAATACAAAAAACCCGGGAATGTATTTCTAGGGGTGGTACACCGGCTGGATCGTCCAACCACCGGTATTGTTGTTTTTGCTAAAACTTCTAAAGCATTAGGCCGTTTGAACGAGCTCTTCCGATTAAAAAAAGTTCAAAAAAGCTATTGGGCTATTGTTAAAAACCCGCCTCCTGAAAAAAAAGGGCTTCTTTCCCACTGGCTTAAAAAAAATGCCACCACCAATACTTCCAAAGCTTTTACAAAAGAAGTAGAGGGCAGTAAGAAAGCTTTACTGGAATATACGGTTAAAAAAAAACTGGACAGGTATTTTTTGCTGGAAATTATGCTTCACACGGGAAGACATCACCAGATACGAGTACAACTGGCCTCTGTGGGAAGCCCCATTAAAGGAGACCTGAAGTACGGGTTTGACAGAAGCAATCCAGACGGAAGTATATCTCTTCATGCCAGGTATCTGGAATTTATTCATCCGGTTAAAAAAGAACCGGTTCATATAGTAGCCCCATTACCTGCTGACCCCTTATGGGATGCCTGTGTGAAAGACTAATTACGATACGATCGCATACCTTCTACAATAACAGATATAAGGATCAATGTCCCACCTATAACCGTACTCCATGAAGGAATTTCGTGTAAAAATACCATTCCAAAAATAATGCCGTATAATGGTTGCAGGCTCCCCATAATACTGGCTGTCGTTACTGAGAAATGACGAAAACTCATTACATACAAAGTATGGCCTAAAGCTGTGGTAAACAAAGCCAGCATTAAAATGGCCGGTAACTGTCCAACCACTCCCGTCCATGCAAAAAACGGAATTACAGGTACAAGAAAAATGGTTATTACCAGTAACTGATACCACATTAAGGCTATACCATTATACCTGGGTATATGTTTTTTCACAATAATATTTCGCAGAGAATAAAAAAGGGCCGATAGTACCCCCAGAAGAACAGCTACTGTATATGAATTTTCCAGTGAGAACTCTGGTACCAGAAAATAAATACCAACCAATACCAATAATGCCAGTAATAATTGCGAACGATTAAATCGACTTTTTAAAAGTATGGGTTCCAGAAAGGCTGTAATTACCGGATATGTAAAAATGGAGAGCATGCCAATAGCTACATTGGAAAGCTGTAAGGCATAAAAATACGTGATCCAGTGTGCTCCCATAAAAATACCTCCAAATACAATACCTGTCAAATCTTTTTTATTACCCCTAAAAAGAGGGATTTTCCGTATTCTGCAAAACAGGTATAACAGAGATAGCGCCATGAACGCTCTCAGCAATATAGTAACAGGCGGTGCCAGGGTAATATATCTGCCTAAGGCTCCGGATGTACTTATGAGCATCATCGCAAAATTGAGCTCAAGTAACTGAAATAAGTACTTTTTAGAACTCATAGGCTAACGAATAAGCTTTTTTGATTTTTCACGGATAATATCTCCAATAGGCCTGTTTTCTATTTTGCTTTCTAACCAGGAAATAATATCGAGATAAAGAAAAGCTCTTTTTTCATAAGGGTGGTCTTCAAATTTCTTTAATCGTTTATGTAGTTTTTTAAATGCATGCTTAAGTTCATGAGGATAGATAGAGCCGAGATCCTTCAGAAATCGTATCATCTCTTTCTGCACTTCTTGAAGATCATTCATTTTTAGAAGAAACTTATAAGTACTTCTTAACTGCACTTCCAGGTGGTAATCCAGGCCGGCTTCGTAATGTGCTACCAGGCTGAGTACCCTGGAGAAACACATTAGATCTTCCCGCATAGTAAGGTTTTTATTTTCTATTATTTTTTTTAAATACAAAATACAGGTCCTATTGTCATTAATACCAAAATACATACAGGCAATCTTATAGTAAAAAACCATAACGTGATGATCATCTATCCGGTCTTTGTGTATTTGAAGCCCTTTTAGTATTTCATTCTCCAAAAGAAGACCAGCCTCAAAAGAACCTTCCAGAAAGTGAAGATTCAGTTTATTGAGGTATTTGTAAAGAAAAGAAAGTGACTGGATATTATCGTTTCTGGGGAATCTTTCCTGTTCAATGGTCTCTTCCATTTTTTCAAGAGCCGCTTTCATCTGGGTCTTGTATTTAATAAAAAAAAGTGATTCCAGTAAATAATGATTGCCTTTTAAATAAAACACCGGGTTAAGATAGATCATCTGCGGGTTTTCGTAAAAAATGGCCACCCATTTGCTGGCATATTTAAAACAAGAAAGAAAATCCTGGGTAAGGAAGCTATACCATAAATAGGCGTTGTACATCCAAAATTTTTCTCTGAACCCTAATTCTTCGGATACGAACTTCGGAAAACGTTCATAAAAAAATTCGGTCACCAATTCATTTTCCTCATCATTACGTACATATCCGGTTTTTAACATTAAACCGTAAAGGTGCAGCGAAAGGTTTGACAACTGGCTGGCAATAAGGTTTAGCCTGCTAAGGCTTTCTGCCTGGGTGATAAGCTCATCAGATCTTCCGCTAATACTTCGGGTTATGTATTGGGTTTCAATGAGTTTTTCAAGCTCCACAATTTCATAAGCTACATTTTTCTCTTCGTTATCAATTGCTATGGCTTTGGCCTTATCCAACAGTTTCAGGCTCTGCTTGTACAACCCTTTATGGTAAAGAATGGTTGCAAAATCCAGTTGTTCACGTATTTGTATGCGTACGTTCTGGTGCAGAGGGTTAAGCCGCAAACTAATAAGTATTTGTTTGTACAAATGCGCCTTCAGGTTTGAAAGTTGCTGTTTTTTTACAATACCCTGGCTCAATATGACATCTTCATGATATGCATCGGCTTTATCTAGCAAATTAAACAATGCCAGGAATTTTGAATCAGTGTTCATTCCCAGGCGCCCCACATATAGTTTGAATTGTCTTTTTTCCGATTTGGAAAGTGACTTTATTAATATGAACAAAGGGTCTTTCTGGCTATTTGTCATTGTAAAAAAAACAGTGTTAAATAATTGACTTACAATAACTTATCTGTTTTTAAAAAAACTTAAGCATTGTAAAGACACTCATGTTAAAGTCGAGGTTTACAGGTGCAAAATATAAATTCGTTAAGTAAAAAAGAAATTCAATAGCAATTATGTCTAAAGAAAAAGTCGAAATCTTTGACACCACTCTCAGGGACGGAGAACAAGTTCCGGGGTGTAAGCTCAATACTCAACAAAAGCTTGTAATAGCCCGCAGGCTCGATGAGTTAGGAGTAGATATTATTGAAGCCGGTTTTCCCATATCCAGCCCTGGTGATTTTCACTCTGTAACCGAAATAGGAAAAATTGTCAAAAATGCAACTGTATGCGGGCTCACCCGTGCAGTTAAAAAAGATATTGAAGTAGCTGCCGAAGCTCTCAAATATGCTAAAAAGCCAAGAATACACACCGGTATAGGTACATCAGATTCTCATATTAAATTTAAATTTAACAGTAATCGCGAAAAGATTATTGAACGAGCTGTAGCGGCCGTTACCTACGCCAGATCTTTTGTAGAGGACGTAGAGTTTTATGCAGAAGATGCCGGTCGTACAGACAATGACTTCCTGGCCAAAATATGTGAAGAAGTTATTAAAGCCGGAGCTACCGTTCTGAATATTCCGGATACTACCGGCTACTGTTTGCCTGAAGAATACGGAGAAAAGATAAAATATTTAAAAGAACATGTAAGAGGTATTGATAAAGCCATACTTTCCTGCCACTGTCATAATGATCTTGGCCTGGCTACTGCAAATTCTATTGCAGGGGTTAAAAACGGAGCCAGGCAAATAGAATGTACCGTAAACGGAATTGGAGAACGTGCAGGAAATACATCACTGGAAGAAGTGGTCATGATATTGAAGCAACATCCCTATCTCAATCTTGAAACCAATATTAACTCCAAGCTTTTGTATGATACCAGTTTATTGGTTTCCAACAGTATGTGTATGCCGGTTCAGCCCAATAAGGCCATTGTAGGAGCCAATGCATTTGCCCATAGTTCCGGTATTCATCAGGATGGCGTTATTAAAAACAGAGAAACCTACGAGATCATTAATCCGGAAGACGTGGGAGTAACAGCATCTGCCATAGTACTTACCGCCAGAAGCGGAAGAGCAGCCCTGGCTTACCGGGCTAAAAAAGTAGGGTACGATCTTACCAAGCTCCAACTGGATCTGGTATATGAAGAATTTCTCAAGTTTGCCGACCGTAAAAAACAGGTGGAAGATACTGATCTACATCAAATTGTTTCTTCCTGTAATCTTAATGAAACCCGAGTTGCCTAAAGAAATGAAAAAAACACTTTTTGATAAAGTCTGGGATAGCCATGTAGTTGAAAGTATTACCAACGGCCCGCAGATCTTATATATCGACAAGCACCTCATCCACGAAGTTACGAGCCCCCAGGCTTTTACAGAACTGGAAAAAAGGAATATTCCTTTCTTTCGGCCTGAGAATACGGTTGCAACGGCCGATCATAATGTGCCCACAAAAAACCAACACCTTCCTATTAAAGATCTGCTTTCCCGAAACCAGGTTGCACAACTCACCGAAAATTGCAATAAATACGGTATTACCCTGTATGGACTTGGACATCCCTACCAGGGAATTGTGCATGTAATGGCCCCCGAGTTAGGAATTACACAACCGGGTATGACCATTGTTTGTGGTGATAGCCATACTTCTACACACGGGGCATTTGGCACTATTGCTTTTGGTATAGGAACCAGCCAGGTGGCACAGGTTTTTGCCAGCCAATGCCTCTTGTTATATAAACCAAAAAAAATGAGGGTCACCGTGAACGGAACTTTAGCAAAAGGTGTTTTACCTAAAGATGTGATCCTCTACATCATTGCCCAATTGGGCACCAATGCCGGTACCGGCCATTTTGTAGAATACGCAGGTGATGTTTTTGAGAACATGAGTATGGAAGGACGTATGACGGTATGCAATATGAGTATTGAAATGGGGGCGCGCGGAGGAATGATCGCTCCTGATGCTACCACCTTTAAATACCTTTCGGGACGCAGGTTTGCGCCTGATGAAACCAAATTAAAAGATCGCATTGCCTACTGGAGTACCTTAAAAACCGATGAAGGAGCCACATTTGATAAAGAGTTTTTCTTCGATGCCAAAGACATCGCTCCTATGATAACCTATGGTACCAATCCGGGTATGGGTATTAAGATCAATGGTCACATCCCTGCGGTAGATGATGCTTCTTTTGAAAAGTCTCTTCAATATATGGGGTTCCAAAAAGGAGAATCATTACTGAACAAACGCATAAATTATGTTTTTATAGGCAGCTGTACGAACTCTCGCATTGAAGACTTTAGAGTAGTTGCCTCTTACATAAAAGGCAAAAAGAAAGCCGTGCATGTAAATGCACTTATTGTACCCGGTTCTCAACAGGTAGCTCAGCAAATCACCGATGAAGGGCTGGATGGTATTTTTGAGGAAGCCGGCTTTGAGATTAGGCAACCGGGTTGCTCTGCCTGTCTGGGTATGAATGAAGACAAAGTACCTTCCGGCGAGTACTGTGTTTCTACCTCCAATAGAAATTTTGAAGGACGACAGGGTCAGGGAGCCCGTACTATTCTGGCAAGCCCGTTAATAGCCGCTGCTACGGCAGTTGAAGGAAAACTAATTGATATTACCCAACATCTTAACTAATATGGAAAAATTTACCATAGTTACTTCCACTGCGGTTCCTTTACCCATTGAAAATATTGATACTGATCAGATCATTCCTGCAAGATTTCTGAAAGCAACCAGTAGGCATGGTTTTGGAGAAAACCTTTTCAGGGACTGGCGCTACCATAAAGACGGGGATATTAATGATACTTTTGTGCTTAATACCGGGAGATATAGTGGTAAGATACTGGTGGCCGGAGACAACTTTGGGTGTGGATCGAGCAGAGAACATGCTGCCTGGGCTCTTGCAGACTACGGATTTAAAGTGATCGTATCCAGTTTTTTTGCAGATATTTTTAAAGGAAACGCTTTAAACAACGGCATTTTACCAGTTCAGGTATCTCCTGCATTTTTAAATAGCCTTATGGTCATTGTTCAACAAAACCCTAAAACCCTCATTCATATTGATCTTGAAAATCAATCCATTTCTGTTGAAAATAGTATGACGACAGAACGGTTTGAAATAGATACATACAAAAAAATGTGTCTTATAAATGGATATGACGATATTGACTTTTTAGTAAGTAAAAAAGAAATTATAAAAGCTTTTGAAACCCAAAAAAACATCTGGAAAACATGAAATTAACCATAGCTGTACTGGCAGGAGACGGCATAGGGCCCGAAGTAACATCGCAAGCTGTAAAAGCATTACAGGCCATTGGAGAAACCTTTGGTCATACTTTTTCTTTTACCAATGCTCCGGTAGGTGCTGTTGCCATTGAGAAAACCGGAAATCCGTTACCCGAAGAGACCCTTACTCTTTGTGAAAAAAGTGACGCCGTATTGTTTGGTGCCATTGGAGACCCGAAATACGACACAGACCCCGAAGCGAAAATAAGACCGGAACAAGGACTTTTACGTCTTCGAAAATCTCTGGGGTTATTTGCGAACATAAGGCCGGTAAAGGCATATGAAAGCCTTATTGATAAATCGCCGCTTAAAAAGCATATTATTGAAGGAACAGACTTTACCATTTACAGAGAACTTACCGGCGGAATTTACTTTGGGGAAAAAAAGAAGAATGAAAAAGGTACCGAAGCATCAGATCTTTGCAGCTATACCGAAAAAGAAATTCAACGCATAGCCCACCTGGCTTTTAAAGCCGCGCGAAACCGAAAGCAAAAACTAACCCTGGTAGATAAGGCAAATGTATTGGAGACTTCCCGCTTATGGAGAAAAGTAGTAACCGAAATAGCAAAGAGCTATGAAAATGTAGAACTGGACTTTTTGTTCGTAGATAATGCTGCCATGCAAATTATACTCAATCCCACTCAATTTGATGTCATATTAACCGAAAATATGTTTGGGGATATTATTTCTGATGAAGCTAGTGTCATTGGAGGGTCTATAGGGCTTCTTGCTTCGGCCTCTATAGGCGATGAAAATGCTTTGTTTGAACCCATACACGGCTCATATCCGCAGGCTAAAGGAAAAGACATTGCCAACCCTATAGCTTCCATTCTCTCTGCCGCTATGCTTCTTGAGCACTTTCAGTTGATTGAAGAGGCCCATACAGTTCGGTTAGCCGTAGAAAAAGCACTGGAAACCGGTATTGTAACCACCGATCTGGATCCCAATAGTAGTTACGGTACCCAAAAAGTAGGCGATTTTATAGCTGAATATATTTTGCATATAGATGAAGAGTTGAAACTTAATCAGGAAAACATAAATTTTGGTCAGTCCACCATTATTTAGTTGATTTATTTTTAGTAGGAAAAGCCCGGGAATATTTCCGGGTTTTTTGTTAAATGTGTTAATTATCATATATTTTTTACACTAATTACTTATATTGTAGTAAGAAAAATATATTAAACACTCTTTATTATGAAAAAAGCACATTTAACATCGGAAAAACTCCGTTTTTCAAAACAAACCGTTTCCAAGTTAATGGCAGACCAACTATCAGGGGGCTTACAATCGATAAATAACCCAGATGAAAGCTTATGTGGTTGCACCCGCAGATGTGATACACCTCTGTATTCATGGCCCGGTATCCCCTGCTATTAATGTTTATCCATTCCTCTAAAATTAAAAATCATGAAAAAAGTACAAATCAACAAGTTGACATTAAAGAGAAATTCTATAGCCAACTTAAAGACTCATTCTATCAAGGGCGGACTTCGCTCAGTTAATAATGAAATTGAATGCTGGGGTACGCCCAGATGCGAAAGTACATTGTTTACCGTATTTCCCATTACCCCATGCTACTAAGATAATAACTCAAATATTCGGGAAGTGTGGTTTAAAAAATACTATTTCCTGTATATATCAACTATTGAGTTTTTACCTGTTTAAAGAAAGGTTCATAAAAAAGTACATATTAAACAAACTGGCACTAAAAAAAGTTGCATTACCAACCAATCTAAAAGTAAGTTCTATAAAAGGTGAGTAATGGCTCTTTTAATAACCCAGCCGGAATGTTTTGGTACGGGAAAATGTGAAACTACCTTATTTAGCGTATTTCCAGATATACCCTGTTTCTGGATCAAGAATACATATCCATAAGTAGAAAATAAGGGCGATTTTTTTAAATCGCCCTTATATTTTATAGAATGTAATCGGTACTCATAAAATTGGAGACCTTGGTTTCCAGTAATTTTTTGAGTATCTCATTATTATATGGGTTATCTTTTGATGCCACAAAAGTCCTGATGGAAAAAGAACGGAGTGCATCATGTACACTTAATGTACTTACTGCAGAATCCTTCCTCCCTGTAAAAGGATAAACATCCGGCCCTCGCTGGCAGGCGCTGTTAAGGTTTACTCTGCATACCAGATTTACCAGAGCATCTATAAGGGGGGAGAGTGTATATACATCGCTCCCGAAAAGGCTTACCTGTTGCCCGTAATTTGATTGTGCCATATCTTCCAAAGGTTGTTGTATATCTGTAAAAGATCTTATGGGAATTACCGGACCAAACTGTTCTTCCTCATATAAACGCATATTTTTTTCTACAGGATAAACTACGGCGGGAAAAATATAATTCTCACTTCGCTTTCCTCCTTTTTTATTGAGTATTCGCCCCCCTTTTTCCCGGGCATCGGTCAATAATTCTTCAATGTAATCCGGTTTTCCCGGTTCTGGTAACGGGGTAAGTTTTACGCCATCATCCCAGGGGTTACCAAAAGGAAGTGCATCTACCCGTTGTGCAAACCTTTGGTTGAACTCTTCTCTTACTGCTTCGTGCACATATACAATCTTAAGAGCAGTACATCGTTGCCCGTTAAATGAAAGAGTCCCTGCAATACATTCATCTATCGCCAGGTCGAGATCTGCATCAGGCAATACAATAGCCGGATTTTTTGCTTCAAGGCCCAGCACCAGTCTGAGACGATTTTTATTAGGGTGTTGATCTTGTAAGGCTATGGCAGATTTACTGTTACCTATTAGTGCCAATACATCGATCTTTCCGGTTTTCATTATGGGAGCGGCTACCTGTCGCCCTCTACCGTATAAAATATTGACTACGCCTTTTGGAAAACTGTTCTTAAAAGCTTCTAATAACGGTGAAATTAACAACACTCCGTGCTTTGCCGGTTTAAAGACCACCGTGTTGCCCATTATAAGTGCGGGTATAAGTAAAGCAAAAGTCTCGTTAAGCGGATAATTGTAAGGGCCCAGACATAAGACCACACCTAACGGCCCTCTTCGAATATGTGCATAAACCCCGTCTCTCTTTAAGAATTTGGCGCTATCCCTATCCAATTGTTTATATTCTTCAATAGTATCGTAGATATACTCAACCGTTCGGTCAAACTCCTTTTCAGAATCGGGTAAGGTCTTTCCAATTTCCCACATCAGGAGTTTTACTACCTCATCTTTTTTAGTTTCCATTTGTTTTACAAAACTCTCCATACTGGCAATACGGTCTGCCACTTTCATGGTAGGCCATGCCCCCTGCCCTTTTCGATAGGCATGATATGCTGCATCTAATGCCTCAAGAGCCTCATTTTCTTCCATGTAAGGAATGGTCCCTAAAAGTGTAGGCTCATAGATATCGGTGCTGGAAATGGTTGAATACACTTCTGTGACTTTGCCCTTCCAGGGCTTCAACTCTCCATTTATTAGGTAATGGTCCTGATGAATAGGGGTATTTATTCGGAATTTTTCGGGTATTGAAATTTGTATTGTTTTCATATGTATTATAACATTATACTAAAAATTGAAATAAATCCGGTTTGTCATTTAAATAGTCTCCATAAAAGTTGTGAACTTTCATCCTTTCAATCAATGGGTACAGATCCTCTTTCTTTTTCAGTTCGATGCCTACTACTGCCGGTCCTTTTTCTCTACTGTGTTTTTTAGAATACTCAAAGTGGGTAATATCATCATCGGGGCCCAGTATCTCGGCCACGAACTGTTTTAAGGCCCCTGCCCTTTGCGGAAATCGAACAATAAAATAATGCTTTAAATTGGCATATAAAAGGGCTCTTTCTTTTATTTCTGCGGTACGGGTAATATCATTATTGCTTCCACTTACCACGCAAACTATATTTTTGTTCTTTATTTTAGAACGGTATGTTTCCAGGGCCGCCAGTGTTAATGCTCCTGCAGGTTCTACGACAATGGCATCTTTGTTATAAAGGTCCAGAATGGTCTGGCACACTAACCCTTCATCTACAGTAACCATATCGGGTAACAATTGTTTACAGATCTCAAATGTTTTGTTACCTACCCGTTGCACCGCAGCACCATCTACAAATTTATCTATCTTCTCCAGAAGCACATTTTCTTTTTTTAAAAGAGATGTTTTCATAGATGCAGCCCCTTTGGGTTCTACTCCCACCACTTTGGTATCTGGCGATAATGCCTTAATAATACTTATTGTTCCCGCAATGAGCCCTCCACCTCCTACGGGAACAAAAAGATAATCAGGAGTTGTGGTGCTCTGATGCAGTATTTCCAGGGCCACTGTGGCCTGCCCTTCTATTATACGCTCATCATCAAAGGGATGTACAAACTCTTTTCCCTGTTGCTTACATATTTTTAATGCCTCTTCATTAGCTTCATCAAATGTATCTCCTTGTAAAACAATATCTACAAACGCCCCGCCAAACATTAGCACCTGATCTATTTTTTGCCCGGGCGTGGTTACCGGCATATAAATGGTTCCTTTAATTCCTAGTTTCTTACAAGATAAAGCAACCCCCTGGGCATGATTCCCGGCACTGGCGCAAACAATACCTTTTGCTTTCTGAGTTTCGGAGAGTCCGTATATTTTGTGATACGCGCCTCTTATTTTATAGGAGCGTACCTCCTGCAGATCTTCTCTTTTTAAAAACACCTGTGCCCCGTAGTGGTCTGAATAAGTTTTATTATACGTAAGCGGGGTTTCGCGTACTACCGAATGTAGTACCGATGCTGCCCGGGTCACATCTTCCAGGGTGGGTATGTATGTTGTGTTAACTTTCAAGACGTATGTTTTTTTAAACAATCTTTTTCATAGCAGTCATGGAACTCCTTAGCCGAGCACCTACTTTCTCTATGGGATGATTTCTAATGGCCTGATTTACTTCAATAAGCGTCTTATTATCTACTGTATGATCTTTGGTATATACTTCACCTATAAAGCGTGTATCTATTTGCTCCATAAACTCCTTTAGCAGGGGTTTACAAGCGTGATCAAAAAGGTAGCATCCGTATTCTGCGGTATCAGAAATGATGCGGTTCATTTCATACAATTTTTTTCTGGCTATGGTATTGGCAATAAGAGGGGTTTCATGAAGCGATTCGTAATAGGCTGATTCGGCTACGATACCGGTTTCGGTCATGGTTTCAAAAGCAAGTTCAACACCCGCCTTCACGAATGCAGCCATCAAAGTTCCGTGATCAAAGTACTCCTGTTCAGGAATGGTCTGTAATGCAGATTCGGTTTTTTCGAAAGCGGTTTGAGCGGTTTCTTCGCGCCAGGTAAGTAATTGTTTGTCATTATTGGCCCAATCTTTCATCATAGTTTCCGAAAAATGGCCACTCATAATATCATCCATATGTTTTCTGAACAAAGGCCGCATAAGGGTTTTTAACTCTTCTGATTTTTGAAAAGCTGCTATTTTTGATGGATTGTTTAACCTATCCATCATATGAGTGATACCTCCGTGCTTTAAGGCTTCGGTAATGGTTTCCCAGCCGTATTGTACCAGCCTGGCAGCGTAGGGAGGTGCAACCCCTTTTTCTACCATTTTGTCAAAACAAAGTATAGATCCGGTTTGTAACAAGCCACATAATATGGTTTGTTCTCCCATAAGGTCTGATTTTACCTCGGCTACAAAAGATGATCGTAACACTCCGGCACGATGTCCGCCGGTAGCGGCCGCATAAGCTTTGGCTACAGGTAACCCCTGCTCTAAATGATCATTTTCCGGATGCACTGCGATAAGGGTGGGTACTCCAAAACCCCTTTTATACTCTTCTCTTACTTCTGATCCTGGGCATTTGGGAGCTACCATGATCACGGTAATATCTTTACGTATCTGCATACCTTCTTCTACAATATTAAAACCATGTGAATAAGACAGTATGGCATTTTTTTTCATTAGTGGCATCACTGTTTTCACTACAGCGGTATGCTGTTTATCGGGAGTTAGATTACATACCAGATCTGCGGTGGGAATAAGTTGTTCATAGGTGCCTGTTTTAAAACCGTTCTCTGTGGCATTCTTAAAAGAAGGCCTTTTCTTTACAATGGCCTCTTCCCGCAAGGCATAAGAAACATCAAGCCCCGAATCTCTCATATTTAACCCCTGGTTAAGCCCCTGGGCCCCACAACCTATGATCACTATTTTCTTTCCCAAAAGCTTTTTTACTCCTTCACTAAATTCAGAATGCTCCATAAACTCGCATACACCCAGTTGTTCTAACTTGGATCGTAAAGAAAGTGTATTGAAATAATTTGTCATTTTTTAAAAGTTATATAAATTGTATTATGATTGTGTGGTTATTCCCTGGAATTTTTTTAAAAGAGCAGATATTTTCATTTCATTTCTTGAAACGGATATTCTTCCAGACCTTACAAACTGCATAATGCCGTAAGGCTGAAATATCTTGTACAACGCTTCAATTTCACTCCTTACTCCTGTTTTTGCTATTACAAAAAAGTCACGGGACACTGTTACAATAGTGGCATTGTGTTCTTTGATGATATGTTGTATCTGCAGATCGTCAAAAAGCAGATTACTCGATATTTTAAACAGTGCCGATTCCTGGTAAATAGTCTCTTCATTGGTGTGATAGTATGCTTTTATTACATCGATTTGCTTTTCTATCTGCCCTACAATACGCTTCACCCAGTTCTCTGTAGTATGCACTACAATAACAAAGCGTGACACGTGCTCGATCTCTGATTCTGAAACATTAAGGCTTTCAATGTTGATATGCCTCTTCAGGAAGATACCTGATATCCTGTTTAACAATCCTACATTGTTTTCTGAATATACTGATATGGTAAATGTCTTGTTTTCCATAACTCTTAACTTAAGCGAATATCTGAAACTGAAGCCCCGGTTGGGATCATGGGGAATACATTATCTTCTTTCTCTACACAAACTTCCAGGAAGTAAGCCTGTTTTGATGCGATCATCTCTTCAACTGCTTCCCGGAGTTCTTCTCTTTTGGCAACACGCCGTGCAGATATGTTATAGCCTTTAGCAATGGTTACAAAATCGGGATTAACCAATTCGGTGGAGGCATATCGCCTGTCAAAAAACAATTGTTGCCATTGCCGTACCATACCCAGGAAATTGTTGTTAAGTACTACTATTTTTACAGCGGTGCCCGTCTGGAAAATAGTTCCCAATTCCTGAATGGTCATCTGGTAGCCTCCATCACCTATAACTGCGATCACTTCTCTGTCAGGCACTCCCATTTTTGCTCCCAGTGCAGCAGGTAAGGCAAAACCCATAGTACCCAGACCACCGGAAGTTATATTACTTTTACTTCGGGTAAATTTGGCATATCGGCAGGCTATCATTTGATGCTGGCCTACATCTGAAACAATTACTGCATCGTTTCCGGAAGCCTGATTAATGCACTCCATTACCTCTCCCATAGTCAGACCGGATTTGGTGGGATACAGATCTTTTTTGATCACCTCATCAAATTCTACGGCATATTTTTTACGAAACTCTTCATGCCACGATTCATGTTTGTTGGCACGAAGCATAGGTAACAAAAGCTGAAGTGCTTCTTTTACATTTCCCAGAACGGCCACATCGGTTTTTACATTTTTATCAATTTCAGCCGGGTCTATTTCAAAATGAATGATCCTGGCCTGCCGCGCATAGGTGTCCAGTTTGCCGGTAACCCGATCATCAAATCGCATTCCTAAAGCAATGAGTACATCGCATTCATTAGTGAGTACATTGGGGCCGTAATTACCGTGCATACCCACCATCCCAACATTTAGGGGATGGTCTGTTGATAAAGCTGAAAGGCCGAGAATGGTCCAGGCAGCCGGTATTCCGGTCTTCTCAACTAATTGTTTGAGTTCGTCTTCTGCATGTCCGAGGATTATTCCCTGACCAAAAATGATATATGGCTTTTTGGCTGTATTTATAAGCTGTGCCGCCGCCTCTACGTTCGCGATATCTATTTCCGGGTTTGCTTTGTAACTTCTTATTACCGAACAGGGCTTATAAGAAAAATCCAATTCGTCAAACTGGGCGTTTTTGGTAATATCTATGAGCACAGGACCGGGACGACCGCTTCTCGCTATATAAAAAGCTTTGGCAATGACTTCGGGAATCTCTTCTGCACGGGTGATCTGATAGTTCCATTTGGTAACGGGTGTAGATATGCCTACTATATCAGTTTCCTGAAAAGCATCTGACCCCAGAAGGTGTCTCGCTACCTGCCCTGTAATACAAACCATGGGGGTCGAGTCTATCTGCGCATCGGCGAGTCCCGTAACCAGATTAGTGGCACCCGGGCCTGAAGTAGCCATAGCTACACCAACTTTTCCGGTAGCTCTTGCATAGCCCTGTGCCGCATGTGTGGCTCCTTGTTCATGACGGGTAAGCACATGATGCAAACGATCCTGAAATTTATAGAGCTCATCATAAATAGGCATAATAGCCCCTCCGGGATATCCGTAAATAAGATCTATTCCCTCTTCCAACAAACAACGAATTACTGCTTCTGCCCCACTTATTTTTAGGGTTTTTGTGCTTTTTTGTGGATTTACCTGTTTTTTAAGTGTTTCCATCTTGTATAGAGAATTAAAACTCATCGGTCACACAGCCCTGTGAGGCCGATGAAACGGTTTTGGCATATTTGTATAAAACACCTTTTTGATAACGAAATCCGGGCTGTTTCCAGTTCGCTTTTCGCAAGTGTAAAGTTTCCTCATCAATACTTACTTCTATGGTATTGCTTTCTGCATCAATGATAATGTGATCTCCATCCTGAATAAAGGCAATCATACCACCCTCCTGTGCTTCGGGAGATATGTGCCCAACCACAAAGCCATGGGTTCCTCCTGAAAATCTACCATCGGTTATCAGGGCTACTTCTTTGCCAAGGCCTGCGCCCATAATAGCTGCTGTAGGTTTTAACATTTCAGGCATCCCAGGCCCCCCTTTGGGTCCTTCATAACGTATTACAATTACATCACCTTTTTGTACCTGTCCTTGTTTTATGCCTTCATTGGCTTCAAACTCACTATTGAAAACTCTGGCCTTACCACTGAAACGTAAGCCTTCTTTGCCTGTAATTTTAGCTACTGCACCTTCTGATGCGAGATTGCCAAACAATATCTGGATGTGCCCGTTTTCTTTTATCGGGTTACTTAGGGGATGTATAATTTTCTGCCCTTCTTTAAGAGCAGGAACCTCCATCAGGTTTTCGGCAAGCGTTCTTCCGGTTACCGTAAGGCAATCACCGTGTAATAATCCATTCTCTAACATGTATTTTAATACTGCCGGAATTCCGCCGACATGATGCAGGTCTTCCATAACAAACTGACCGCTGGGTTTAAGATCGGCCAGTAAAGGGGTAGTATCACTGATTTTTTGAAAATCGGACAGTTTAAAATCTACTCCGGCAGCCTTTGAGATGGCCAGGAAATGAAGTACCGCATTCGTAGAGCCCCCCAACAACATTATAAGGCGTACCGCATTCTCAATGGCTTTTCTGGTAACGATATCTCTGGGTTTTATGTCTTTCTCCAGGAGAAGGCGCATGGCCCTACCGGCTGCTACACAACCTTCTTTTTTGGCGGTACTATTAGCCGGGTTAGAAGAATTATAAGGCAATGCCATTCCCAACGCTTCAATAGCAGATGCCATGGTATTGGCTGTGTACATCCCTCCACAGGCGCCGGCACCGGGACAGGCATTTTGTACTACTGCTTCAAATTCCTGCTCAGTAATTTTACCGGCAACTTTTTGTCCCCAGGCCTCAAATGCAGAGACTACATCTAGTTTTTTCTCACCGTGAAAACCCGCGGCTATCGTTCCGCCATATACTAATACCGAAGGACGGTTAAGACGTAACATCCCCATGAGAGCTCCCGGCATATTTTTGTCACAGCCTACCACAGTTACAACTCCATCGTAATTCATAGCCTGAATTACCGTTTCTACAGAATCTGCAATAACATCTCGCGACGGTAAGGAAAACCGCATACCGGTGGTTCCCATGGAAATACCGTCACTCACACCAATAGTATTAAAAATTAATCCTACCAGATCTTCTTTCTGTGTCCCTCTCTTAACCCAGGCAGATAATTCGTTAAGATGCATATTACAGGGGTTCCCTTCATATCCGGTACTTGCTATACCTACTAAAGGCTTAGAAAGATCTTCACGGGTAAGCCCTATGGCATGAAGCATCGCCTGTGCTGCCGGCTGTGTGGGATCTTGTGTGACATTTTTGCTGAACTTGTTTAGTGCCATTACAGTTTCTTTTCTTTTTACTTCGAAATTATCAGATTTAAAACGGGAGATTCTTCTCGTTCTTTCTGTTTATTGTAAATTCAATTGTTAAATAATTATTATAACTTTCTGTTTTACAGCTTTTTAAAAAAACTGATTTATCATAGCCAACAAGCCTCAGCCCATAAAAAAAGCCTGTATCTTTTTGATTGATACAGGCTTTTCTTGAGATAGTACTATTTGCATCAACCCGGTAGCGGATGAATTACTTTAATACTGCTAATGATCACTTGTAAATACATTTTTTAAAACAAAAAGCCTTCCGTAAGGGAAGGCATTATTTATATTTTTCAATTACCGGTCCCCTTATTTGCCTTTTGAGCAAATACTATTAATAGTGACCTTATTTTCGAAATTTCTTTTCATTACAGATCAATATTACAAATAATTATTTAAATTGAAAACATTAATGCAGTTTAAATTATGAATTCTTTTGCGGAGTCCCATTTCATTACACAAAAAGAATATTTTGAAAGTGGTAAAACTTTAAATATCAGTCACAGGATTACACTCCTTAAAAAGCTAAGAAAAGTAATTATTGAAAAAGAGGATGCAATATGCGAGGCTTTGTATTCCGATTTCAGGAAGAGTAAGTTTGAATCTCTCTTATCAGAAACACAATTTGTACTGGCCGAGCTTAATATGGTCATTAAAAAAACAAGATCATGGGCAAAAACTCAAAGAATATGGCCTAGCCTGGCAAATTTTCCTTCACTGGCATCGGTGTATAAAGAACCTTACGGACAGGTACTTATTATTTCTCCATGGAATTATCCTTTTCAACTGGCAATTGCCCCTCTTATAGGTGCCATTGCAGCAGGTAATACTGTTATTCTTAAACCATCAGAACATACCCGGGCAACCTCGGCCATTTTAAAAAATATCTTATCTGAAGTTTTTGATGCGGGGCATGTACAGGTAATAGAAGGAGATGAAGAAACGGGAAAAGCTTTGTTGCAACTCCCCTGGAACTATATTTTCTTTACGGGAAGTGTGGGTGTTGGCCGTAAAGTATATGAAGCCGCAGCGCGCAATCTTACGCCGGTAACTTTGGAACTGGGAGGTAAAAACCCCTGTGTTATTGATAAAACTGCTAATATCGCGTTAACAGCCAGGCGTATTACATGGGGTAAATTCCTGAACGGCGGACAAACATGTATTGCTCCGGATTATATTTTAATACACGCTTCACAGAAAAAAAACTTTTACGAAGCGATGAAAAACGAGATCGAAAGAGCTTATGGCAGCGACCCTTCAATATCTCCCGACTATCCCCGAATAATCAATACGAAAAACTTTGACCGACTGACCGGCTTACTGGAGGGACAAAAAATTGTATTGGGCGGTACCACCCGTTCATCTGACCGGTTTATTTCGCCAACACTCATCGATGAACCCGATAAAGACAGTTCTCTAATGGCCAGTGAGATCTTTGGCCCGATACTTCCGGTAATAAGCTTTACAAAAGAGGAAGAAATAGAAGAGATGGTAAAAAGGTATCCCAAACCTCTTGCTATGTATGTATTTTCAAGTAATCATAAAAAAGCTCGTAAATGGATGCGACATTTTTCTTTTGGAGGAGGTGCCATTAATGATACCATTATTCAAATTATAAATAAAAAACTTCCTTTTGGCGGGGTGGGACAAAGTGGTATAGGCAGTTATCACGGGAGAACCAGTTTTGACACTTTTACCCATAAAAAACCAGTAGTAAGGAGAGGTATATGGCCTGATATACCCATACGGTATGCTCCCTATTCAAAAAAATTAAAAATTGCTAAAAAAGTAAAACACTTAATTTGAAAATGGAAAAAACAGTTTCTGAGGCCATTGCTTACCGGCGTTCGGTAAGAGTTTTTAAAAAAGATGAGCACCCACACCCTGAGGAAGTGAAAGCATGTCTTGAAGATGCCGTGCTGGCCGCTACCAGTAGCAATCTGCAATTATGGGAATTTTATCATATTACTGATGATGTCCTTATGAAGAAAATGACAAAAGCCTGTCTGGGTCAAAACGCAGCAGCTACCGCCTCACAGTTGGTAGTGGTGGTAACCAGAAAAGACCTTTGGAAACAAAGAGCCCGTTTCAACGCAGCATTTCTTTCACGGCTTATCGGTGATAAACCGAAGGAAACTTATTCCCGAAGGGAGAAAAATGCCCTGGCCTATTATCAAAAGCTAATTCCTATGGTGTACTTTGATTTTCTTGGAATAGTGGGCTGGCTTAAATATTTGATATTTATCATTGTAGGGCTTTTTCGACCGGTTTACCGACAGTTACGCTCCAGCGATCTCCGTACGGTTGTGCATAAAAGCGCGGCCCTTGCTTCGCAAAACTTTATGTTGAGTATGGCGGCAAAGGGTTATGACACCTGCCCTATGGAGGGTTCAGATACTTTAATGATAAAAAACATTCTCAAATTACCTCGTGGCTCAGAAATATGTATGGTTATTGCCTGCGGTATTAGAGACGGTAATAAAGGTATTTATACAGAAAGATATAGGGTGCCTTTTGAAGAGGTATATCACTCATTATAATAACAGACAGAAAAATAAACGATCCTTAAAAAAGCTTTGTTAAACTTCAATGACCTTGTGTTTAATGGCATATAGAACTAACCCAATACGACTTTTTACATCGAGTTTATCAAAAAGTGTTTCCCTGTAACCATCTACCGTTTTAGGTGAAAGGAACATTTCACTGGCAATTTCCTTATAGGTCATTTCGGTGCAGGCCAGTTTTAAAAATTCTATTTCCCTCTCTTTTAGCTGGATCTCTTCATGCTTTTCTTTTCGTTCAAGGGTATCAAGTAATGTGTTGGTAATACGGTCTGAATAATAAAACCCTTTCTCCAGAACGTCTGAAAGGGCTTTCCTGAAAATATCAGGATGTATATCTTTAAGGAGATATCCCTTAGCTCCCAGTCTAAGCATTTTAATGATGGTTTCTTCGCTATCATCCATCGACAGGGCTATTGATTTTATTTCAGGGTGGTTTTGTTTTAGCCAGTTCATAGTCTCAATACCATTCATAATAGGCATATTGATATCCAGCAATACTACATCTGGCTGGGTTTTGCCTTTCTCCAGGGTTTCAATGAAGTTTTTTCCATTGGTTGCATGAAAGATAACCTCATAGTCTCCAAATGAGGAAACCAGGGCCTCAAGTGATTGAGCGAATAGCGAATGGTCATCTACTATGGCAATCGTATATTTTTTCATGATACCTGGTGCTTATATGGATATCTCAAAGTTACACAAACTCCTTCATTAACCTCTGCTTTAATTTTAAAATCTGCTTTAATAAGTTCTGAGCGTTTTCGCATATTCATAAGTCCCGAACCTTCATTAATGGCAGTAGCATCAAAACCAATACCATTATCATGAGCAGAAATAAACAGATCTTTATGTGAGTACTTTACCGTTATATTGAGATGAGAAGCTTTAGAGTATTTAATGCAGTTGGAAAAACATTCCTGAAAAATACGAAAAATAATGATCTCATCTTTTTTGTCCAATAATACAGGATCTCCTTCCAGATGATAATTTATATTTAGAAAATTGAGCCTTTTAAAACGATTGATCTCAGATTCCAGAGAATCTTTTAAACCAATATTAGATATAAAATCTGTATTTAGTGAGCGTGAAAGCTGCCGCATTTCACTCAACCCTTTTCCTAATACATCGGAAGCTTCACTTAATCTTTTTTTATGTGTATCGGGAAGATCTGCCTGAAGCATGTTGAGCTGCATTTTTGCTACTGACAGTAACTGCCCAATGTTATCGTGCAATTCCCAGCTTATATTTTTGAAAGTTTGCTCCTGAATCTCGTTCTGAGTTTTGGCAAGTTCTACTTCATAACGCCGTCTTTCTTCTGCTTTTTCAATAAGAAGCTGGGTTTTCCTTTTTTGAAAAACAGAAAAAATGAGTATTAAAGTAACTATTAAAATAAATAGTACAATAGATACTGCCAGTACTAATAATTGTATTTCTTCTTGCTCCATAAAACTCCGTACACAAAACAACTATGCATAAGTAAATTAAGTCCAAACAGAATAATAACATAAATATTACTGTTAAAGTTATAGTATTCCGCTATAAACTGAAAGGGCATAAAAGGTACATGAAACAGCAATAGTCCCAGGCTAAACCAAAACATGACCGATCTTTCAAACCGAAGGATGAACTCACTTGAAAGTACATCCATGAAATATATGACAATAGTACTTATTAAAAGAATTACGCCAACAGCATAAGTGTAACTCTGAGTTATTTTATCAAATTCCTGTAGAAAAGCAGAGATCGTTACAAATGCTATAAGAAACAGCATAAAAAACCATAACAGAGTCCTTCTTTTAAGTGGGTTTTTAACCAAATACCTGTACCAAAGTATATAAAAAGAAAATTGTACCAGAGTATAGATATTTACTATAATCTTTACAATCCTGATATCCTGGTCAAAAACCTTATAAAAAAGAAATTTATATGAAAACTCGGTGATAACAATAAACCAAATTGAAAATAAAAAGTACTTTGCCCTTCCATGACTATATTTATAAAAAAATAAGGTGCTGATGATAGCGCTTGTAAGGGCAATGTACTTTATTGAACCTTTTAGAACTTCTAGTTCAAGCATTCTTTTCTAGTTTGGATAGGCTGCAGCTGGCGGGTTTCCATTCCCACCATATTCCAGCGGGCCTATCGAAGTAATGTCGGGACTAATTTCTGAATCATCCAGTATCATACCGGTCATAAAAAAAGCGCCTTTTTGCTCATTAGGTCGTCCTGTAGGACTAATAAAAACCGTTAAGTTACCACTCTTTTTACCATACTTTTCTTTAGATTCGGGAAAAAGTCCGAAATAAATCCGAAAACCTTCCAAGTTAATTTGCTGTTTAGCGGCTTCACGTTTTGCATAAGCAATATAACTTTCAAGTTCTTCAAGTGTGTAATAACTGGATGAAGATAAATTAAAATTAGGTTTTACTTTCTGGTTCATAAACTCTTTTAAAACACCGGATTCTCTAGAAGCTACAGAAAGCTCTTTACTGTTAATTTCTTGTAACTCGCGATACTTTGACGACAGGTCCTGTAACTTTTGTATATGATCTACAAAACCGGAACTCATTTCTGTCGCAAAATCTTTATTTATGAGTTTGGCTTTCACCTTTTCGGGGAGGTCGGGATACGGCTCTTCTACCGGTCCCATTTTACAGGATGCCAGTGATAATAACGTCATGGGCAGAGCAACTAATAACAAGCTTTTAAAATATGTACTTTTCATAATATGGGAGATTTAATTTTGGTCGAAGATAGATAAAATTATTATTTACAAATTAAAAAAGGATACGATCTAATTAGATGATCCAAATATAAAACTTTAAATATCAAATGGTTGTGATTAAACCCCCTTTTAAAAAGGGGGAATTTCCCCGTTTCAATATTAACAGTCTTTTGTTTTAAGAGACAACATTGCTATTCTACCCTGTAATACTTTATAAAACAGGGAAAATCCCCTTTCCAGAAATACAACTCCTTTTTATTTTGTGAATTTTATTTTGTCAAGACAATGGAAGCAGTGTTTATGAAACATGATGAATATAAACAAGATATATCCCAACTGCTGGAAACGGCTTATGAGTATCAATTGATCTCCTGGAATGATGGCCTGATATACAAAGACTTTATCACAGCTCTGTGGAGAACTTTTTTAAAACACGAAGCTTTTAAAGAAAAAGCTAAAAGTATGCAGAGTGCTATTGGTGAAGGAAAATGCCTGGAGCTGATAGCCGCACAGATTGATCTTACGAGAAAATAATTCTATTGCTGAAGTTTCAGCCTATCTCCGGTTTTTTTCTGGGCCAGTTTAGACACTGAAGCTTCTGACAATTGTAAAATACGAGGGTACCCTCCTGTAGTTTGTCCATCTCTCATTAGAATAATTAATTTTCCCGAGGGAGTTAACTGCACCGTTCCGGGTAGTGTTGCAGAGGTAATCATGGAAAAAGTATTGGGGGGTAATACTTCTGTCAATTGGTAGGCCATTCGATTATTCTCTTTGGCAACTGTAAAACGCATGTTGAACAATGTTCTCTTCTGTTCATCTGGCAATTTGTGAAATTCAGGACCCGGAAAGACCGTAAGTATTTCAGAATCCAGGTAACTGTCGTCTATAACTGTTTTCAAACCATGTATTGATTGTCGGGTACCCAGTGGCAGTTCATCTCCTGCTTTTAAAACCAATTGACCGGTAATATTTTTAGCAAATGATCTACTTCCCAAAACAGTCTGGGTCTCTATCCCGCCAGAAACAGCGAGGTAGGTCCTGAAACCTTTTATGAGCTTGCCAAAACTGAGATGATCTCCGGGGTGTACTTCATAAGGTTCATAGTTAAACAAAGGAATATCATTGAGATAAGGAGACATATAAGCTCCGGTAATGGCAATACGGGCAGAGGTATTAAAATGCAGTTTCGGGCCGGTCATGGTAATCTCCAGTACTGCTGCATCTGGTATATTTTGCACCATTTTGTTTGCAATGTCTAACGCAAATCTATCCATCACTCCTCCAGTGGGAACACCCAAATGACGGTAATGATAACGTCCTTTATCCTGAACGGTTGTATAAAAACCGGACTTTATTACTTTAATCATTCCCTTTTATTTTTTCGGGTTTATACACGCCGGTTGCCACTTCTATTTTCAGAATCTGATATTGAGGTAAAGAAACAGGATAAAATTTAACTCTGTCTCCTACTTTAACAAAACAGGGAGGGTCTTTGAGAACATCAAAAAGCGGTACCGGGCAGTTTCCTATTAAATTCCAGCCTCCGGGTGATTCCTGAGGGTATATTCCCGTTTGACTTCCTCCAATACCCACGGCTCCCGCGGGTACCCGTAGTCTTGGCTCCTGCCTTCTGGGTGTTATTAAAGTTTCCGGCAAGCCTCCCAAATACATAAAACCCGGTAAAAACCCTATACAATACACAGTGTATAAAGGCGTGGTATGAAGACGGATCACTTCTTTGGGGGTTAATTCTTTTTGTTTGCTTATCACCTCCAGATCGGGAGCAAGATCAGATTCATAACATACCGGTATTTTCCACGAAGAGGAAACCAATGGTGCTCTATCTAAAGTGATGTCCAGATCGCTCAAATACCTGCAAATTTCGGTACCTGACAATACGGGTGAATTAGCGATCACGGTAAGTGAATGGTAAGCAGGCACCAGTGATACATTGTATGCAGCCAGTGTTTTTTCTATTTGAGCCTTTACACGAAGAATATCATATAATACATCTTCATTTATTTGCGGCGGCCATTCAATAAGAGCTGCGTATTCTCCAAATTCCTTAATAGTTATCGGGTATTTTGATGCGATATGTTCCATCCGTATTTAGGAAGTGTTGAATGTACAAAGTTAAGTATTTGTATGACATTAGGTGTATCTCCATGAATACAAAAAGTATCAGCTTTTATATCACAAAGTGTTTGGTTTACAGCGACAACTTTTCCGGTCTCTAAAACATGTAAAAGGTGTTTTACAACGGCCTGAGGAGCGGTTATAAGTGCGTTGGGCTCACTTCTTGGCACCAAACTCAGGTCCTCGCGATAATTTCGGTCTGCAAAAGCCTCAAACCATATGGGAAGCCCTGCTATTTTTGCTATAAATGCCAGTACTGAACCCCAGGGGGCTACTATGGCTATCTGGTTCCCATATACCTCTTTAACTGCCCGGATCACAGTTTCTGCAACTTCAGGATTCACGGCAGCTTCATTGTAAAGGGCCCCATGAGGCTTTACATGGCCGGTTTCCAGTGCATGACGGGTAGCTGCGTTTTGAAAAACCTGTAATTGGGCTACCAGTGACTGTGTGAGTTCTTGCTGAGAAATATCCAATACTTTACGCCCAAAATTTTTCCGATCGGGATATGATGGATGCGCACCCACGATCACGCCGTATTGTTTAGCCATGAGCAATACTTCATTAAGGGTTTTCTCATCTCCCGCATGTCCGCCGCAGGCAATATTACAACGGGAAATTAAGGGTAAAAGGTATTTTTCATTTCCCAGACCTTCTCCCAGGTCGCAATTAATATCTATTTGTTTTCTTTTCATGATACAACCCCTGTTACTTTTAAAACACTACGCAGTCCCAGTAATATAGAGAGTACCACGATACTCCCAGCCAATAGATTTTGAAAGGGGGTATTTCGAAACTTTCCCAATACTCCCGGCCTGTTTACCACCCATAACAGAAATACAGCCACTACAGGAAGTAATATTCCGTTGGCGATCTGAGCGATTTGAATAACACGAATGGGTTTCATATGAAAAAGCAGCGATAACATACCGAGTAACAGTACAGAGACCCAAACTAACCGGAACCGATAATCTTTCATGGAAGCCTTCCATCCAAAGCAACTGTTGGCTACATAAGCAGCAGCTAAGGGAGCGGTTACTGCTGAGGTAACTCCTGCCGAAAGAAGCCCTATTCCTAAAAATATTCCTGCCATATCTCCAAACAAAGGTTGCAAACCTTTGGCCAGCCCCTCTACTCCGGTGATCTGTTCACCTGACAATGCGGAAGCTGCTATTATTACAGACATAGAAACTAACCCCCCCAGAATTATAGAAATCCGGGTATCACTTCTCACCTCTCCGAGCTTATCTGTAGAAGACCATTTTTCACGAACCAGGGAAGCATGCAAAAACAAATTATACGGTACAATGGTAGTACCGACAAGTGCGGCAATGGTTAAAATACTTCCTTCGGGTATTGATGGTATGAGCATGCCGCTAAACAGATCCTTCCATGAAGGTTTGGTCAATATGGCTGTAATTACGAAAGAGATACTCATAAGGATTACCAGAGTAATAAGGCTCCTTTCCAGAACCCGGTAACTTCCTGAGTACAGAATTGCAAATGTAGCACCTCCAATAAGTAAAACGCCTAAACTTCCCAAAGAACCTACAGACACGGCATTTAACCCCAGTAATGCGCCTCCTATATTGCCGGCTTCATACGCAGCATTTCCCAAAACAATAGCCACCAGTATTAAAAAAATAGCTCCTTTACGCAATATGGGAGAAGGTATTTGTGAACTAATTACTTCTGCCAGGCCTTTTTGAGTAACCAGTCCAAGACGGGCAGCCATTTCCTGAAGTACCACGGTGGCAATTATAGCCAGCACCATGGTCCATAAGAGGGTATATCCATAATTAGCACCGGCAAGTGTGCATACCGTTACGGTACCGGGGCCAATAAATGCTGCTGCCACAAGGGTTCCCGGGCCGAGATTTCTAAAGAATCGTATCACAAAAGTGGTTTTTCACTTTTGCTAAGATACGTGATGTGTATGAGTAAAGGAAATAATATAATGAAAGAAAAAGCCCCGCAAAAGCGGGGCTTTAGTTGATATTTTTACTTTTCTAATTGTTCTAAAAGTGTGTCCACTGCTTTCTTTAGCTGCACATCTTTACCGTTTGCTTTATCATCTGGTGCATTATCCAGTACAATATCAGGCACTGCGGGCCCCAGTTCCATATTTTCTCCGGTACTTTTAACATACCAACCTCTAAATGGCATTCGCACAATAGAGCCGTCTATAAGTCCGCGAGCACCGGTTGAGATAACGGCTCCAAAAGTGGGCATCCCGACCAGGGTACCTATATCAAGTGATTTATAGGCATGTGAAAAGATCTCGGCATTGGAGTAACTGGTTTCATTACATAATGCTATGGAAGGTTTTGTCCAGGAAGCCAGGGGTAACCTTTCACTGAAGGGGTAATGTTCTGAAAAACGCTTGTTCTCTTTTTCCAGATCTTTGGCAGCCCCTCTGGGTACGGTATAGGCGTGTTGTTTAACTGATAATACGGCCATTAAATAATCGGTAGTCCAACCGCCACCGTTATAGCGTACATCGATAACAATACCTTCTTTTCCCGAACCGGCTGCTGTTAGTTCTCGTTCAAAGCTTTCAAAACTGGGCCAGTTCATGCCCTGAATGTGGATATAACCCAACTTTCCGTTTGAATATACTTCGGTAAGCCGTTTACGCTCATTTACCCAAGCTTTATAGTTTTCAAGTCGATTACCTGATTTAGGACGGATGACTACCTCGCGTTTCTCTCCTTTTTTGCCCTGTACGGTAAGATATATTTTTTGACCTGCAGTTCCTGTCAATAAACTATATATGTTGGTATCCGCTTTCAGTTCTTCACCATTTACTCCAAGTATAACATCTCCTATGTTGAGCCTACTTGCTTTACGGCTGGCCGGCATACCTTCAACTACACTCAACACTTCAAGCTTTCCTTTGGAATCGGGCTTTACTTCAACTCCCAAGAGTCCTGTGCTTTCCTTTTGCAGGTCGGCTCTTTCTTCTCCTCTGTACATCCCCATGTGACTGGCGTTTACCTGCCCTAGCATCCAGTTGAAAACGGTCTTGAAATCATCTCTGGTAGAGGCTTTCATGGCTAGTGGTTTGTAAGTTGCCTTTAACTCTTTCCAGCTTTTTCCGTGAAATTTAGGGTCATAAAATCCGTTGTTAATAGCATTCCAGGCTTCTTCAAATATTTGATTGGATTCTTCATAGTAGTCAATGGTCATTCTCGCCGTGAAAGAAAGTGCTTCGGGCTTCTCTTTTCCCATTTTTAAACTTTTAGGGCTACCCCCGGATGTTGTGAAATACAAATGGCTGTTCTTACTATCAATGGTTACATTAGAAGGTCGCGCATTATTGGAGGTAATTGACTTACGTTCTTTCCCGTCCCAATTGATAGAAAAAAGATCGGCATCCACTTTAGCATTTCCTCTGGATCCTAATCCTGTGGTATAATACAAGGTTTGGGCATCTTTGGAAAAAGCCTGCAGAAATTCTCCTCCGGTATAAGAGGTTACCTGTATCTGACGTTCGTGTATATTCTCAAAATCAATGTTTACAACTACTGCTTCGTTCTTATCTTTTTCGGCATCTTTGGCATTTGCAGCACCGGTATCAGTATCTTCATCTTCTTCACGGTCTTCTTTTGTTTTTTCCCAGTCTTCTTCTAACAACCATGTAAACCACACATCGTAATCACCGTTATTACGATTGGAAGAAAACCCAAGTTTTTTGCCATCGGGACTCCACACGGGATTTACGTCTTGTTTTGGGTGCATGGATATATTCACGGGTTTTTTTGAATTGTCGGCTTTATGAATAAATATTTCCTGATTAAAATCCAGGTCTCTGCTGGCATAGGCCAGCCATTGGGAATCAGGTGACCAGGCAACTCCGGAAGCCCCGGCCCAATTATCAAGAAGTACCTTCTCACCTGTAAGTGTACCTTTCTCGGTAACATTAGCAACTATAAGTTTACTGCTACCTCTTACAAATGCCAGTTTTTTACCATCGGGCGATAATACAGGCTGTGTTTCATCTTCTTCTGTTTTGGTAAGGCGTACGACTTCGCGTTTAAGGCTTTTATAGAGATTTTTTTCATCTGGGTCTGAAGAGCTTACTGAGTACAGGTCATAAGACCCCTCCCTGTCTGAAACAAACAAAATGCTATTGTCACCTATCCACACGGGAGAACTATCTCTATAAGGAGAATTTGAGAGGTTTACGGTTCTCTTTTTTTCCTTGTCGTTATTCGCTAAAAAGAGTTCCCCTCTAATTTCAAAAATACTGTATTTATTATCGGGTGAAGGAACAATAGCAGATACCTGGTTGCTGAAGGTTTTCTTTTCTTTGGGATCAAAGCGATAATCGGTCCCTATTTGAATTGAGACCTTCTCCATATTGCCTGATGAAATATCCATAACGTGAAGCTGATCTCCCTGTACACACACCATCTTTTCACCATTTCTATTTACGTTAAATGAGAATATACCCATTTCTTTAAATTGGGTAACCTGGGTAATGGCTCCGGATGGTTGTCCGTTTTGATCCAAAGAAATGCGATGTACGTTATACTTACCGCTTCGTCCGGATTGAAAATACAAGGTTTGGTCATTTACCCACTGCGGATAGAAGTCATTACCTTCATCTGTAGTAAGCTGGGTGTAACGATTATTCTTTGTATCGTATATCCATATATCTCGGTTAGCCGGTCCCCGGTAAGCTTCACGCTCCAAACGGCAGGAGCCTTTGGTCAAAGCAACAAACCGGCCATTAGGCGATACTACGGCATCAAACCCAAGGGCATTCATATACCGGTAAGGAGTTCCTCCTTGTTTTGGAGCCAAATAAACCTCCGGTTCTCTTTCCACCTGAGCAAAATACCTTCGGGTATTGAAAAGTATATCTCCCTGTTTTGTGATATCGGTCACAACATCACTACCGGAATGATAGGTAAACCTTTTGGGAACCCCGCCATTTACCGGAATGGTGTAAACGTCATTATTGCCATAACGATTGCTCTGAAATGCAATATAACTCCCATCATGACTCCAGACAGGATTGGTGTCATATGCTTCATGAATGGTAAGCCTTCGTACATTAATACCCGAAACATTGGCAATCCATATATCACCCTGATAATTAAATGCCAGCATTTGACCATCCGGGCTTATGGAAGGAAAATGTACAAGAGGTGCCTGTGCCAGAGCCGGTACAACTATTAATGAAAAAAGTAAGGAGAGCTTTGTAATGAGATTCATTTGCTTGGTTTTAGTTTTTAGAAAAGGAAAATGCCAAAATACTATGAACGAAAGCTAAGAGCAATGCCTTTAACGTTTTATTTGGAAGAATTTTTAGGATATTTTTGAATTTTAACACTTTCTGCGTGTTTACAGGATTTATTAGGTTGGTTACCATCCCAAAAAATACGCTTATCACTCATTGTCAGATAAATACATGTTTAAAATTACTGTTTTAACATTTTAATTTTGTATTTTACCCACAGTATTAATAGGTTTTTATTTGTTAAATTTGTGTTATAAGTGACCTT
Source organism: Ascidiimonas aurantiaca (assembly GCF_037646345.1). NCBI lineage: Bacteria > Pseudomonadati > Bacteroidota > Flavobacteriia > Flavobacteriales > Flavobacteriaceae > Ascidiimonas > Ascidiimonas aurantiaca. The sequence continues at coordinate 35,489 of NZ_JBBEWR010000001.1, read as the reverse complement.
TATTGCTTCCCCCTTTAATAGCAATTTGTGCCAGGGGATATCTTAATTCTATCCCTTTACCTCTATTACATCACTAAATAACAAACCATGAAAACAACCAACAACCAAGACCAACCAATTGGTTTTACAAGACCTTTGAAAAGCATTCGCTTTTTAACCATGGCTGTATGTCTCTTATTTACTTCATTATGTTTTGGCCAGAATGTTATATCCCAACGCATTACCGAAGCAAAAAACCAGCGAATGGGATTTCCTGAAAAAGCTATTTTTAAACCAGTTCAGCAAAAATACAGCCGTACGAATGTATTTTCTGATCTAAATGAAGTAAACCTTCTTGATTACGATCTAAAGGTTTCAGAACTGAAAGATGCTTCTCTTTCGTTAACGGTTCCTATTGGCAGGAAAACGGTAACCTTAGATCTTCTGGAAGTAGAAGAACGATTCTATGAATACGAGGTTACAACAGACAAAGGAGACCGTACTCTGGCTAATAAAAATACGGCCAGGCACTACAGAGGAATTGTGCGGAACGTTCCCAACAGCCTTGTAGCATTAAGCTTTTTTGAGGGAGATGTTATGGGTTTTATTTCTACGGAAGAAGGAAATTATACTATTAGTAAGTTAACCGACTCTTCTCAATTTATTATTTACAATGATAAGAACCTCATAGAGCAGCCGGAATTTATATGTGAAACCACAGATGATGATTTTAAAGGGTATGCTCCTGAGCTTCTTATGAAAGATCAAGGTATTACTTCCAGGTCTTTTGATGCGAACTGTGTGCGCCTGTATTTTGAAACAGAATATGATATTTTTCAGAATCTGGGAAGTACCGCGGCTGTACAAAACTATGTAACCGGCCTCTATAATCAGGTAGCTACTATTTATCAGAACGAAGGAATAAGTACCACGATTTCTCAGATCAATATCTGGACCACTCCCGATCCTTATACCGGATTTAGTACGGGTTCGGTTCTTTCCCAATTTCAGAACAATATCACTACATTTAACGGTGATCTGGGGCAATTACTTACCTTTAGAAATATTGGCGGAGGTAGGGCCGCCGGCTTTGACGGTATATGTAACCCTAATCCCGATAGCAGCCTGTGCGTATCGGGAAATTTAAGTTCTGCTATTGTGAATTTCCCCAACTACAGTTGGAATGTAATGGTAGTGACGCATGAATTTGGGCATCTTTTTGGTTCCCGGCATACACATGCCTGCGTATGGAATGGTAACAATACTGCCATTGATGGTTGCGGAAGCTGCCAGGAAAGCCCCAATCCGTCATCACCCGGATGTAGCTGGTGTGTGCGACCTCCCGTACCTGCAAGTGGCGGCACTATTATGAGCTATTGCCATATCACTCCTGCAGGTATTAATTTTAGCCTTGGTTTTGGCCAGCAACCGGGAAATGTGATCCGTTCTGAGGTTGCTAATGGTTCTTGTCTGGGTACCTGTTCTTTATGTCCTCCTTTTGCAGGAACTTTCGATATTTACTCTAAGGACCGCCCGTTTGATTCGGGCCAGGAGCCTAATCCCGATACCGGCCCTATGTGGATAAGTGAAGATATCTGGATACGGCAGGATCTGGATGGCGGAACGGTACACCAGAACCCTGAATTCAAATTAGAGACCCCTAACGGAGTATATGTAAAAGTACGAAACCGCTCTTCTACAGTTACTTCTGCCTGTGCACAGCTAAGTGTGTATTTTAGCAAGGCCTCTACCGGTTTGGCATGGCCTGCTCATTTTAACAACTATTACATGAATATAGGGGGCACCGATGTCCTGCATGGAGATATTATTGGTACCACCACACTGCCTGCCATACCTCCCGGAGGAAGTGTTACCGTAGAGATCCCCTGGTATCCGCCCAATCCGGCCGATTTTGTAAACGATATACACCACTTCTGCCTGGTATCGAGAATTATTACACCAAATGATCCTATGTTTAATGAAGTATCGGGGGCCATAAGCCCTAATGTGCGAAACAATAATAACATTGTCTGGAAAAATATAAGTGTTTACGATTCTGATCCCAATGGTTTACCTACATCCACTTCGGTATTTATAAGAGGGGTTGATGAAAACACGGATACCAATTCAATTATGTTTGTAGATGATGGTTTTGGAGATAACAGCAGGTATCGTTTTTTTGACGTAGGAGAAATAGAGGTAGAAATGGAACCAGAGCTTTTTAAACGTCTCCTTGAGTCTGGCTTTCAGGAAACAAAATACGTGCGAATTATAAATGAAAACACGCTACTCGTCACATCTAACAGAGCTACTATACCAAGAGTACCACTTCGTTACGAAGAAACGTTTTCTTTGAATTTTAAGTTTCACATATTCAAAGAATTACCAGTAGGCACCAAACTCTTGCTGGATGTACTTCAGGTAAATGACCGTAAAGGGTATTTTGAAGGAGGAGAGCGTTTTACGATCATTAGAAAACATACACAAAATGTATTTGAACCTAGTCAGCCAATACAAAAGTTAGCCTCTTTTAATATAATACCAAATCCAAATGACGGGATATTTAAGCTGCAAATAAACAATATTTCCAAAGGGCAATATCGTGTATTTGACATACACGGAAGGCTTATTGAAGAAGGTTCTTTTGAAAATGTTGATGAAATTGATATCAACCTTTCGGGACTAGAGGAGAAACTTTATTTTGTAAAGATCAACTCAGGTACTCTTAATCTTAGTAAAGTATTGCTTAAAAATTAGGGTTACCGCATAATCATAAAAAGCCATACTTTAAAACAGTATGGCTTTTTTGTTACGTATAATATGTTATATAAAACTATTTTCCCTAAAGATAAATGTGTTAACACTGTTTAGATTCTTTTTAAGGATCGTAGGGTTTATTATTTTTGAATACTATAAAGCCTTTTAAAACTCAAATGCCAAGTCCTGAAAAAGAAATCGAGTTGAGTATATGCTCTTTTAAACAACATCTATAAAAGCTGTTATATGCACATAAAAAAAGAAAAAATACTTTCAGACCTGAGGGAAGAACTCATTAAGAATTCTGATGAAAAAACAAAACGCACCGGTCATTACTTTTTTAAGGAGCAGGTACAACTATTGGGCGTAAAAACAGCTACGGTTCGTAAAATAGCAAAAGAGTTTTTTAAGAAACCGGATATCAAAACTAAAACCAAAGCAGAAGTGTTTGCACTATGTGAGCAGTTATGGCAATCAGGATACATTGAAGAATCGTTTATTGCCTGTGAATGGTCCCTTTGTTTTAAAAAACAATATACTCCGGATGACTTTCCCGTTTTTGAGGGGTGGGTTTCCAGATATGTAGATAACTGGGCCTCTTGTGATACCCTTTGCAATCATACCATAGGTGCTTTTCTGGAAATGTATCCTGAATATCTTTCCAGATTAAAAGAATGGGCCAGATCTGATAACCGATGGGTTCGGCGTGCTGCCGCAGTATCCCTTATAGTTCCGGCCCGAAAAGGATTATTTCTGGAGGATATCCTTGCCATTGCAGATATTCTGCTACTTGACACGGATGATCTGGTACAAAAAGGATATGGGTGGATGTTAAAAAGTGCCAGTAATGCCCATTCGCAAGCTATTTTTGAATATGTCATGAGAAACCAACAGGTCATGCCGCGCACCTCTCTTCGCTATGCTATTGAAAAACTGGCTCCCGATCTTAGAAAAGAGGCTATGAAAAAGTAGATACGTTTCTTTTCTAACTGGAAATAACCGGATATGGTACCATTAAAAGCAACTGTTTTATCTTAACCAGCCTTTGGTACTGAATAGCTTGGGCCATACGCGTTTCTTTTGCATTTAGAGAAGTGTTCAGATCTGTATATATGGTAAGGGCTACTATAAAATACCATGCTGGGCCCTGGCAGACAGATTAAGAAACTCCATTGAATTTTTTAGCAAATCTTTGAGGCCTGATCCATTTTACAGAGACATCTTTATATTATGATGGATAAAAAAAGGATAGACGGGTAGGCACTTAAAAAAGAAAAGAAAAAACTATTGAGTCCCATAAAAAGAGAGTTGAAGGCGTGAAAGCAAATACCCGTAAACAAGATCAATAATTTATACTCAAAAGGAACTACCAAAACAAATACATATGCTATTTCAAAAAATATAATAAACCATGCTAACAGCAGTGAAATGGATTCACGTTTATACATATAATTATAAATAATTTGATTGCCGTAAGTTTTTGTTCCGAATATGCCAATAATTGCCTTGCCATTTCGCCATTTCTCCCCTTGTAGTTTTGTAATACCTGCAATCAAATAAGATAATATTCCTTGAATAGCAATAAAATAAATACAAAGGCTTGCCCCAAAACTTTGTTGTGGAAATAAGCTATATAGAAATAAACATGTAATAATAATCATGTTTAAATGATAAGATCCATCTAAACCATACATTCCTCTAATGATAAGCGAAATAGTGGTAATTGCAGCAATTCCATAAAGTATGCTGGGAATATTAATATTGTAAAGCGCAAATAATAAAATTAAAACGGCACTCAAAAGCCTTAATAAAATTGTGTATTTATAATATGTATATGAAAAAAATTTATCTACAATCTTACCTAAAAAACCATTTAAAGGCAGCTTACAATTATATTTAGTAATATCCCAACTTAAATAACTCTTGTCGGAAAGGAAATGATAGGATTTCAAATACTCTAAAGAAGAAAGTATAATGACAAAAGCACATAAAATTGAAGTAATTCTTACTGTGAACAAAAGGTCAATGTTTGCTAAATTCATAATTAACTTATTTTATGTAGTTTGGAGATCAGGCAGGCTGAGATATCTTCTGTTAAACAATTTTCTTCCAGGATCATAAACTGGATGAAATTTTGTTCAGAATTATTTTTAAGCATGCAACTTATTAAGTTTAAAATGAGAAGATAAGGAGATGAAATAGTAAGTAAATTTTCATCTTCTTTCTTCTCAATTTTAGAAAAACTACTTTTTAATTCAATTGCATAGTCTAAAATGGCTTTCTTTTTAATTTTATCTGGATTCCAAAATATGCTATACCATTTTCTTTTAGAAATTTCATCAAGATTTTTCCAATGCGATACAATACCTGATTCAGTTTGTGTACGGTATAATAAATAAAAATCTGAAATTCCTGGATTAGGTGCGAAAAAATTCCATTGAGGCACCAGGTAGCCGAAGATACCTATTTTGGTTGCGAATTTAAATCTACCACTAAACATGCTAAAAATAAAAGTTGCAATGATCCATAATAAAAAAAATATTGAAAGAAGTATTTCAAAAAAAGTAGTCATAATTTTGTTGTTATAATTAAAGTCCGAATTCTCTAAAAATATTTGCCCTAACATTTAGCAATTCCTTAGCTGAGTTTACAGCGCTTAATTTATCAATCATTTTTTCAGGCAATGATACTTCTGCTAATCGGTCTCGTAATGGAGAACAACACGTAGTTACTGCGGTATTAATTGTTACAAAAATAACAACAGTTACTAGCGCGGTTGGTGTTGCTGCTATGTGTGATGGATTAGAAATATTAATTTCAGATTGAGCTTTAGGAACCAGATCCAAAGCTGCACGCTCTATTCTACTTAACCTAGGAGGGTTAATAACTATAAAGTAATCATAATTACTACATTCATCATTAATATTGTGTTCTTTTATAGAAAATAAAGAATCTGATATGTAACCACCGTTGTAAGGAAAAACTAAAGAACCAATATTGTATTTTTTAGAAAGCCATAAGTTATTTGCAAGTTGTTTTCCATTGTACTCAAAGTCAAACAAAGTGTCTGCTTCCAATACGTCTTTCATAAGGGTTGCACTGGTTGGAACTCCATTTCTGGTAAACTGTTTAGCTATTTTTTTTTGTAAACTATCTAGCGTATTGCCGTCATATTTTACATAAGCATTTCTTAACTCATTTATAAATGACTCTTTTTTATAACCCCAGAAAAGAGTAATACTTCCTTCTATAGGATTAAAACCAAAATCCTTTTCTACAAATTCAGAATTTTCCCAGAGCATAATACCCGGTTGTAAAGCGTTAATTGTTCTTTTTCGCCTGCTCTCTGTAATGTCAGTATGAAAGTCAAAAATTTGTTTAACTTTTAATTCACGTGACAGTTTTTCTTTTAAAGTATTAAAGTTTGAATTTTCCATTATCGTTTGATTTATATTAATAATAGTAAAGGAAAACCAATTATATTAATATATAGTAAGGAAAAACACCTATAATTATTAGGTAAAATCCCTGTTTTTAAAAGATCTTTGCCATTGATATAGAATAGGTTAAGTAGTTTTTTAAGTTAATTTATAAACTCTAAACTCCTCTATAAAGATTTATGAATTATTCGGTTTACTAAACCAACGTACTCTGGTTTTAATGAAAAAAATTGATGTAATCTTTTTAAATAGCCATTACCCCCAAAAGCCCTCTCTCTATCCACACTTCGGTACTGAATAGCTTTGGTAATATGCATTCCTTCTGGATTTAGAGAAGTGTCCAGATTGGTATGGGCTAATTTAAAACACCATTAGAAGGCCTGGCAGGCAGATCCGGCTTTATTTTTCTTCACATATCAATTTTTTGCTTTTTCTTGGTATAGAACAGTCTTGTGTATAAGTAGTAGCGGGTTTCTACTCACTAACTTTTCAGTTTAGCACGAACCTTTGTTTTACATTTTGCCTTTTGTTTTATCAATTAAACCGCTATTACTTATACAATGTTAGCCACTGGCCAACTATTCTCATACAAGGGAAAACTGATCCTGCCCAAAAATGACTGTCAGTTTTAGCATACATTTCAGCATATTTTAATGGCCCTCTACCAGGAGCCAAAACTACATGGTTTTTATTATAGTCGTCAATAATCCAATCAATTCACGCACTATCAATATTTACTTTTCATTGGTTATAAATCTCTTTATTTGCATAACCTTTGGTGATATGAAAATGTATGTCAATTATAGATTGATTTTTTAAAAATTCATCAATACTGTTTTGTGCTCCAACTAAATAATTTGCTTAGAAAAACAGCAGGATCATTATTTTTAAAGCCTCATTGCTCATAGTTTTGTTAAATTTCGCATAAAAGGTAGTGCTGAAAACAAGGCGGTTACGAAGTGTGAAAATCTCTATTAAGTGTATAGTATGATAAGAACCAAGAGCGTTGAATTTAGCACTATTTCGCCTATTTTTTATACACGCTGTTAGCGGTTCATTGTTCTTCTTTTCTAATTTTCATGGTCAAAAGTATAGGTAAAGTGTATTGCATTAGTTTCACTATTAAATTTTGTTTTCCGGTAAAAGTTCACAGCATCAATGTCATCACTTTCTGCTTCTACATAAGCATCTTCAAATCCGTTTTCCTTGCAACATTCACAAACTTCTGCGATAAGCGCCTTGCCTAAACCCTGACCTTGCAACTCAGGGGTTACTCCAACATCATATATATAAGCAACCGGCTTTGTATTATAGTAACTTTGCAAAACATGAATGGTTAAACCACCTACTATCTTGTTGTTCTGTCTTACAACAAACACCATAAAGTTGGGGTTGGACAGTAGTGTACCTAATTGCTTGTTTTGTGATATTGGTTCTTCGTTTTCAAATACTTCTTTAAATATATTTACTAAATCCCTGAAACAAGCAACCTCGTTAGGATGCAGTTTATTAATTTCAAAAGTTATTTGCGACTTCATACTAATTGTCTAAGCGTCAAATTTGGAGCCGTCCCATTCAATACCTTCGGGAAATAGTTCAGCTTGTCTTTTTCGCATTTCTGAGGCGATCAAAGCGCTTTGTCCACCTTGTTTTTCAAGTTTGGAAATAATATTCAAATAGCTTTTTTCATCTCTATTTTGGCTGAGTTTGAAAACATTTTCAATATTGTCTGCCTTTATTTCAAAACCTATAATGGCTGGCATCATTTTATTCAGGAAGTTATCAGGGAGGTTATCATAGAATGTCAATGATTGTGTATTGCCTTTTTCAAATTTTAAAGTCAGTTTTCTCATAAAACCAATGAGATCTTCATCAGTCATAAAACTGACTTGACCTGCTACGTGAACACTCATATAATTCCAGGTAGAACCCATTTGAGGATTACTATACCAGGAGGCACTTACATAACAATTGGGCCCGGTAAATAGAAGAAGACCATTAGGATTTTCGACAAAGGCCTTATGGTGATCAGTGTTACGCATAATGTGTCCTTGTAAAAACAGTTCTCCATTCCTTTCTTCGAGTAAAACGGGTATTTGTGTTGCCACCTGTTTACCCGACAGAAAACTACCTGTCATAAACGCAAAGGGGTTTTCTTCTATGAAATCTAATATTTTTTGCTTGTCTTTTTCTTTGAAGTATGAAAAATTATACATATTTCTTTTTATTTATCTGTTGGTATTAGTTCTCTCAATAACGGCAACAGCCTCATGGCTGTAGCAAGTACCAAAATAGCGATGGTGAGAGCCTGTTATCAGGAACTAAATATAGCATTATTTTAAGTGAATTGGCAGTCGTACCGTGAGACTGTTAGTTATGGGTTTCAGGTTGCTATTTTTATTAAGTACTAAGGTTCGCAATTCCAGCTTGCCAACCAGACGGGCAGGTCACTTATAGCCCTTGTTAGCCAATGTTTAATTACATAATTCTATTCCCCAGTCTGTATGTCCTCTACCCTCCCAACATTTCCAATTCTTTTTTATGGAAAGAACGGTCCATTGGTCGTTACTTCTAGTTAACTCCATAATATATTTCTCTCCCCTTACGGAATCATCCAGCAGATTATCGTGAATTAATGTTACCACCACATTTCCATTATCAGAGGTTTTTTCCAATATCTCTATTTTCTCGTTTCCTTCACCTGTTTCTACCTTGTTAGGGTAAAATAACTTCATAACATCTTTGGCAGATAAATGCGCTCCCTTTTCTATTAACAGTTGATTAAAATCATCTGAACTTATTTCTTTAAATTCTTCATTTTTATTTGTAATCTTAACTTGAACTTCTTGTTCTTTCTCAGATAATGTAGTTCCTTCCTTTTTCTTGTCAGTCTTGAGATTACAGGAAATCAGAGTTATTGTTAAGATCATCATTATCATTTTTTTCATAATCATTGTTTTTAATATTTGCTAATGATCCCGGCTAAGAAATGTGTGGATTTTGTACCAGGCATATTCTAACCGAGGGCTTAAGTTTATTTTATGTACTAAATTTTATTTTACCATGTCAGTCCACATGTTTTCTTAGCCTATGTTGTGTGCGGTCTTATTTTATTTCCAAATTAATTTTTTCAGGGACTAAACTCTCTTCCACTTGATATGTGGTATTCCAATTTAACGTATCATTACTGAAATATAGTTTTGCTTGTCCTGATCTACCAGCATAGCAACTGAAAAAATTAAGATACAAGGTGTCTGAGTAAACGTAACCATTTATATCACAGGCTTTACCGCCTTGTTCGATATTTCCACAATCATATTTAGAAGGCGTATATGAACAATAACTTCCAGAAACAAAACTTCCTATTTGTCTGATTTCTATAGTAAAGCTATATGATTCGCTGTTTTTAGGATATTTCCAAGCTCCGTTGAAATTGACTTTTGAAGAGTCCAGGTAAAAATATTTATCGAGCAGCTCCTTTATGGAATCACCTACTACTATCGATTGGCTCTTATCGAGATTTTCCAAGGGATTTACTGCCTTTAAATCTTTTGGATCATTGTATTTTACCTGACTCAATTGATTGTTTTTATAATAATATTCAAACCAAGGTTCGTTTTCATAATTAACAAAAGTACCTCCCTCTACTTCTATTTCAGGTAGTATAGAAGCATAGTGTAATAAAGTATCATCTTGATTTAATTCATATACTCCGGTATATGTAATTCCACCTTCGCTTACATTTATACTAAACCAATTATCTGTGTATTCAAAGTGATGCTTATCCCTCCCTTTTATTATTGAATCATTATTATAATTAAGACGTATTCCCTCCAGTTGACGATAAGAATAAAGCTTATCTAAGTAAAGTGCCAATACATCTAGAGTATCTTCCTTTACAATTTGAGTATTGACATTCTCTTTCTCAGTTAATTCAAGCATCTTATTGGTTTCGTTGGTAGCTTCTGTACCTTTTTTAGTCAAACCATCATTGCAACCTGTAAAAATGAGCGTACCTAAAAAAATAAGATACAAATTTAGTAACCTTTTTCTCATATTTTTTTAATTAAAGTTCAATTTAAAACCTTTATTACGCCTGCATAAATTCAAAACACTTTATTGATGGTGAGAGCCTGTTATCAGAATTAAATATAGCATTATTTAAGTGAATTGGCTGTCATACTGTGAGGCTGTTAGGAAAAACAGTTCAAGAGTAAAGGTCTCTACGTGACCTGGCTTGAACGACTGCCGGTATTTTTCCCAATGTTTTGGTATATGAAAAACAGCGAGTTTACACATTGACTTTTCAGATTGTAATTGATCTTAAATTCATAAAAATAACTCTACCTTAAGCATTTAAACCGCTATTTTTATATACGTTGTTAGCTGATACCCTTTATTCATTGTTTTCCCTGTTCCACTTTTCGCAAAGATTCATTTTCTGTTTTTATAAATTCAAAGTTTTGGAATGCCTTATCATTTGGTGTGTTCATTTCAAAGGTTTTGAGTGTGGCTATTTCAATTTTCAGGTCCTTTCCGGCAAATTCCAGAATATGCCCACCTTTTTTCCTGTCGTTTGATAAAAAATGAAAGTGAAATCCACCTGCATTAATTCCATTTAAATAGCTTGGCAAAAAGAAACCAATTAAAGTTCCGTCTGTGTATTGGTAGTCAAAGAACTGTTGTTGGTCAAGTATATTTGCTAATTTTGGAAATGGTTCGTTTTCAACCGGGGGGAATGCTCTTGTTTTTAAGTGCTCAAATTTTCCTGAAATTTTGATGGCATACATTTTGTTCTTATTTGGCAATATTTTTTCGATGGTGTTCAAGACTGTACTTTTATCGGAAAATAAATTTTGAATAAAAGTTGTATCTGCTTTAAAGAAAGTGACCGAAGCAAATGATGTCAAGTGGTCATTGTCAAGTTCTACCGTTTCGCCTGTAGCCATTGTTTGGTAAGCTCTTCCATCTACTATTGTCAATTCTCCATTTAGCATATCTGGTGCCCCTAGTCCAAAATCTCCTTTCAACTTTAAATCTTTGAGAGGAAGTGTGCCACGATATAGTCCGCCAATAAAGGCATCGATAACGCCGTAGTTATAAAAATGGTTAATTCTGTCTTGAGTTTTACTTAACTGCTCCCAATCTGAAATCAGAACTCGGTTATGTAGCATTTGGGGCATATATATTTTTGAAGTTTCGATGTCATAAAAAATATCTGCTATACTTTCTTCTGTAATGTTGAACTGTGATTGCTGATCTTTAAGGTCGTAAATCCAAAGTTTGCCTGAACCATTTACAGGAAACGTTATCCAATCTGAAATTAAGATGTGGTCATTATCTATCCATTCAATGCCATCAAAAAATCCATTAGTAATATTGGGAAGTTCTTCAAATTCAGAATTGTCAGATTTTAAATATATTGAACCATCTCCATAATTCTCTCCGTTACTGCAAACTAATAATTGCTTTGTTTTTTGATTATACGCAATTCCATTAACTGTTGGAATGTTGGCAATAATTTCAACCGATTTACTGTTGATATTGACTTTGTAGATATTGCCTGAAACTGTTTCTGTTACTGCAATAAAGCCATCTTCTAACTGGCAAATATCATTCAAAAGTTTTGCCCCCTCAATGATGAGTTCAAAAACTGTTTGTCTATTATCAATATTAAAACCGGCAACTCGATCCAAATCAGCAACAAATAGTATATTATTTACAATGGTCATTCCTTTTGGTGCATTCAACACACCTGTTACAGGGAGAAATCTTTGATTCACGATCTTTCCATCTGCCGAAATCTCGCTTATAAAACCACCCCCATCTTTGTTCATAAAGTCTTGCCCCTGGTTAGACACAAAAAATCGTTTGCCATCGGATATAATACTCTCCGGCATTGAAAAACCGTTAATTACTTGTTGCGAAAAGCCTACCTGGCAAAGCATCAGGATAATGCCTGTTATGATATGTTTCATTTTTAAAGATTTTAGAATTTGATGACCAGTTTTCCAAATGCCTTACCTGATTTTAGTTTTAAGAAAGCTTCTTTTGTTTTCTCTAAAGGGAACACATTATCTACCACAGGTTTCAGGTTGTTTTTTTCGATCGCAGATACCAATGCAGTCAATTCCTGTGCATTACCAACCGAATAGCCTTGTAACCTGATGTAGTTCATTATTAAAGGAAAAACATCAACGGTTATTTTACTGCCAGACATAAACCCCACTAAACCAATAAAGGCATTTTCTCTACAGGAAAGGATACTTTGTTGAATGGTTTTACTTCCTGCTACATCGAGAGTAACATCAACACCCATACCGCCATTTAACCGTTTTACTTCAGTGTTCCATTCTTTGATTTCATTGTAATTTATGACTTCGTCTGCTCCCAATGCTTTTAGTTTAGATTCCTTTTCTTTACTTCCTGTGGTAGCAATTACTTTAAGTCCAAACATTTTGGCGATTAAAAGGGCGAATAGTGAAACTCCTCCGCTACCTTGTACCAAAATTGTTTGACCAGCTTTAATATTTGCCTGTGAGACTAATATTGTCCACGCTGTTAAACCAGCAACTGAAAGTGATGCAGATTCTTCATCTGAAAGATTGTGAGGTGCAGAAACTAAGGTGTTTTCAGGTTGAACCGAAAATTCAGCTAATGTTCCCGGCAACTGCATTCCTGTACGGTTTTGATTGTTGTACTCAGTTATTTTCCCTGATTCCCATCTTGGAATGAACGGAATAAGTACACGGTCTCCTTTTTTCCAACGCTTCACATTTTTACCTACTTGTTCTACCACTCCCATTCCTTCAGAAACTGGAATATGAGGAAACTTCAAATTTGACATCATTTTGCCCTCAACCATAAGTAGGTCTAAATATTGAAGTGAAACTGCCGAAGTTTTTACCAGAACTTCGTTTTCTCTAATATTCGGTATTGGAATGTTTACCAGTTTTAAATGCTCAATTCCAAACTGTTCTAATTGTATTGCTTTCATAAATTTTGTTTTTATGAAGCAAAATTAGAAACTTGGCAACTTCTTAAATTATGGGAATCAAACTATTGGTTATGAAATGGCAACACCTTGCTTTCTAAAGCCATTAGGGGTAATACCTGTTTGATTTTTAAAGAAAATATTGAAGTTTGAAGGGTGTTCAAAACCTAAAGAATAACCTATTTCTGCAATATCCCAATTACTGTTCAGCAATAGTGCCTTGGCCTCTTTGGCGTTTCTTTCGGCTATCCACTGGCTTGTGGTTTTACCGGTCATCTCTTTTAATGCCCGGTTAAGATGATTTGTATGTACATTTAACTGTGAGGCAAATTCGTTGGCATTTTTTAGTTTAACAATTTGGTTAGGAGAATCAATCGGGAATTGTCTTTCCAACAATTGCATAAATAAAGAATAAATCCTTTCGGATGCGTTAGTGGGTTTGTAGAAAGTTTCGGGCGGTTGCATTTTCAATGCTTCGTGCATAACAATCTGAACATAACTTCGAATAAGCTCATATTTATGTGGGTAATCAGATTGTATTTCTTTGAACATTCCCTCAAAAACCCCCGTTAAGGATTTTATACTTTCTTCATTTGGGCAAAAAACAAAGTTCCCTCCAACCTTGAACAAAGGTGATTGCGATAGGCTTTCACTTTTCAGGTTTTGGTTCACGAACTCTTCTGTGAAAAGACAGAAATAACCAGTTTGATTTGTTGATTTAGGCTCCCACGAATAGGGAATAAGCGGATTCATAAAAGTTATGGTATTGCCTTTTATATGGATAGACTTACCTGCGGTAGAAATTATTCCTTCTCCATCTAGGATCAATGAAATTTTATAAAAATCTCTTCGGTTGGTTGGTAAAGAAGTAGAATCGCAGGCGAATTCCTCACGTTTATATATGTTGAACTGTCCTTTGGTTCTTTTCTCCTGATTATGTTTTGCGTAAAAATCGGTTACCGTTTCTTTTGATTTCATTTTCTAAAGTTATGAAATTCAAATAATATTTCTGAAAAGCTTGTTGCTTAACTCAGACATTTCTCTGAGTTGCAGCTAACAGCCTCACGACTATGGGTCGCAGCGTTTTTATGCACTAACTTTAAATATACGAAAAAACCACAGGCAAAGTACAAAATACGCTATGGCTTATATAGAATGTTACCTGCTGGCTTTTTGTTCATTAAAAGCCTTCAGTTGCTGTTTGAAGATACTTAACAGACTTCCCCAGTTTCAAGTGAATTTGAATTTGTTATATTTTCTATAAGGCCAACAAGAAAATGACTATTTGGAAAAGATAGTTTTTCATTTTTATTTCATTCGTTTCATCGGGAAAATTTGTTTGCGCTCCAGGCCGTTTTTAATACCTGAAATTTCAGCAACCAACGAATCTGTTGTGATTTTTGTATAAGAAATTATTTGTGGAAAATCGTGCTTCGTATTTTCAAAGACCATTTGTGTATTTGATATTGTTTTGACTGAAAAACGAACAGGTAAACCGTTATTTTGACTTTTGACGGTAGGAATATAATAGAGTCCATCGTGTTCTTGTATCAATTGTATGGTTTCAAAAATTAGCGTGTCCTGCTCTTTGATAATATAGCTTTTTCCAAGAATATTACGATCATCAGTTTTATTCCACGTTTCGTAAATGCTTCCTTTTGGCGTTTTATTTTCCCAAGTTCCTATTAACCATTCTGCTTTTTTGATGTCGTTTGTTTGTACAGTTGTCCAAGCACAAAGAAGTATTGATCCAACGATTGCGATAAAAAATTTTGTTCCTGTTCTCATAAGTTTAGTTGATTGAATGAACTACCATTTTATTTCCTTCGGTGTCAATAAACATTCCAAAATATCCCATTTCAGGACTGATTTGTGTTTTCGGAACAATGACTTTTCCATTGTTGTTCTCTACATGGTTCAGTACACTTTGCAAATCGTTGCCACCGTTTAGATATGCAATTACTCCGTCAGATGAAGGTTTATAATCTTTGCCTTGTACAATTGCTCCTGATACATTTTTTCCGTCATTAGGGAAGAAGCCCATTTTTGTTCCGAACATTTCGGTTTCTTTAATATCCAATTCAAGAATAGATTTGTAAAAAAATACTGCTCTGCCAAAATCTGTTGCTGGGATTTCAAACCAATTGATTAAATTTTCCATTGTCAAATATTTTACATTACGGTGCAAAGTTGCTAGGTAACAGCAATCTAAAATTGTAAAAATGCGACAAGGTTAATTTGATCTGTAAAAAAGCGAAGACAACTTCAGGTTGTTACCGTAAAATTCTTTGGGTGAAACTCCTGTAAATTCTTTAAAGTCTTTAATGAAATGAGCTTGGTCGTAATATTTGTTTTCATAAGCCAAAGCGGTAAGACTTGAGAATTGTTTGTTCAACAACATTTTGAGTGTTGCCTGTAATCGAATAATTTTTGAAAGTTGTTTTGGGCTTAAACCAACAGCCGATGAAAACTTACGTTCTAATTGTCTGCGGGTTATATTTGTTAGTCTTGAAAGTTCAGAAACCGAAAGTTGCCCGTTGGCTGTCAAAATTGTCTCGACCGTCGATTTTACAATACGGTCAACAGTTTCAAAGTCAGTCAGGTGATTTAATAAAAAAGCTTGAATCAAGTTTATTCTTTCTGAAGTTGAATTAGCGCTAATAATTTTTTCTTCGATCTCGTGCCCATCTTGTCCAAATATAACTTCTAATGGAATAGCTGTATTTTCCATTTCCTTTATCTGAATAGTTGTAAAAGGTAAAAAACCGTTAGGATGAAAACGAACAGAAAAGATCCCTGTTTTGCCTGTTGGTTCTATTTCAAGCGGTTGTGTGAGTTGACCGATTACAAAACATCTCGGTTGAATAATACTCTCTTTGTTTGGGATATGTTGTTTATATAAATTTCCGTAATGAAAGATCATTTCAACACAGCCGTCAGGAACTATGGTTTGTCTCTCGGGCGTTTCTTCTCTCGGGCTTTCCAAAGTCCAATAGCATTTAACAAGTGTTGTTAAGTCTTGACTGGGCTTAAAAGTCTGATAATTCATTGTACTTTAATTTAATAAACTTTTTTCAGCTTGCAGGTAACGGTGCAGCTATGGCAAGTAGTGCAGGTTATGAGCAATTATCTTTCCGTTTAGTCTGTAGCCAAAGCATTGCATTTTGTTTTACCTTGTTTTTGTGAAGCCAAATCGAAAGATCTGGCAGACTTTGCAAACATGCGTAAGGCAATAGGTCCAGAACTTAATGCCCTATGTGCTGTAGTAAAATCAGTAGTACCCTATGATGAAAATTAAGTGTCGAGATTAAATTAAAAACCCTTACTTTTCAACTCAGTTCTTTGTTGTAAAACGCTATATTCTCTACCAAATATGTATGGTTTCAGTGAATTCTGAATCACCGGTGACTACAAGTTTTAGCTTAGAAGGAACAAAACTTCTTCCCTTATACTCAGGGGTTGCTTCAAAACTTAATTTTTTTCCATCTAACAATAAGTCCTCAACAATTTTGTCATATTGTTTTTTAAATTTTTGAACAAATTCCGGGACATACAGCGTGTTTTCTGCACTATCTCCCCCTCCAAACTCTAACGGCATCATGTAAATTTTAAACAATTCACCTTTTTCATATAATTCAATTACCTTTTCAATGCTATCTATATCACTAAAATCAGGTCCGTTTTCTACTTCTTGGGAAAATGATTTTAGAGCAAAGAACAGAACAAAAAAGGATAAGATTATTTTTTTCATAAGAGATAACAGTTTTAATAATGATTCTTACTCAATGCTTTACAACACCCTGCTAAACGCAGTTATTTTCTGGATCTGCAATTACTAATACCTAAGGTACGAAGAAATTGTAAACACAAGTAGAACGTTACTAAATTGCTGTTTGACCCTTGTGAGATTGAGTTTCACTCGATGTCTGTCTTTTACGGTAGCAATTTGGTTTAGCAGGGCATTAGATTGAATTTATCTCCCGAAGGTAGTGAAGGAAATATGCAAATTGTTATAAGCTTTTTACTTTTCAGATTCTAACTTTTCAAGTCTTGATTGTAATTCATGAAGCTTTTTGTTTAGTAATTTTATCTCTTTATTTTCTTTTTCAAGATTTTGAATTTTCTTTTCTTGTTGGATTGTATAAAGGGTTAATTCCTCTATCTTTTTAAGAAGGTTCATATCCATTTCCCCTTGCATAATTCCATTTTGTTCAAATTCTTTAGCTGATGGAATCTCTGGTAGATGGCTGTTTTCTTTTATGAACTTTTCTAGTTCAGCTATACTCATTAGATTGTAATTTTCTTTGAATACATAATCTGGAACAGGGATATTGAGATCAATTTTGACTTCCTCTGCGTGGATGTTTCCTTTTACGGTAAGTTTCATATCAGGTGTTATGGTTCCTATGCCTACAAAGCCATTATCCCCTCCAAGTGTCATAATAGTTTTATCATATGAACCTCCGTTGTTAAACCATTTTTGGAAACGAATTTGGTTGGAAATCTCATAAAATTCAATTACACCAGCATCTCCGTTTTCATCAACTAACGCTATTTTGGGTCTATCGTCAGCTATAGTTAAATTCTGTTTTACATCTGTAGTTCCTATACCAACATTACCGTTTGTATAGTCTATTGTCATTAAATTGCCATTCCAAACTCCATTATTCCAATTCTGAAATCTTAGTTGTTTAGAGGTATGATATTCTAAAATTGCATTTTCTGAGAACCCTGAGTTGATAAAAGCTAATCGAGAACTGCTGTTACCTTTTGATATTGATAGTCTGTAATCATAATTGTTTTGTCCTCCAATAGCTATATTACCATTGTTATATGTAAAGTCACTTTTTAATCCAAGATTTGTTTGTATTTGTTCCTGAGAACTTACGCTAAAGTTAGCTCCAACTATTACTGTTATTACTAGTATAATCGTTTTTATCATTTTATTTATTGTTTAATGATGGTTTCTATATTTAATTGTTTATAACGTTTATGTATATGAGCTGTGGCGTTTTTAGGCACAGACCTCTTCAAATATAAACTATCGTTGGAAAATCTGCAGAATTTTCTAAGTAAGGACTGACCAAGCCATAGTTTATATACTTTGTTACCTGCTGCCTTTTGGTTGGTTTTTTTTGTTCAGATTGTAGCGTTGGCAAAAACATGCTCTTTGGTAATTTTTGGCTTGTGTGTTGGCTAGCGCGACTTGCTAATGTGTATGGCTTTTAGCGTAGGCTATTTGTTCAGAGTTTCCGAAAATTTGATTGCTATCGATGCTCCGATTATAAAGTTGTCGTTTGTTAAGTTGCTTTTGGTTTCAAAAACAGTGTCTTTACTATTTAGCCAACGGCCTTCAATTCGGCAAATGATGTTTTGATTTGGTGAATAGTCTAGATTTAAGGAAAGGCCTCTGGTTTGGAAGCCATTCATTGTTGTTGTTGGGATTATTATTCCTGTCTCATCTTGATAATATTCTGCTCTAACAGCGGTTTTCCAATGGTAGTTAATCGTATATTGTCCAATAATGACAGGACTAAACCAAAAGTCGTAAACGGAACTGTTTTTTGTTCTCTGTTGTGTTCCAATGTCAAGACCTGCGATTAAACCAAACTTTTCGGTTAGTTGAAATTGACCGTAAAAATTATTGAAATATCGCATTCTTCTTGTTGTGTCAGGGTCGTCAGTTCCAATAAATGTGCTCCAATTTAAAGTGACTTTATCAGTCGGGCCGTAAGTCACCTGTGTTCCAAAAGAAGGTAATGAATTACCTTCCAATCTTTGAATGCGTTGCCAACCGTTGACAATCAATCCTGCTATTTTCCATTTGTTGTTTGGGTTAAAAGTTAGTTTTGCTCCTGTTAAAAAGTAAGGTGAGTTTTCAGCCAACAAAGAACGTGTCAAAGTCATATTGTCCATAGAAATGGCACTTTCAAAACCAATATGAGAGGGTAAAACGCCTGCATCAAGCCAAAGATTGTTTTTCTTATTTAGTGAAATGCCAATATTCGCTTCAAAAATGTTCTTTAAAAGCCCTGGTTCTGCTGCATAATTGTCATTGGCATATGTACCTGTCTGTAGTGCAAAATTGCCTCGGTATTTTGAATGCTCGACATTCAATTTTACAAGTCCTAAATTCAAGTTAAATTCGTTGTGTCGATTATGATTGAATAAGAATGCTTGTCTTTCCGTGCCTTGTGGTTGGTTAAAATCATAGACATAAAAAACGTCTGCAAAACCCGAAATATTTAATTGCGGTTTTTCTTGCCAAGTGCTATCAACTTGTGCCGATATGCTTGAACTTGAAAAAATTAGTGCAATAAGTATTATAAATTGCCAAATCTGCTTCATCTTCTTTGGTTTTAATTTTTGCTTACCGAAAAGATTGGATACTTCTGTTACCTTTTTGAGCTGTGATAAAACCACAACAATATCCAATACTTCTATTTTAGTTTCGCCTTCGGGAATGATAATTTGATTATTCCTTTTAATTCTGACTAACAGTAAAATTACCGAATCATAAATTATTGTGTATTAGCAATTTCAAATTTTATCGTTAGCAAAAGAAATTAATTAGCCCTGGTAGGAATTGATACCTTTTTTCATTAATTTCGGATGGGTCAGAATGACGCACAACGCCCTGCTAAACGCATATACGTTCTGAATTTAAAATTATTCATACCGAAGTTACGCAGAAATTTTAAAGACTGGTAGAACGTTGCCAAATTGCTGTTTGGCCCTTGTGAAGTTGAATTTTCAAAATAGCGGGGATTTGCCCTGACAAATTATAGCGATTTTGGGCAGCCAAAGGCTGAATTTAAGCTAACGTTTATGTATATGAGCTGTGGCGTTTTTAGGCACAGACCTCTTCAAATATAAACTATCGTTGGAAAATCTGCAGAATTTTCTAAGTAAGGACTGACCAAGCCATAGTTTATATACTTTGTTACCTGCTGCCTTTTGGTTGGTTTTTTTGTTCAGATTGTAGCGTTGGCTTGTTAGCTCTTTTGTGTTTTTTATTTGGTTTATGTGTGGGCTAAAAATACAAATGTGCTGACAAAAGCGTTGGCAATTCAGTTTTCCAATTCAAAATATTATGACTCTTTTTATTATTTTTTTATTATTTTTTGATAACTTCAAGAAATAGATGCCTGCTTTTAAATTTTTAATGGCAATGCTGTTATCTTGATTTATACCATTCATAAGTGCTTTACCTTGGATGTCATAGATGGAATATTTCCAGTCTGTTGATTCCAGTCCGTTAATATAGATGATATCTTTGGTTGGATTTGGATACACTTTAATGTCATCTTCTGTAAATTCATTTTCATAAACAGATAGTGGTGAAATGTGACGTTGTAATTTTACTAAAGACCTTGAACCAGAATAGTAAATACTTCCATCCTCATCTATAATATGGTTTACACCTTGGTCATAAAATGGGTCGTCAGGAAAGTTCTCTTCCTGACCGAGCAGATATCTTAATTGAACATTTCCAGTATCCCAATTCAGTCCATAATAATAATAGTTGCAATCTAATTCTTTACCTGTTCCATATACAAGATTACTTCCAGAAGAATACGTTAATACACCATTCATATTTACGTTGTTATTTGTCCATTCTAATTGAAAATTGTTGTTAGTTTCATTCCATCTAAATTTTGAAACTCCTTTTTCATTATCACAACCGTACCCTAAAAACCCATTGAATTGTGCAATAGCAATATCGTAATTGAAGGCGGTTGGCGAATTTTCAATGGATTGAAATAGATTGCCAAAAGATTGGGCATTTGGTATGGTTATGGAATCTGCAAAGTGTAGAGGCATTCCAGGAATACCTGTCCAACCATTTGGCAGTTCTCGCCAAAAAGCTACCAGATTATTATTAGCGTGGCCATCTGCTACTACCACCAATTTGTCGTTCCCATCTCCCCAACCCATAAGAGTAGGTGTTGTACCACTTCCATAGGCAAAATTACCAGTTGGACCATCATTTACAAAGTCATATAGCGCTTCCCAACTAATGGTCACGTCTATGCCATCCCAAGCAAATGCTATGAGCCTGTGAGAAGTTACGATATAAAAGGTGTTATTTTCATCTACTGAAATTGAATTGTGGTTTACTCTTTCGTTCGGAAGCGTGCTAAATTGTAGCGTATCGAGCATATTAAAATTTTGGTCAATTACTCCCGCATAAGCGATGTTAAGGTTTGGGTCTTTTTCCGAATACCAAACGATCTCTCCATTATAGTTTATATTATACATATTGACTCTATTTATGCCATAGTCTCCAAAATTTAAGGTGTCCAAAGCAATAATTGGCGAGTAAGGGTTCGTAGTGTCAGCATCTGAAAATTTGTACAATTCTGAAAATTTGTTATTTGCTGGGTCATAGGTTGGTTCATACGAGAACCATATTTTATTTTTCGTCAATAAATGGTTGTAACCATTTGATGCAAGCGTATTAAAGTCTAATCTCAAACTATCTATAGCAACCAAGTCGCTACCATTATCTATAAATTTAAATATGTGGGTAGAATTAGAATATAGAATCGTTCTTTCTCCATTAGGATATTCGTCAGATAGATATATCCAAGGTGAAGTACCTCCAGTTATATCTCGCCTCATTTTTATGGAAATACTATCATTTGGTTGAATGCCCTCTATACAACTTGATGCTTGGCCATAACTGTTTCGATGGTAGATAGGATATGGCGAATCTGCCAACCAAGGGTTTAGTGGTGGGTCATCTTGACAAAAAGAGGTTTGACCATTGGTAATCAATGTGGTCAACCCAAGTATAAAAAGCAATAAATATTCATATTTGTTCATATCATTAAAAGTATGGACTAAACAAAAGAAATCAAATTTTTCATTTCTTTGTATTAATTACATCTGTATTCAATGAACGGACTGATAATTTCAATGAGCAATCTCGTAAAAAACCATATATCGCTAAAAGGATGGCTATGTATTGTATTGTTGTTTTTAGGAAGTGTTGGTTATTATTTTGAATTTTTTGGTTTTATAACTTCTATTTTATTAGCTTTTTTTATAACCTCTGTAATCATAAGTATGTTTATTGTTGGTTTTTTGAAATTAGGAAAAAAAACAAGTTTTCCTTATAAGAAATTTATTTTACTCATCGCATTGTTTTCGGCTATACGGTATGTATATATTTATTTTTTCTTAAGTAATCATTTACCATCCTACACCATTTTTCATTATCCTTTGAGAGCTATACCCATTACTATATTAGGAACTGCATTTGTACTGTTTTTAGGATATAGTTACGCTATTTATGAATGGGGACTTGCAGCAAGGGAAAAGTATACAAAAATGCTCAAAATAAATAAAAAGCAATTTGACCAACCCATTAAAATACGTAGTTCTGGAAAATGGGTGTATTTATTGTCGCAAGATATTTTATACTTAAAAGCCAATGGCGAATATGTAGATTATCACACACTTTCTAACAAATACAGTTGTTTCCAGCGATTGAAACAATCAGAGATAGAAATGGTGAAATTCGGTTTTTTAAAAATCCATCGTTCCTATGTTGTTAATCCAATTTTTGTTAAAAGTATTAGTGTTTCTGAAATTATTATGAAAAATAATATCAAACTCCCCTTGAGTAAAAAATACAAAGACTCGGTCACTAAAGAAATTGAAAGCAGGTTGCTACGGAAGGATTTTATTTAAGATAACCTTTGAATTCAATCAATAAAGTGTAGCGGTTGAGTAAAATTAAATATGGCGTTTTGAGTTGGTTTTAGCGTTGGAAAACGCCTCTTTTAATTTTGCGAAGTGTTGGCTTTTATTTCTGTTGTTTAAGTTACTGAAAGCCGACTCACTAAAAAGCCCGGTACAAGGGCTTATTTTGATCCATTTTTTCGTCGATCAAGGGCTTGTGTAACGGTTACTATTGTTGGCATTCGTATTTATTTATCTTTATTTCCCCAATCTTTAAATATCATTTCAAATCCATCACAGATACTTTTATGACCTAATGTATTATGATTTTCGTTTTTATAAAATTTATGCTCCCAAATAAAACTTTCAGGTGCGTACATCTCAAGCACTCCTAAAAATGAATACATTCCATCTTGTTTTTGACTACAAGAGGTTATGAATACTTTTTTATTTATGGTTTTGTTTTCGAGGAAAAACCCCTTTGTAGATTCAATACATTGAAAGTCATTCCAGCCAACAGTAGGGTCAATAAGCAAAAATGAGTCAAAAAGATCTGGTTTTTTTTGAAGTACATAAACTCCAAGTAAACCAGCAATAGAATGACCCACAATAGTATTATAACCAGATGTTGGGTAATTTTTATCTATATACGTTGTCAGTTCTGAGTTTAAAAAATCAATAAATTTATCAGCACCACCTCCGTTTGGATAATCTTTTACGGGAGCCGGAGAAAAATCATGTATTCTATCTTTATTTACAATACCAACTATGATTACTTCAGGCATTATTTCCAACATTTTTGAATAATAATTGGCAATTCCATGTGTTGCAAAAAGATTATTACCTGCATCTAACACATAAACTACAGGATATTTTTTCTCCGGGTGATTTTTATAACCAAAAGGAGGAATTACAACGGCTAACCTTTTTTCGTTGAGTATTTTTGAATCAAACGAAATTTTATCCCCAATTATAAAACTATCTGTTGTTTGCTGCGCAATACACAAACTGAAATGTAAAAATATTAATACTAATGAAATTGATGTTACAATTCGATTTATTGATGTTTTTTTATTCATTTTTCTATTCTGTTATAAATTTTATTTCCTTGTCGTCAATTAATTGTTTTCTCTACTTATAATTTATCTATAAACCATTTTTTTTGGTTTGTCAAATTCAACCCAGGCTTTTGGCAGGTATAAACCATTAATTTTCTAAAATCCGTTTTTTTTGTTTCTTTTTATTCAAAAATTTAATTGCCAGTTTACATCTCGTATCAAATAACAAGTTATTATTTTTTAACAATCAAAGGATTTCAATCAAATTCGTTTTATATGAAAACGGGTATGTTAATTTGACTATTCTAATATAGCGAGGTATTTGTTTCATACATCCGCCATATTTTTGAGTTCTTGAACCTTTCCAATTGTTTGGTAATACGCGTTCAAAATTTTGATAATTTAAAACCCATTCAATCCTTTTGAGATTATTTCTGTATTATCATAATTCATTTTTGTTAATGCATTAATAATCATTAAATTATAGAACGAAAAAATATCATCACTTTTTCCTGTGAGTAAAAATCCATCTTCACAAAACGACAAATCTACAACCCTGCTAAACGCATTTACGTTCTGAATTTAAAATTATTCATACCGAAGTTACGCAGAAATTTTAAAGACTGGTAGAACGTTGCCAAATTGCTGTTTGGCCCTTGTTAGATGGAGTTTTGCCCGATGCCAGTCTCTGGCTGTACCTGGGCTTTACATTATATGGTAGTTTGGTTTAGCAGGGCGTTAAATTGAATTTCCAAAATGGCGGGGATTTGCCCTGACAAATTATAGCGATTTTGGACAGCCAAAGGCTGAATTTAAGCTAACATCCAAATATACGTATGGCGGTTATCCAAATAATCCTTTAAATATATGAATGATTTTTTGGTTTTGTTCCTTTTTACTCGTCTAAAAAGGAACGGAAAAAGGACGCCTTTTCCGAAGGGGTTTTGCTACGCAAACCGTACTCGAAACACTGCCCAAAAGGAGCAGCCCTCCTTTTGGTGTACCACCAGCGCTTTCTCGTACTACCCGGAGGAAAAGGAGATGTTTTTCCAAATACTTTTGGTACGTTACGCTTTGGTAAGATTAGGGTATAATCACCTAGCACA
Source organism: Ascidiimonas aurantiaca (assembly GCF_037646345.1). Taxonomy (NCBI): domain Bacteria; kingdom Pseudomonadati; phylum Bacteroidota; class Flavobacteriia; order Flavobacteriales; family Flavobacteriaceae; genus Ascidiimonas; species Ascidiimonas aurantiaca. Next base: position 10,465 of record NZ_JBBEWR010000001.1, on the reverse strand, counting down.
CAAACAAGTTACTTATAGCTATGTTAGGCTTTGAGAAGGTCTAAAAATATCAAACAACTTGCCAGCTATGTTGGTCTGCCCACTGGCATTTATCAAAGCGGGGTTACTTTAAGGCATACCGACATGAGCAAGCGGGCGCACCGATTGATACGTATATATTTTATAGAGGCCTCATGGCAGGCCATACGCACAGATCCGGTAATGCAGACGTATTATCGCTAGCACTAGGGCAAGAACACCAAAAAAGTAATCGGCAAAGTGGCCAGAGAGCTATTGAACCGGACATTGGCCGTGACAAGACAGCTACACATTATGAAATAGGGATAGTGGAATAAGAGCAATAACAAAGCTCATTGAAGGCAACATTCAAATCACAGAACAATGCAGGTGATGTCCTTTTTCAGGTAATCACAACGGTTAGCAAGTGATTGAAAGTATGATAGCTTAAGATGGTACAAATACCGGTGACGACCTTTACGGCAGATCACATATACGATGCCGAGCAAGTTATACTAAAAAGAAAAAAGTGGTTTAAGGCAAAACGACATATTGACTATGTTTAGGACACTGGACTTTGGTTTTTCATAGGAGCTATTGTTACCATTTCGTTGTTTGTCAGATATTAATTTCTTATCCTATTTAAATTTGCTCTTGGATTTAATCTTGGATTTGAAACGGATAAACAGTCATTCCAGCTATTCATTTTGAAATAATAAGTTTGCCCAGAAATGACCATTTTGTAAGTTATATCATTACTAAAATTATAAGTTGGAAAAATATCTTTTAACTTGACGAATGTTAAATTTTCGTATGGAAAATTATACACAATACTTTGTGTGTTTGAAGAATTTCCAGTTATTGTGTCAAATGTAGATATAGCTATTAAAATTTTTTCATCTATTCTTTCACATTCATTTAAAGCAATGTTTCTGCTAACTCTTAATAATACACCATCATTATTTCTAGAATTACAAATATTATAAATGGTATATATATTAATTAAAGATGTGTCTTTATGATTAAATGTAACTAAAGGTTCTTTTAATGAGTTACTTGTAATTTCAAAATTAACAAAAAAAAATTTAGAACATCCTCCTTTTAAGGTTGAGTTAGATTCTTCAACGCTGAAAATTATACTATAATTTCCTGTAGTAAGATTCAGAGTGTTGCCATAATTATTTGGCGTACTTAAAACTTGTTTTAAATCAATTGGATTATTGTAACTGAACTTTGTAGTAGTAAAAATGTCATTACCATTTTTTCTAACCGTTAGATTTCCAACTGATGAATTATTATTTAAATTAGATCTAATAGTTATTTGTTCATCTTCGCAATACTTACTTTTATTTGATGATATATCTCCAAATACACCTAAAGGTATAAACTCATTGTAAAAACATCTTTCTGACCACAACCACCATATACGGTTTCTACCAGATACTGAAATTAAATATCTTTTACCTCTTTGTAACCCATTAATAGTAGCTACTGAGTTTCTAGCAAGATTATTTGTGTTAGCTTCCCAACTAGGCCCATTTGGTTGTTCAATAACTTTAATCTTAGTATAATTTTTTCCGCTATGAGCCTCTATTTTAAAAGATGTATCATCTAGACAAGTTTTTGTGTAGCATAAATCTTGCGAAATGGCATAAGACGATATTAATGTTAGAAATATGGTAATACATTTTTTAAAATTATTCATAATTTCTATTTTTTAAGTTTAACAAATTTAAAGGCTGACCTTATATAATTTATGGGTATTTTACCCCTAATATAATAAGTGTTACAACCCTTTTTTTCAAAAGTGTATTGATAGTAATAAATAGTGAAGAGTCAATTTGTTAACGGTATAGCTCAATCGATTATCGATTTTCCGCACAATGAATAGCAACGGTTCGTATATGAGAACTAGGCGATTACGAAGTGCAAAACTTTAGGTTAAACACAAATTTCGATACGAGCCAAAAGCCTTGGTTTTACTAATATTTCACCTATTTTTTTATATACATTGTTAGTGGCAGTTTTTATTTTTTCTTTAACTATATCTGTTTCTTATTCCAATAATAAAGTACAAATACGACGGTTATCCATAGTCCAATAGCTATTAAGAGATAATAATTGAAAAGAGCTGTCCCTTCTTGAGAAATATTGAAAATAAAAAATGTAAATGCAGTAAGAGAAGCATGCATAATCATTGGTGGTATTAAACTGTTTGTTCTGTCATAAAGCCAAACCATTGTTATGCGTGTTGGTATCAAACCAGCATAATGGAAAAAGAATCCAGGTAAAAATTTTCCTAATACTAAATTCCCATAATTATCGCCACATCCCCAAATAACTGGTAGAAAGTGCCATACTCCCCATAGAAAACCTACAAATAAACCTGTTTTTAAAACTCCATATCTTTCTTTTAGGTTTGGAATTGCAAAACCTGACCAACCCAGCTCTTCTAATAAACCACCACCGATAATTCCGTATATCAATCCACTTACAATTAAAGTGACTTTGTTTTCAGCAGAAAAAATAGCTGGAATGTATGCATCGGAAAACTGGTATAGTATTAATAGAGAAAGTCCTGAAAGAATTGGTATCGTTAAAGTAGCGATTAAATAGAATTTTGCGTCAAATCTCCAATTCGTTAATTTTTTAAATAGTTCTTTAAACCCTTTTTTTCCTTTAATTACACTAAGCAGTAAAAAACTTGCGACTACAGGACCCAGTAAATATGGAATCATTGCGATAGGTAATAATCTATCAAATTGTGTTGGCGTTGCTGGAATCCCAGTCTGATTAGACACAATAAGAATTCCACTCCATGAAATAATAAATGTTAGGATAAAGAAGAGCTTAACGGGATTTCTTTTTATATAAGCTTTCATTATTTTGATTTTTCCAAATTGCCATTAACGGTTGGTATATAAAAAGTAGGCAATTTCGAAGCACGGAACTTTCGGTTAAACACAAATTTCGATACGAGCAAAAAACTTGGATTTTACTGCTACCTCGCCTATTTTTTATATATGTTGTCATGCCTTCGCCTTTTTATTTCTTTCTTGGTTGTCTGTAATGATTTGCCCTAATGTCTTTTTCAGCCAGTGATACGGTTTCTTCAATTCGCTTTTGTCTTGTTTCAGGCTTTTTAGCATTTAAAATCCATTCCAAAATTCCTCTTTTTGAAGAGGGTGGAAAGTTCTCCCAATTTTCATACGCTTTTTTATTATTTGAGAACAATTCTTGTAAGTCATCAGGAATTATCAGATTCTCAACTTCGTCCAAGGCAGTCCAAGTACCATTTTGTTTGGCAATTTTTATCATCTCATAGCCCGCTGGTTGCATAAGTCCTTGTTCAATTAGTTTTGTAACTTTCTCTTTGTTTAGTTGGCTCCAATTGCTCTTGGGATTTCTTTTCGAGAAGAATTGATAGTAACTGTATTCGTCCCGTTTGTTGGGTTTGCTGTCTATCCAACCAAAACACAAAGCTTCCTCTACCGCTTCGGGATAATAAATGCTAGGTGTCTCGCTCTCCTTTTTGTAGATAATTAGCCACACAGATTTTTCTGTTGAATGATTTTTCTCCAACCACGCTCGCCATTCATTTCTGTACTTAGCATGAAAAGTTTCTATGTTATTATACGAATCCATTACCAACTCTTTGGTTCTCCGTCTTTGAAAAATCCACCTGAAGGTCCGTCATCAGGTAAAGTAGCTGCCCAAATAATTCCTTTTGCACCTTCTTCTACTGGTCTTGCTCCCCATTCTTCGGTTCCTGGATAAGTGGCAGTAAAGCCTGGGTCAACAGAATTTATTTTGATTTTACTCTCTTTAAGTTGGGTTGCAAGTTTCACAGTTAGTCCGTTCAGTGCAAGTTTTGTAATTCCGTAAACCGGAACTTTACTGAAATGATAAGTAAGTCCGAATACCGGGTCATTATATGAACCTGCACCGCTTGAAACATTCACAATTCTTGGCTGGTCGCTTTTGTCAAGTAATTTATGAAATGCCTTAATCATTCTCCAAGCTCCTAAAAGGTTCGTATCAAGAGCGTCTTTTATAAATTCAAGGTCAGATGAAAGGGGTTCTGTACCTTGGTCGAAGAATGCCCCTGCGTTGTTTATAAGCACGTCTAATTTCCCATATTCAGTCTCAATGTCATTAGCTAGTTCGTTAACGGATTGGTCATTTGTAATATCTAATTGTCGTGCATCAACGCCAATGTTATCGGCAAGTTCTGATACCTTTTTATGGTCACGCGCGGTAATAAGAACCTTATAGCCGAGTTCTTTCAATTGTTTTGCTGTTTCATAGCCAAGTCCCATTTCTCGGCTTACTCCCGTGATTAATGAGATTTTTTCCATTTTCAAAGGGCTTTATTTGTTTATGTTTTGTTCTTTAGGTGAGACATAACGGCCCTGCTAAACGCAGTTACGTTCTGGATTTACAATTGCTGGTACCTAAGGTACAAAGAAATTGTAAAGACATGTAGAACGTTGCCAAATTGCCGTTGTGCCCTTGTGAAGTTGAATTTCCAAAATAACGGGGATTTGCTTTAGCAAATTATAGTGGTTTTGGGCAGCCAAAGGCTGAATTTAAGCTAACGGTCTTGTGTATGAGTAGTAATGGATTTCTACTCACAAACCTTTCGGTTTTGCACCGACCTTTGTTTTATGTTCATAATTTTGTTTTAACACTTAAACCGCTAATACTTATACACCGTGTTGTAGCCAGTTATTTTTCTATAAGCCGTTTAATTTTATTTTCAAACTCTTCTTCTCGGTTGTAATTATTTTTTTTGGATATAATAATGGCTCTTTTATAAGTTTCTATAGCTAAATCAACATCATCATTCTTCTCATATGTATTAGCCAAAAAATTCATTAAACCTACATCAAAAGGATAGGCTGATACACTCCTTTTAATTATGGTAATTGCTTCCGAATATCTTTCTTGCCCTAATAATATGGACGCTAAATTCACATAAGATTCTGCGGATTGTTTTGCGGACTTACCATATTTATTCATTATGTGGTTTTCGTGTTCCAAAAACTTTTCATCGGAATAATTTTCATATAGATTTTCAGGAAAAGTCATATTTGAAAAAATAAATTTCAACCCATAATAGTTTGATAACAAAACTGAAGACATATGTCCTTCCCTTTCAAGTTCTTTTCGTTCAATCCTTAATTTCTCAGGTTTGTTTTCTATAATGACATCCACATAATTTTTGAGTTCTTTTCTCATTCCATATTCAGCGCCGGATTCGTAAGTGCCAACACCAAAAAATAATGAGTTCCTCAAATTGGTATGTGTTTTGAAAAATACTGGTGCCTTCTTGGTGAGTTCCTCGTCATTCCACCATAATGATGGACTCATCACAATATAACTATTGAACAAATCGGGATTTTTCATAAAAGTTGACACTGTAAATAATCCACCTAAAGAATGTCCTTCTAAAGTTCTATAAGAATTTGTTCTATAATTGGTATCTATATAAGGAATTAATTCTTCTTCAATGAACGCTAAGAATTTTTTTCCACCTCCGCTTTTTGGATTGTTTTCACTTGTTGTTAGTGTAAAATCACGCATTCTATTTGTACTTTCGATACCAACAACAATCATTGGCGGAACGCTACCCGTTCTTGTTAATACTTCTAATGTTCCGACTACATGCCAAATATTTTGCATTCCATCAGTCAAGTACAAAACAGGATATTTTGCATTAGATTTATCATAATCCTTTGGCAAGGAAATGATAATTGGCCGTTCCTCGTTTAGAATTGTAGAGCTAATTATTTGTTTAGTAGCAATACTTAATTTCCCAACTTCTTTTTTCTTGTTTGTAGTCTCCTTTGTGTTTGCTTGGCAACCAAATAATATTAGGGTAAATAAACTGGCTGTAAATAGATTTTTAATCATGATTATCTTGTTTTTCTAATAAATACAAATGAATTTGATTTATGTGACATAGTTGCTTTAATTGGCTACAATGCTTATCCACGGTAGTTAATTATTATTTTAAACTTCTTAAGAAATTATTGTTGAGACCTTAAAGTTTCAATAATTTTTGCATCTATCCATTTTCTATTATACGGTGGATTGCAACTGGGGCAGAAGGAAAAATACTTTCCATCAGGCATGACGTAACCTCCTCCGTCTTCTCGGGCTGTGTTAATTTTATCTCCCATATTAATGACGTTGCCCCATGAACCATCTTTTTGTCGAAAACTAATGTAAAGATCAGATGAGCCATAGCCACCTTCTCGTTCACTATCCGACTCGTCAGGTGCTATAAAAGGATGAGACGTCCATTTACCTGTGTTTATCTCTTTACCAAAGGGTATTGGTTTTTCACGTTTGCCATTTACCAATTTAGAAAAACGAAGAAGACCATTTCCATCTCTAGTGGCTTCATCAAAAACTAAAGTTCCCTTAGCAGAAGACCAAAGCCACATGATGCGATAGTCTTCGAAAGCTAACAACGAGCTGATGTAATACTGATCCACGAGTAGATGTCAAGTAAAATTCTTCCATATTAGCATCGTGTATACCTCCTAATACCCAACCTTTTTTAGCAAGCGAATCTAATACTAAAGTTTCAGAGGTCATACCAGGTGGTCTAAGACCTAGATATAGGTTTTCTTTGGTAGTTGAATGATTTTTTTTGTGTTCGATTTATCCGCATTGCAGCTACTTAAAACGAATGCAAATATAAATATGGAGAATCTAAGTATAGGTTTTCTCATTGTTCTATTAATTTTAATTATTCCCACCTGAGATTAAACTCACAGTAAAACCTATGCTATTCCAAATAATATGAGTTCCAAACGAATAAATAAATCCATAATGCACTCTAACATACCCATAACAAAATGCACTAACTAGCTTATCAAAAGTAATGATGGGAAGTAGTAGTAAATTTAATACCGTTAACTCATAATTTAAGATATGTGGCCAAGCAAAACCAAAACAGAAGAAATACAAAATCCAGCGAAAATTATTCACCCAAAACACTTCAAGTTTTTTCTTAATTATGGGTATCCTAAAAATAAAGTAGCTGAAAATTATAATAGCAATAACAGCCACAAGCCTTATTATAAAATGATTTTCAAAGTCACTTAATTTAGTTTGATAGATGCCCTTACTCAGAACATAATAAGTCAGAACTCCTGCAGTGATGGCTAAAAAAATGGGTTTAAATTTTAAGGACAACCTAAATGCAAATTCCTCAAGTAAGGACAGAATAAATACCACCATAAACAATAAAAATGGATTAGTAAATCGCTCCATCATACTGCTTTTAGTTAAATTTTCAGGTTCATAAAATAAACCTATTCCTATACCGATAACTAGCGTTAATACAAACTTTACCACAAACATTTTCCAAGTTCCTTCGATTTTCTCAACTAAAGTTAGTTGTGTTTTCGAGTTGTATTCTGGTGAAATAATGAACCCATAGAGCTGCCTAAACTCCTTGTAGTAATTTTTCGGATTAATGAATTTATATCGCATTTTAAATAAAAATATTAGAGTAGTCAAATTAATAGGTTATTCGAAAGTTTAAGTATTTCAATTATGATTTACTCTGACGGAATTATGATTTCATCATATTTTATGTATGCATTCCTCTTGTTTTGCCATCATAATTTTAAAAATTCATACGATGTTCAAAAAATACCGCATAGTTAAATGGTCGCTACTTTCAATTCTTGGTTTAATTCTTATCATGATATCAATTGGTGCCTGGTTTATTAATTTATTACCTGAAAAGGGGGTAGATATAACAAAAACTACAGTAGCAGATTTACCTTATTTATATGAAGATAAAGTTGAACCAAGAGGTAAAATTTTAGCCATAGTAACAAGTACAGATAGTATGGGCAGCAGTGAGAAGAGTACAGGTTATGAACTCTCTGAATTAGCAAGAGCCTATTATGTTTTTATGGCAAATGGTTATCAAGTTGATATTGCGAGCCCTCTTGGCGGTAATGCTCCGGTAGTCCTAGACGATGAAGATATGGGTGCTTTTGATTATGCTTTTTTAAACGATCCCGTTGCACAAGAAAAAACAAAAAACACAATAAAGTTAGAAGATGTTGTTGCTGATGAATATCAGGCAGTGTTTTTTGCTGGAGGTAAAGGAGCAATGTTTGATTTTCCAGAGAATCATACAATCCAAACTATAGTGCGTAATTATTATCAATCCAATAAAGTAATAGGCGCTGTTTGCCATGGTCCAGCAGCATTAGTAAATGTAGTTTTAGATAATGGACGTCCACTCCTTGAAAATAAAAAAATTACAGCGTTTACAAACAAAGAAGAACTACTTATAATACCAGATGCAAAAACAATATTTCCGTTTCTTTTACAAGATAAAATTGTTGCACAAGGAGCTTCATTTGATGAGGGTATAATGTATTTAGAGAAAGTCAGTCATGATAATAATTTAATCACAGGTCAAAATCCTTGGTCAACATGGTCATTAGCTGAAAACATGATCAAACAATTAGGTCATAGCCCAAAATACAGAGAGTTAACAGATGAAGAAAATGCTGTAAAAGTTTTATTGACCTACCATTTACATGGCAGACAGAAAGCTAAAGAATTGATAGAAAAAACACTTTTAATAGAAAACAAACCGCTAAGCAGATTATTAATTGCTAAACACGGTTTTATAGAGGCCATGCAATTTAACATTTGGAGGTTTTATGAAATATCGAAACTAGCTTCTTATGCAAAAAAATGCGAAGAAGGGAAAAAATAAAAAGTTACCTAACCAAAGTGTAACAACTTACAAATAAATTCGTTGTATTCATACAATCAATAATTGTGCATGAATACTGTTGATATATTTCTAATTATTATTTGTGGTGCTGGGCTAATTCATGGGTTATCATTAGGGGTTTATTTTAGCTTTATCAAGACTAAAAGAACAAATGCAGATGTTTTTTTAGCCATTTTATTAAGTTTAATGGCATTTAGAGTGGGCAAGTCAATTATACTTCAATTCAATGCCAATCTTGAACTTTTATTTATATTATTGGGGCTATCTGTATTATTGGTAATTGGGCCGTTACTCTACTGGTATACAAACTCTTTAATTCGTATAAATTTTAAGTTGCCAAAACTCTTTTACCTTCATTTAGTTCCATTTCTTTTAGTGATAGTTACAAGTATAACCGTTTCAAAAGAATGGCTAATTACAAATGGTAAACTATTGTTTTTCATTATCTTAGTTGGTGTTTACCTTCACTTGGCCTTCTATATTTTACGGTCATCAAAATTATTGTATGTTTTTAATAGATCTTTTTACAACAAAGGCAAAACAAAAACCCAAGAAAGAATATCTACATGGCTACACTGGGTGATGTTAGGTATTGCATTAATTTGGTTTTCATATGTGTTAAATATTTTTGATGATCAGGTACCCTACATTATGGGTCCAATAATATATTCCGTGTGTATTTATGTCTTGACATATATAGCCTATGCACTAAAAATTAATGAGATTAACTCGAAGACATTCGAACAAATTGAGGATAATTTAAAAGTTTATAAACAGGTAGAAAAACTTATAAAAGATCGTGAGCTATACCTGGCAACAGATGTATCACTCCAAAAATTAAGTGATTTAACTGGCTATTCAAACCATACAATTTCATCAAGTATAAACCAATATGCTAAAATGAATTTTAACAACTTTATAAATCAATACAGAATACAAAAGGCCAAAGATATTCTAGATAATGACAAACTTCGTAAGTACACTATTGCTTCAATTGCATATGATTCTGGCTTTAGCAGTTTGTCTTCATTTAATACTTCATTTAAAAAGTTTGAAAAAATTACTCCGTCTGCATATCGTAATTCAGTAAAGTAGTGAATTTCACTCAAAATAAGGTGAAAAGCGGGGTGGGAAACCTTCCTTTTCTAAAAACTATGAGATGGTTGCTCCAAACCTGCCTTTGGCTGTATTTAAAGCCTTTAAATACAGCCTCCGGTTAAGAGAAATAAATTGAAAAAAGCCCTTAAAAGAGGACAGATATTTTTTTAATTAGTGGCTTGTGCAACGGTTACCATTGTTGTAACACGTTTATTTCATTTCATTCGAATTTTCATTTTGGTATTCTAGAGTAAATCTATTTTTTCATTCCAATCATTTTTTATTTAAGAATGGATTTCCTTTTTCCCTTAATACTTTTATATACTTATTGCATTGTTCCATGATCTCATCAAGATTTTCAGAGAAAAATAATTTAAACATATTCTCGGTATCACAACTTATACCTAGGACATATCCCGTGGGGAATTTTTTAAGAGCAACAGCAGATTCAGTTCGGTCATCTTCCTCTTTTATTATGATTGGAAATTCAGTTCCATTTTGTGCTAGCCTATACGCTTCCTCTGTAGCCTTCCCTAAAAATAGGACAGCTTAAAATTAGAATTTTCTAACTTTAAATTTTAACTGTCA